>NZ_QHJI01000020.1:0-91065 GCF_003947535.1 Amycolatopsis sp. WAC 04169 | reverse complement strand
TGGGACACCAAATCCCTCACCTCCTCCCTCGTCGGAGGCGCACTCGGCGGCGCCTTCGCCGGAATCTTCCACTCCGCCGCCGGAAGCATCCGCAAAACCGCCTTCGACCTCCGCGACCGCCTCACCATCGACCCCGCCCACCTAGACACACTCGTCAAACAAACCGCCGGAGTCACCGCCCAAGACATCATCACCACCATCAACAAACCCCTCGCCGCCCTCGGCGACGCCGCCTACGCCACCGGCCAGTTCGTGACCACCGTGGCCACCGCGCCCCTGGTCAACCTCGCCCTCGGCGCCCCCGTCGGCAACCCCGCCCTCGGCGCGCTGGGAGCACTTTCCAAATACGGAGGCGGACGCACGGCCCCTGCCACTGGCGCCGCCCTCGACGCCATCCACCCACCCGAAATCCCCGACCTCACCATCCCCACCACGGAAAAACCCAGCGCCACGGAAAAACCGGGCGCGGCGGAAAAACCCGCCGTCACGGGGAAGCCCACCACGGACAGCGACTCCCACGGCACCAAAGCCACTCAGGCCCCGGAGAAAGCCGAACTGCCGCCGCCGTACACAGCCGTCGCCGGCGGGGTGGACCTTCGCCCGGAGAAGACGCCCGCCTACACCACCAGCCCTCAAGCACTCGGCACCCTCTACACCACCTCCACGGCGACCCCTCTCCTCGCAGTTGGTGGCGCCGTGACGACCGCGAACGGCGCCACCACTCAGGCGAGCACTAGCCCCGTCTCCGCCGCCCCCACGCAGAACGGCGTGCGGGCGACACCCGCGACAGTCGCAACGGGACACTCGGCGGCACCGGGCTCCGGCACATCGGCATCGCCGACGGTTTCACCCGCGGTGACCGCACCGGAGACAAGCACCAAAGCGGTACACGGAACGTCCGGCGAAAGCCCAGCCGTCACAGCCACTCCCCAGCTCGTCCAGCACTCTCACCCGGCCGCCGCCATCGCCGACACCCGCGCGGCGGAAGCACGTCCGGACACCCCGGGGCAGATCAGAAGCACGGGCCCGGAGACCTCACGCGCATCGGCCGACCGCGCCACCCTCACCTCGAACACCGCAGCCAACCCAGCACCACAGCCGATCACCGCCGCACGACCCGACACGACCAGCGACTCACAGCCCGGCGGCCACAACCGCGCCACCGAACCGGCGCTGTCCCAGGGCACACGCTCTTTTCTCACGGAGCCGATACCGGCATCCGGGGCTGTGCTCGACGTCGCGCGCTCCACCTCCCACCCGCCGCACGCGGCCCAGGCCACCGCGACGACGATTACGGAACCCATCCCGTCCGAACCAGCCCACAGCGTCACCATCGCCTCCCCGCTCGGACCGGTCCGAGCGATCCCGCTACCCGACAACGGCGGAGTCGCCTTCGTCCCCGCTGCCTACGCCGCCAACGTCGCCAGCGCCTTCCCCGAAGCCACGCCCGGACTCTTCCGGCTCGTCACCCAACACAGAGACGGCGTCTTCGAGCTACCCGGCGTACACGTACAGGGCATCCCCCACCGGCCCGACCAGCTCGTCCAGACCCTGCGCCAACTCCCTCCAGCCGTCGCGCGCTGGGGCACCTATACCCGGCTCGACCTCCTGGCATGCGACCTCACCACGACCGCCTACCATCACCTCGCACCCATCGCCCGTACCACTCTCGGTGTCGAACTCTCCTTTCCTCACAGCGGAACTCCTCTCTACATCCCTCCCGACGGCACCGTCACCACCACCGATCCCCACCTGCCCGGCACCCTTCACCTCGCACCCAAACACCGTCGCGACGGAAGCACCGTCGCCGCCGATCCCGACGCGCCGGAGACGGCTGAAAGACTCGCCGAAACGGCCAGAAGAATCATTCAAGAACATGGAGCCCTTCCGTCCAGGAACTTGCTTGCTCTCGCCCCTGACGATATTTTCCCGGCAGGCCGGTTCGAGTCGAAATTGAGACAGAGCTTCGCCAGAGAGCTGGAAATCGCCAAAGAATCGGGTAGTCTTTGGCGCCCGATTTATCGCGGGCGACATAACAAGGACAAGGGCACGCCGGAGTCTCTTGAAGATCTGAGCGCCTGGCTGTACCGGATGGCGATCACCTACCCTCACGAGCTCACCACCGTAACGCTACGCCGCGCGGCCGAAGCCGGGTTCTCGGCGAGCGATACGCAGATTCGCGACGCCATCAAGAACGCGGCCGTGGTCGCCGAGGGCGACGGACACCGACGTCCTTACCTCTCCTTGGCGAACCCGGAGCACCGCGCGAGGATCGAACGACTCGTTGATCGAGTGGTCGCCAATCGGGGCTACAACGATCGCAAGCGGTACGTTGCGGAACTCGGCAGCTTGAACGTACACGGGGTGAAAAAGCAGATCTCCGATCTGGTCGCCGAGCGTGAACGCGAATTGAAGAATGATCCCGCCCTGTTGGCGGCAGCACAGGCCAGAGGACTGCCCGACCTGCGGCCGAGCGGGCTCTTCATGGGGCGATCACTCAACGCGGACAACCATGCCGACCATGAGATCATCGACCGCGCCGCCTACGCCCTGATCTGGGAGCGCAAGACAGCCAACGTCGATGAACTGGTCACCCAGCTCCAGCGAGAAGGCATTGCCGGGTCGGCGGAAACACTCCAGCGTCTCGTCGCCTCCGCGATCGATGAAGCCACGCGCAACGGCGACCGGCTCCAGCCGCTGTCGATCACCGACCCTGACCACCATGACGCCATCCAGGCACGCCTGGAATCCATATATCAAGCCACACCCATATTCTTCGACCCCGACATGTCAGACCGGGTCAAAACCCTGGTGAAGCATATGCGGATGCGCCACATCACCGGCCCGCAGGAAGAACTGGAGGCCTACGCCGACAACGCGCCGGAGCCTGCCGCCTTCGCGCTTCCCGAACTGTCCTTGGCCACGATCGATCTCACTGGCCCCGACCCGTTCAACCGGCAAAAGTTGGACCACGAAAATCCACTTCACATATCCCTGATCAGGGAATTGGCCGGAAGGGCCATCGACACTCACGGCATCATCAGCAATGATACGCTGGCTCTCCTGTTGGCCAAGGAGAACGTCGAGCGCAAAGCCGGGATCTTCGCCTTGATCGATGCCGTGAAGACCGATATCACGGCTGCGGGCTCTTCCTGGTATCCGAATTATCGTGGCCGAGAGCGGCAGCGGGCCGCGCAGCAATCGGCCGACCTGACCACCTTGCTGTGGCGTTTGGCGACCGACCATCCGCAGGAAAGTCCGGCACAACTAGCGCAGCGCGCCGAGTACGCGGGCTTCCTGGGGAACGAGGCACTGGTGACCACCGCGCACAGCACCATAGCCACCATGGTCGACGATCAGCGACGGCATCCGATCACGGCCGTCTCCGATCCCGCGGAGAAACCCCGTCTGCGAGCGTTGATCGCCGCCTTGTCGACGGATCATCCTGGGCTGACCACTGACGCTCTGATCAGTCACCTACGGGATTACAACGTCCATGGCAGCGATGAAATGTTCGTTGCTGAAGTGAAAGCCATCAGAGAAGCCGGTTTCTCCGATGCGGACGTCGCCGTCGGACGCGAGTTGTCGACGTTGCGCCCGGATGGCCGGATCCTGGGCCGACGCCTGGACATAGCGATTGAAGCCGACCTGCCGTGGATCGACAAACTCGCCTACGCCACCGCATGGGCCCACAAAGCAGACACCACCGACCAGCTCGTCCACCGGCTGGAACAAGACGGCATCACCAACACCGACGACGGACTCAGGCCACTCGTCGCCCGCATCGTCGAGGAAGCCACCGCCAACGGCGACCGCCACGAAACCCTCTCCGCCGACCTCCCCGACGACCACGACGCCCTCGTCCACCGCACCGGCGCACTCGTCCTGACAAACCCCGATCTGTTCGACCTCGCACCACCCGACGCCACCACCGCACTCGTCCGCCACATGCGCGTCAACCACATCACCGGCACCCAGGAAAAACTCCGCGACATCGCCACCACCATCCTGTCCGTCCGCACCGACCAACCCCTCCCCGGCGCCCTCACCGTCCCCATCCGCACTTACGCCGATCAGATCGTCGAAGCCGTCCCCCTTCCCCGCAACGGCGGCGTGGCTTTCGTCTCCAGCATCTACGCCCCCAACATCAACGCGGCGTTTCCCGTGCCTGAACCCGGCGTAGTCAACTTTCTCGCCCACCATGACACGACCGAGGACACCTACTACCTGCCCGACCGCATCGACGACCGAATCCCGCACCAGTCAGTGGATCTCGCCAACACCATCGCCACGCTCCCCGTCAGCTGGAGCACCTCGACCACCCTCAAGATCTGGGCCTGCAACCTCACCTCGACCCAACACGACCAACTCGCCGGCCACATTCGCCGATACCCCGCCCTCAACCACCTCGCCATCCTTCCCGCACACCTCGACACCCCGATCTACGTCACCCCAGACGGCCGCATCACCACCCGGAACCCCTTCGTCGTCAACACCCTGTTCCTCGGCCGCAAACGCAAGCTCGACGAAACCCTCATCACCGTGGCCGACCCTGACGACCCGCAAACCGCGGACAAGATCGCGAAAGAGGTCAAAGACGTCCTCCAAGAGCACGGCGACCTCGATATCCGGCATCTTCTCACCTATGTGCGCTCGGACGTCTTCCCCGAGCGAGTCTTTCACGCCCGCTTGCGCGAGCAATTCCAGAACGAGCGAAAAACCCTCCTGGATTCCGGTTATCTGTGGGGCGCACTCTACCGAGGCACACAAAACCAGGAGCACTTCAACAAGGGCGAGATCAACGATTACGCCGCCTGGTTGTATCGCAAGGTGACTTCCGAAGGGCACTCTACCGCCACTGAGATCGCCCGCAGCGCACACGAGTCCGGGTTTCCCGCGCCGCACAGCCGACTCTTGGTCGACATCAGGGCGGTGATCAAGCTCGCCGAGGGCGACGGACGCCGATATCCGGAATTGTCTCTTTCGAAGAACCGCGATCAGATCACCACGTTGATCGACCAGTTCCTCGCCAACAGCGTAGATCGCGCGCCCTCGGAGATTGTCAAGGACCTGAAGCGGTTGAACGTGCATGGGAACGCGAGCGCGCTCACCTCCCTCGTGAGACTACGCGAACGAGAACTTCGGGAGGATTCCGAAGTTCTCGCGGCCGCTCAAGAGCGTGGACTGCCCGTACTGCGGCCGACCGGCGCTTTTCTGGGGAAAGAACTGGATATCGACCGTGACGAGGACAGC
Source organism: Amycolatopsis sp. WAC 04169 (assembly GCF_003947535.1). Taxonomy (NCBI): domain Bacteria; kingdom Bacillati; phylum Actinomycetota; class Actinomycetes; order Pseudonocardiales; family Pseudonocardiaceae; genus Amycolatopsis; species Amycolatopsis sp. WAC 04169. Next base: position 85,812 of record NZ_QHJI01000020.1, on the reverse strand, counting down.
GCCTTCATCGACAAGATCGTCTACGCCACAGTGTGGGAAAGAAAGACCGCCAACGCCGAAGAAATCACCGAGATTCTGCTGGATGAGGGTATCACCGGTTCACCTGCCACCCTCCTGGAGCTCGTCGGCGAAGCGATCGACAGCGCGGATCTGAACGGCGACCGCCTCATCCCACTGTCGCTCAACGATCTCGACCGCCACGACGCCATCCGCTCCCGCACCGACGCCATTCTCGATGCCACGCCTCAGATCCGGACGCTTGCCGTTCCGGAACAGCGTAAAGTCCTGGTCAAACACATGCGGATGCGCCACATCTCCGGCACACAGAAGGACCTCGAAAGCGTAGCCCTCTCCAGCCTTCAGACGTCCCGCACACATCCCTCCCGCGCCTTCTCGCTGAATCCCATCGACATGAACAGGATCGATGCGAGTGCACGCGAAACCGGGGCGGCGGCCTCGGCCGAGGCCGCGGTCACAGCCGAGATGATCGTACTCCGGTACGGCGACCTGGCAATAAGGTATCTACTCAATTCCACGCTTCGCAACGCCTTTCCGTCAGGACTGCCCGACACCGAGGTCAGGAGACTCCTCAAGGCGGCACGTTCAAAACTCGAGGACGCCGAGGCACTTTGGTGGCCTCTTTATCGCGGTAGGCGCAATAGTGACACGTTCGACCTGGAGAACCCGAACGATCTGACCGTATGGCTTTACCGGCAAGTGATCGAAAACCAAGACTCTTCCACCGTTGCGATCGCACATAGCGCGGCCGTGGCCGGCTTCACAATCGGTCACCATAAACTCGAGCAGGGCGTCCAAGAGGCAATGAGGATCGCCGAACAGGACGGTCGCCGGCAGCATAAATTGACACTTTCAAAACCCGCTGATCGCGATCGGATCGTTTCGTTGATCGATCGATTGCTGGCGAACAGCGACGACAGGGATTCCGGCACGGTCGTCGCCGCTTTACGACGCTCGAACGTGTCCGGAGCGAGCACGGAGTTCAAGGCTCTCGTGACCCAGCGGAGAAACGTCCTGGAGAATGATACCGAACTGCTTTCGGCAGCCAAAGAGTCTGGCTCGACTGCCCCGCCGCGGCGACCTGAATTGTTTCTGGGCAAGAACCTCAGCGCCGACAACCGGGCCGACCACGCTCTCATCGACAAATTGGCCTACGCCGCAGCATGGCAAACCAAGTCCGCCACCCCCGACGAGATAACCAACCTCCTGCGGTCCGAGGGAATCTCCGGATCAGAAGAGAAGCTTCGCCGCGTCGTCACCGACTCGGTCGAAGAAGCGCAGCGCAACGGCGACCGGCTGCTCCCCCTGTCGGCGAACGGCGACACCCGAGACGCCGCCCGTGCCCGCGTACAGGCAATTTTGACCGCGACGCCGACCATCCGCACCACCGCGACGCCAGACCGGGCCGCACTCCTGGTCCGGCATATGCGTACACGGCACATCACCGGCACCCAAGAAGAACTCGAAGAATTCGCGCGCACATTACTCCAAGAATCCGAAACCGAAGCATCGAATATCATCCACCTTGATCCCGTCGACGTTCTTCTTCCCTCCGAAGGCGCCCCGCTTGTCTTCGATGACGCCGAGATGCCCAGGGCCAAGCTCGACGTTGACGATCCGGTCGACGCGCCGATCATCAAAGCACTGGCTCGGCAAGTCGTCGACGAGAACGGCTCTCTCGGCAACAATATCCTGGTCATGCACCTCTACCGCAAGAACGTCCTCGCCAAAAAGGGCACTAATTCCGTCATCTCCGCAGCGGTGACCGAGGCATACGAAGCCGGGTCATTATGGCACCCCCGATACCGGGGCCGCGGGCGGGAAAAAACGAAATACGACTTCGTCGAGCCGAATGACTTCAGCGCTGTGCTATGGCGCCTTGCGGTCGACCACCCTCAAGATACCGTGACGGAAATCGCCCGCCGCGCCGAGCATCTGGGCTTTTCCGGAGTTCAAGATCTCCGGTTGGACGCTACAAAGGCCATCGATATCGCCGTTCTGGAGCAGCGGCGATATCCGATCCTGAAATTCGGTGACCCGAAGGCCATCCCACTGATCGACGCCGTGATCGCCGACGGGCTCGGCCTCAGCGCCGGCAACCTGGTGGCCCAGCTGCGGAAGTACAACGTCCGTGGCAATACCAAGCCATTCGAGGACGCGGTGCGGGAAAGGCTGGCGGCAGAGCGGTCCGACGCCGACGTGGCCACTGGTCGTGCTGCCATGAGGCTGGAGCCGGACGGCCGGATTTTCGGTCGTCGCCTGGACGTTGCCAACGAGAACGACCTCGGCTGGATCGACAAACTCGCCTACGCCGCCGCCTGGGCCGACAAAACCGCCACCGTCGACCAACTCGTCCACCAACTCACCCGCGAAGGCATCACCAACACCGACAACGGACTCACCCCACTCGTCACCCGCATCATCGACGAAGCCACCGCCAACGGCGACCGCCAAGAAACCCTCTCCACCAACCTACCCAACGACCGCGACGCCATCCTCCAACGCACCGGTGCACTCGTCCTCAAAAACCTCGACCTCTTCGACCTCACACCACCCGACGCCACCACCACACTCGTCCGCCACATGCGCGTCAACCACATCACCGGCACTCAGCAAAAACTCCGCGACATCGCCACCACCATCCTGTCCGTCCGCACCGACCAACCCCTACCCGGCATCCACACCATCCCCATCCGCACCCACGACAACACCATCACCCACGCCATCCCCCTCCCCCACAACAGTGGCTACGCCTTCATCGACCCCACTTACACCACAAACCTCACCAACGCCTTCACCCAGCCCACACCCGGCACCGTCAACGTCCTCGTACGCCACAACACCACCACCGACACCTACCACCTCCCCCACCAACCACCCCACACCCCCGCGAACCTCATCACCACCATCACCAACCTCCCCGTCAACTGGTCCACCCAGCACACCCTCAACCTCTGGGCCTGCGACCTGACCACGACCCAGCACAGCCACCTGACCAGCCTCGCCCTCGACAACCCCACTCTCAACCACCTCGCCCTCGCCCCCGCCTACCTTCACGCCCCCATCCACATCGCCCCCGGCGGCGGGATCACCACCACCGACCCCGGCATCGACAACACCCTCCACCTAGGGCCCACACGTCAAAGCCTCGTGCTACCGGAGGCGCTGGTCCTGCCGGAGATCGTGCCGGATCCGCAATCGTTCGCCGCGCAGCTGAGCGCCGAATTCGACGTCATCGAACGCACCGGTGAACGCACCAAGGACCTCGGCGACACCTCCCCCGTGCCCCTCCCCAGAGAGGGAGCCGTGGGTCCCGCCGGCGTACCGGCCCTCACCTTGTCCTTCGCCGAAACGGCCGCGACCCTGACCTCCATCGACCGCTCGGCCGTCCGGGAGACCGCGCACGCGGTCGCCCAAGCGGCGGCGCTTCGAGCGAAGTGGGGATTGCCCGGTCCGGCGATCACGGTGACCGCGTACAGCGGGAAGGACCTGCCCCCGGGCGGGGAGGGAATCGCACCCCAGCGGCGGGCCGAGCAGGTGCGCTCTCTGCTCCGCGCGGCCTTGGCCGAAGAACTGGCCGCCTCGTCTCCGATACGTCTGGAAGACATCGAGATCCACGCCGAGGTCGGGGACAGCACCGCGAACGGGGTCTCGGACGGTCGTCACGATGTCGTGGTCGAGACGTCTGTGGCCGCCGTCCGATCCACCGCCGAAAATCTCACGGTCAAGGCTTACGACTCGGCCACCCAGGGGCTGCCGGGCCTGCGGATGACCAGGGCCGAGCTCGACGGCCGGCTGGCGGAGTTCAGCGAACTCGCCGCCGGAGGCAGGCTCGAACATCAGCCGCTGCCGCCGGCGACCCGCTCACAACTGATCATCCTGAACGAAAGGACCGCCGCTCTCGGCGACGCCGAACTCCGGAATCGCGTCCGCACCTTGGTCAACGACACCTTGCTGGCCGCTTCCCTGGTCCCGGTGCGACAGCAGGATCTCGGTTCGGGGGGCCGGACCCGCGGCGTAGCCATGGACCGGCGGGTGATTCAACCGATCACCCCGGCCCGGCTCACGCAGGTGCTCGACGAACTGAACACCTTCATCGAACGAGGCCAGGACCCGACCCGTACACCGACTTCACTGCTGGCGGGACTGACCGTCTCACCCGGCGACCACCTGGCCGTGCGTCTCGCCTCGCTCGGTTTGGTGAACATGAGCGCTTCATCCCGGGACGCGGTGATCGCCGACCCGTTGTATCGGGGGCTGGTGCGGAATCCGGCCGCCTTGACGGAGTCGTTGTTCGCCGGCACGGGGCATGAGGAACAGCATTTCCTCAACACCTGTACCCCGGCCGCGATCCACGCGGCCGTCCGCGGCCGGGTGCCGACCATCGCCGGCTTGCTGCACCTCGGCCGCGCCGTGGCGGACGCGACCGGCCACGACCTGCAACGGGTGGATCCGGCCGTGCGCGGCAAGCGGGACCGCCCGTTCGGCCGGACGCTGGAGGAGATGGTCCGGAAACGCATCGCCGACGCCCGTGCCGAGTTCACATCCCTCGAAACGGCCGCCATGACCTTGGTATCCGCGGATCAGGCGGCCCCGGCGACCAAGCGGGACTGGAACGCTTTGACCGACCGCTGGGGGCGCACGATGCAGAAACTGGCCGCGGCCGATCTCCGGGCGGTGTCGGTGCCGGTGCTCACCCGCAAGGTCGTTCCCGGCGATTGGCTGACAAGTCTCGCCTTGACCTCTCCCCTGGTCGTCGATCGCGGCTCACGCCGCCTGACCGGCGTGGACCAGAGTTCCTATGTCGCGCGGCTTCAGCCACACCTGGGCTTCGAGCCGGACGGCACGATGTTCGGGGCGAACGAGGCCGTCGGTCATGCCCCCCGGACGGTCCGCCTCGGCGACGCGCTCGGCACGCCGGAATCGCGGACCGCGTTCTGGGAAGAGGTGACCGCTCAAGGTGGAACGTTCCTCAAGACTCCGAACCACTGGCTTCACCTGCGCGCGGCGATGGAAGACGAACGTCCCGTTTTCGTGGTGGGCGACGCGAAATACGGGAACCTCGCCCGGCAGACTCCGGAACAGTTCGCCCGCTGGGCGGACTCGTCGCACGCGCGGGCACACGAGAAACTGTTCCCCCACCTCGTGGAAGAGACGAGTCCGGAAGTCGGCGACGAGGTGATCGCCGATCCGCCGGACTCGCGACACTATGAGCTCACCGACGCGCATGGACGCGACTACGGCATCGGTTTCGCCGGATCGGTGGACCGCGGAGAAGTGCTGGTCTCGGCCGCCGCCGCGTCGACCGATCATGCGGAACGAGTCGTAGCGGTTCACTCGACGCAGGAAGACGGCACTGCGTCACGGGTGGAATCCGTGCAGGATTGGGCAGACTTCACCGACGGTGAAACGACACGGCCGTTCCATCTGATCTTCGAGAGCGAAGACGGCAACTACGTCGCCACCGATCCCACCGGCGAGGCAGCGGTACGGATCGAGCCCGAAGCGATGGCGGAGAAGGTCTTCTCGGTCGCTTCGTTCCGCAGGGCCGCCAGCGGTGCGGTCCGGCCACCGTTGATCATCGCCACCCACGAAACGCGTCCAGGCGGCGCGGACCCGGCACTCAACCGGCGGTTCCTCGCCCGGCTGAGCGAGCTGACCGGCCCTTGGCACGCGTTCGAACACAGCGGCAAGCTCACCTTCGAACGCGACTTCGGGGTGCTCGGGATCGACCAAGGAGGCAGGTTCTCCGAAATATCGCCCTCGGTCTCCGACCTTCACTTTCTCGCCAAAGACTCCGTTTTCGCGATCTCTTCCCACTCCGGAAACGCGGCATCCAGAGCGGAAATATTCACCGAAGCCACGCCGCCACTTCGAGGCCCATGGGGTGACAGGGAACCGATTCACGTCTTTCTCGACGGCGACCCACGGCACGCGCTCGCACGGATCAGCGGCAGCCATGACATCGCACTCGGGGGACGCGCCATAGGGCGGTTGTTGGCTTCGAACGCCGAGTTCAGGACACAGCTCGCATTGAGGCCGGGCCGACCGGTCGTCGTCCACTCGACGGATTCCGGTTCCCGCAACGACATCGGCGGCCTGGGCTTCGACATGGCAGGGAGCCTGCACGAAGCCGGCCTGTATCCGCCGGTGTACGGGATCAAGGGCGAACCCGGCGACGAAGCCCACTACGCGGCGGTTTCCCGGTTACGTACCGGCGATCTCCTGACCACTGATCTGCACCGGCCGGATGGCACCCTGGCCGTACGGCTCGTCCGTACTCCTGGTGATGAAAGCGTTCTGCGACGCCTCCAGCGCTGGACCGCGAACAGCACAACGAAAACCCTCTCGACCTACGTGCATCGTGACGGCGGCAGTCACCGCGCACCGTGGGACGGAGCGCCGGTACTCATCGTTGCACCACGCGCTCCTCGCGGCTATCTCGCGACCCGTCGCGACGGCAAGGCGGGTGTGGTCAGCCCGGTCGCCCTGGCCGACGTTCTCCGTGACGATCCGGCACTTCGCCAAGGACTCGGAGCGGACCCCGATCTTTCCTACCTCCTGGTCGGCTGGGGAGGCCGCACGGTGGGGCTGGCTTCTTTCGCCGCCGGAATGGCGCGAGGCGGGTACGCCCGCTCCGCCTATGCGCCGAGGGGTACCTTGACCTTCCGGTCCGGAGGCCGCCTCGGACTGACCGGGCCGGGCTTCCGGGTAGCCGAGCCGAGGACACCTCGCCCGAAAGACATCGTGAATTTCGAGAGTGCCAACGAACGCCTCGGAACCTTCGGTCAGTTCTTTCCCAGCAAGGACTTCGACAGCGCCGCCGAAGCACTCGCGGCTCTGGGTGAGTCACGCGGTCAGCAGCAGTACTACATCAGGGAAGTCTCCCGCCCGGACGGTCGCGGTGGCGTCGATCGTGTTCCTCTTCCCTACCGAGCGCCTTGGGCCGGCCGCGATCCCTGGTTCACCAGCGGTCACGGTTCGCCCGCCGGGCTACAGTTCGCGCTCGCGACAGGGAATCCCTACCGCCGTGGCGACGTCGTTTCCTTGAGTGGCGCTCCGGCCGCGCGCGCCATCTTCGCCAGTGAGATCTACCGTCGAGCCCAACCCGATCCGAACGCCGGCGTCGTTCTGGGCCAGTGCTCCGCCAACCTGATCGGCACCGGTCGAACGGTCGCCTACGGCATCCGTGAAGCCTGGGGAAGCGAGGCCGTGCCGACCACCATATGGGGGGCTTCGGAAGTCGTGGCGGTGGCCCGGAACGGCGAGCGCACCATCGAGTCCGGCGGCGCGTTCTTCGAAGCCGTCGCACCGGGGGCGGTACCCAGTCCGCCGCAGCCGCTGGTCGACGGCCTCGGCGGATTCGAACCGGACGACGCCGAAGCAGGACCGAGCACTCCCAGCGACGCGGTGACGCTGCCTCGGCCGGGCGGCATACGGATCCGGTTGGACCCCACCTTCGAGGGCTTCTCGGACGACGACGCGTCCTCGGCCACTGGTGACGCCCTTTTCGAGCAGGACGACGCGGAATCGGACGCCCCTCCCGGGTCACCGGTGCCGTCGGTTATCGAGGACGAACCGGCTTCGGCAGAAGTCACCGCGATGGTCGAGTGGTCCGAACGCATCGGTGCCGCGCACGATCGGATGACGGAGCGGGGAGAGACCGATCCCGAGGCCGTCTCACGGATTCGCGACCGTGCCGAGCACCTGGTGGGAGAACTGCCTTACGTCGATGGGGCCGACGAGGAGATCCACGCGTTCCTTCACGAGGGGCTCGTCACCCTCTTGACGGACGCATTGCTCGGTGGCGCGTCACTGCGGGAAGCCTGGCAGCACTCGGACGTCGCCGGTCTACGTCAGACCCTCGCGTCGTTGCGCGAACGAGTCCCCGACGCGCCCTACGTGGAGGGAGGCGATGAGCCCGTGATGACGTCGAGTGCCGCAGAGCCCTCAGGACCCCAGTCCAGCACCGCGTGGGGCGGCCTTATCCGCGAGACCCGCGACTGGCTGTCGGCGCGGGCAGGGCAGCCTGAGGTCGAGGCAGGCCTGTCGCGGGCCAGGCGGCTGGCGCGGTCCATGCCGCACGCCGTTCCCGGAGCCGACGATGTCGCGCGTAACCAGCTCCATCAAGGTCTGGTGGTGATGCTCGCCGAGGCGATGGCGCGGGGCGCCTCGCCCCTGGAGGCTTGGGAGGCCCCTGAGGTCGCCAGGCTTCGCCAGGACGCCGAAGCAGCGCGGGGAGCGGTCAGAGGTGCGCCGTACTACACGACGTTGCCTTCCCAAGAGCTGAGCGAGTTGCGGACCGAGTCGGCGCCCTCACCCGAGGTGCGCCCGCCCGACGCGGTGCCTGCCGAGCAGGCCGCCCCCGTGCTCACGGGTGCCGCCGAACTGGGTCCGCGTTCGGACCCACCGCGTCTGCGGGAACTCATCGAGGAGTTCACGTGGCAGCTGCCCGAAGCCGCTGCTCTACGGGACCCGGTTCTCCTTGACCAGGCGGAAAGGCTGCTCGGTGAACGTCCCCTGCCTGAGCCGGGCTATGGACCGGTCAGCGCCCGGCAGCGCGAGCTCTGGCAGTCGGCGGTCGAAGCCGTCGCGGGGGAACTGGCCCGCGGGCACGACGGCAGGAAGCCGGCCGAGAGCGTCCGCGCGCGGTTCGAGCGGCTGCACGCTTACGATGCCTTGACCCAGTGGGCCGAGGAAACCCTGGCGAGATACACGGACGAATTCGCCGAGGCCGAGGCGGAACTGCGGCTGGAAGCGGAGCGGGACCAGCCGTCCGCCGAGCGCGTGCTTTTGGCCCGCAGGCAGGCCGAGGCGATGCTGGGAGCGACGGCTCCCGGAGTACAGGGCGGGGTCTCACCTCGGATCCGGCAAGAGTTCCACAACGGTCTGCTCGCTTCGCTGAGCCGGTACATCGCCAACGGCAACGAGCCCGAAGCCTCGTGGAGTTACCTCGAGGAAGCGCGGCTGGCTGCGGAAAACGTCCGGCTGACCAGCCGGTACCTGTGGGGTCGCACCGGGTTCGGCGTTTTCACCGCGGAGACGGGAACCGGATACCTGCGGGATTCGCACGAGGAGCCACCGCCGCCGTACAGCTTCGAAGAGCCAGACCTGCGTTTTCACCGTGAGACGCCACCCGACTACGACGACGTCGTGGACCTCGACCACACAGCGGTCGACCACGGATCGCTGGCACAGGCCGCGGACCACCTGATCCGGCTGTTCGAGCTGGCCCGGGATCTTCCGGGGCACGTGCTCATTCCTTGGCGGGCGCGGATGCTGCGCCACCTCCTGCCGCCCGCGGGATTGTCTTTGGACCAGCTGGACAGCCGGCTCCCCGTGCACAACGTGCTGCTCACCGCCCTGGCCTACCAGGCCTATCTCGACCGGGAACGGCAGGACGGGACCGGGGACACGCCTTATCTGCTCAAACTCGACCCGGGTGATCTCGCGGCGTTCCTGACACCCATGCTGGCACACGATCGAGTGCGCGACAACGCTTTCCTCGCCTTGCAGGACGCGTTCGATGCAGCCAAGTACTACTCCGAGTCGTGAAATCCCCGCCCCGGGCCCGGTGATCATGACCCTGCCCACAAAAGCCATACAATTAGGTAAGGCTGTGCTTACCTGAACAGGTGACGCGCGTCGAAGGTGCCCAGTGAGCGGGGGCGTCCGGTTGCCGCCGGAGCTGCAGTCCTTCTTCCGGATCGGCCTGGGCATGGAATGGCCCGAGTCCGACGAGTCGGGCCTGCGCTCGATCCAAAGCGCGTGGCAGGACTTCGCTGAAGCCCTCAATGCATACCAAGACGCGGTGGCGGCCGGCGCGAGGCTGGTCGACGACGCCATGGACGGCGACGTCGCACGGGCCGGGTCGACGCGGCTGCGGAGTGACGTCTCGGCGGCACTGGCCGAACTGGCCGAACGAAGCGAAGACCTCGCCGACATGGCCAAGACGGCGGCGCTCGACGTCCAGAAGACGAAGATCATCTTCGTCGCGATGGCGGCACTGGCCCTGACCACCGTCATCACCTTGCTCTCTTCCCTGCTCTTCTTCCTCGTCCCAGCAGTGAAAGCGGCGGCACAGGTCGGGCTGCGGGCGGTGCTGCAGAAGCTCATCTCGAGCATGACGAGCCTCACCGTTAAGCAACTCGCCGTAGCGACCGGGCATCTGGCCAAGAACGTCGCCATACTCGCGGGCACCGGCGGCGCGTTCATGGGCGGCCTCGACCTCGGTGTCCAAATAGGACAGATGCTGTTCTCCGACCGGGACGAGATCGACTGGTCTTCGGTCGGCTACTCGACGCTCGGCGGCATGGGCGGAGGTGCCGCGGCCGGGGTCGCTTACGGTGCGTCGCGAGGCGTCCGCGCACTCGTCCGGAGCGAACGGAAAACCGGAGAGGTCTTCGCTCCCCGCACCTTGATCGCGGGCAAGCTGGGCGACGTGGCGGGCCAGGTGATCGCCACCCCGGCAGGCAACGTCTTCGCCAATCTGGCGACCGGCGGCAAAGGCGGTGTCTGGGGAGGTTTCCTCGGCGCGGCAGGCGGTTCCGGCGGGCGAACTGCGAACAACGAAGGGCCGAAGCAGTACTTGCCCGCCTACAGCGACACTCTGCCGCCAGGCCATCAGCTGCTCATCCCCTCGCCCCGCGAAGAACCACCGCCGCCCGCCTACACCCGGGGCGATCGCGTCGCGGCCGAGGCCGAACGCGCCCGGCGGAAACTGGGCAAGCTCCGCCAGACCGACGCGGAGGAGATCTACGCGCAGGCCGCGCACATCGTTTCGCGGCACCACCGGATCCCGGTCATCCTGGACGGCGTCGCGACCGCTCCCGTATGGCAGCTGCGGGAACTGATCAACGACGTCGAGGACGTCGTCGCCGAAAAGATCCACCACACCGATTCCAAGACGGCGGTCGCCAGTTCCTCGATTCTCGCGGACGAACTCGGGACCCGGCGGACCACGGGGATGCCGGGCGGGGCCCCGGCGAGCCGGTCCGAGTGGTATCCCGAGACCGAAGCGGGGCCTTCCAACAGCCGGCACGAGGCCGGGCCTTCGAATCACGCCGGTTCGAGTTCGTCCAGTACGGCCCTCGAATCCTTTCTGGCGCCCGACGTCGAACTGCAGCCCCTCGCTCCGCCACAGTCCGCGAAGACCGAACACGTGCGCACACTCGCGCGTACCAACGGCGTGGTCGCCGAATCGGTGGACGGAACCGCGATCCGGGCGGACGTACGACAGTTGCTCACGGCCGCCGACGTTCCCTCCGCGCGGACGGAACGCATCCTGGACGCGCTGACCGACCTGACGTTGCGGGACAACTTCAAGCTGTTCGCGCACGAGGGCTATGTCGTGACGGACGGGCACGGGCCGGACGTCGTCGAACTGGTCGTCCGCGGGGGTCCGGCCGACAACACGGCGGCGACCACGGGCGGCGGCACCGTCGGCTCGCCGGATCCGGCACGAGCGACCAACATGGTCTCTGGTGGCGCCTACGGCACCGCGACCCAGGACGCCGCTTCCGCCCCGCGACGGCAGGGCGCGCTCGCCGACCGTGTCTCGGCCCCGGTCGCGACCCCGCCGCTCACGTGGCGGACCGTCGATCCCTCGATCGGCGTCAAGGGCGTCACCTCGTCGCCCGGCTGGCGAACCACCGCCACCGACGAACTGCAGACCTCGTCGTCGGTGACCCCGCCGGACAAGTGGACGGGCGAGTCGTTCGACCTGAAGCACACCATCACCCTCGCCCGGCCCGGCGTGCCGGACGAGAGCGCGCTGGGAACCCAACCGGGCGGTGTCGGGCTGAGCGTGCCCGAAGCGCTGCATGACCTGCGCCCGGTCACGGACGGATCCGGTGAGCCCGCCGGGCCGCGGGCCACCTTCCTCAGCGGCGATCACCGGCTGTTCACCGCGATCGGGGACCTGCTGAGGCACGATCCCGCCTGGGCCGCGGCGATGAACACGCCCGGTTCGGCGCCGCGCACCGACCTCCGGTCCCTCAGCGGCAGCGCGACGCTGTCCCAAGCGGGCGAAAGACTTCTGAGTGGTGGCACGCTCTCGCGTAGCCTGCGCCTTCCTCAGGCGACCGGCGGCGCGCTCACCGCTGTCGTCGAACTGTCCGCCGTCATGTCCGACGCCCATGACCACATCGCCAAGGCACGATCGGACGGCGACACCGCCAAGGAGGGCACGGTGAGCGCCCAGGGCCGCGGTCACCGCGCCGAGACCTCCGCCACGGTCACGTCTCGAAGTCCGTTCGACGTCAACGGTTCGCTGGGGTTCGGGTTCCTCTGGAGCATCCACGACCGGCCCAGCGAGATCTTCGGCGACCGGCTCGATTTCCGGTTCGACGTCAGCGGCTTCCGGTCCGCCGCCGAAAACCGTGAGACGACCCGCACCGAGGAGACCACCGCGTCGACGACCTGGTCCTCCACCGGGGAACTGCGGGCGCGAATCAGCGACGTCACCTACGACATCCGCGTCCGGTTCGACGACGGCCGCGAGGTGCGCGGGCAGCAGTTCGTCCCGGAGGGCCGGACCACGTGGGCGGTGGTGGCGGAACCGGCCGCCACCGACGGCGTCACCACCGCCACCTTCGACCCGCGCAAGGTTCTCGGCGCGGCGGAGACACGATTCCCCGGCGCCGAGAACGTCCGCGCCGAACTCGGCAGGCGGCTGCCCGAAGGCGTGCTGCGCACGGAGGACGGCCGCACCGGACACAGCTCTTCAGCCGACAACATCGCGCTGCTGGACAGCCTGGTCTCCCCCGACGGCTTCAAGTCGCGCTCGGCCGACCTCAACGGCGACGGCCTGTCGTTCCTGCTGGTGCGGGAGACGCATCACCTCACCAACCGCTCCTCCGAACTCGTCCACGTCCTCGTCCGTGCCGTCGGGGCGCCGTCCGGGCACCGCCACGGCGACGACGTCCGGGAGGCACCCCGTGACGGTCTGAGCGGTGAGGTCTCCGGCAAACGCAAGATCGAGCAGACCGCCTCGGTCGAAGGGGCCGTCACGGCCGGAGGAAGCGGCGGTCTCGTGATCGGCGCCGGTTCGGCGGCCATGGTGCGCAGCTACGAGCTGTCCGGGGGCGCCAACCGGTCGTTCGGCAACGTGTCGAAACAACTTGGCGTCACGAAGGAATCGGGACAGGGACACGGCTGGTCGGCCGCGGGCGTCACCGGTCATTCCCGCCACGTCGGATATCAGGTGACGATCCGCGAAGGTGCCCGGTCGACGACCTTCCTCGTCTCCGGCGGACTGGCCGAAACGACGGTGGGCGGGCGAACGTCGTTCGAGTCACCCGGCGCCGACGGAAACACCCCCTTCGCCAGGGTCGAGAGCGCCACACCGACCGCTCCGCGGGACTGGACACCGGGCGCGCTGCCGGATCACTTCGCCGTCCACGGCCTCGACCTGCCACCCGGGATCGCCGGCTATCTGGCGAACAAGATGTTCGACGGTCTCAAGGGCCAGCACCTGGCGCAACACCAGCTCCACATGTTCGCCGGAAGGGACCGGCTGGCCGCCGACCTCGACCAGGTCGTGACCGGCACCTACCGGATGCCCCTGCACCGCTATGGCCGGAGCGAGGGCGACTTCGTCGGTTTCGGGGAACGGCTGGGCGAAGCCGGCCTGGCGATCGAGCTGTTCAATCCGCGCGTCGAAGGGCCGCCTCGGAAAGTCACCCTGACCTTCACCGCGAGCACCGGGACCATCCTTTCGCACGGTGTCCAGCGAACCCGGGGCGGCTACACCTACGGCAACGGCCGGGCGGGTATCGCGGGAAACTCCCAAGGCAACCTGTACTCCTTCCCGCAACTGGGATACGGCCGGTTCGGGAGCGATTCCCACGGTGTCACCGATCGCGCCGAACACGAACGCTCCCGGCGCACGACCTACTCCGGTGACGCCTATCTGGTCACCTACGACGCCACCGTGCACCTCTCCGCCCATGAGCATCGGCACTTCGGAGTCGGCCCCTACGACTCGACAACCACGGGCGCCCCGGTCCGCGCCGAGGCGCACCGGCGCGACACCGTCCAGCTCTGGGTCCCGGCCGAGGAGATCGGCCAGATCGGGTTGAAGACCGACGATCCCGTCCCCGCGTCTCCTCCGGACGACCGGCCGCCCCACGCCTACGACACGGGCGACGCGATGTCAGTGCGGCCGGAGACCACCCGGCAGCTGATCTGGTCGATCGAGCGGGGGTTGTCCGAGCTGGTCACCCCCGCCGCCGCGCCACCGTCCTGGTTCGGCCTGGCTTCGTGGGCAGGCGCGAGGGTCGGGCAACTGGTCTTCGGGGCCGGTGACCGGCAAGCCGTGGACGCCCTGCTCGCCCAGGTCCTGCCCGATCTGGCGCCCCGGCGGCTGGAGGAGCTGATGCCGCGGCTGGTAGCCGGTGGACGGAACTGGAACGACTCCTTCGCGGGTCCCCTCGGCGCCATCGACATCGAGCTCGTCCTCAAGGCCCGGGTGCTGCCCGGTCTCTTCGAGCGGACCACGGAGGGCTGGTCGGACGTGCTCACCGCACGCCACGCGAAGTCCCAGGACCAGGTCCACGCCGAAACCGTGTCCCACAGCGCCAACTTCGCCTTCCGCATGCCGCTGTACCTCCCGCACAAGCTGATCCGTGGCATCAATCCCTCAGGCCAGAGCGGCTTGTCCGGGAACACAACGCTCACCACGACGGGAACGGCCAAGACCCAGACGACGGCGACCGCGACCCTTTCCGGTGACGCGGCCGTCCACCGGCACGACGTCGAGTTCACCGTCGAGCTGCGCCGGACGGCGCGTCTGGGCCGGGCCGTCCGTTCGTTCACCGGCGGCCTGACCGACTTCTTCACCGGGACTCCCACGCTGTACCGGGCACCGGACCTTCTGCTGCCGGATTCGGTGCGAAGCCGCACCCTCGTCGCGGAGATCGGCGAAGAGATTCCCGGTGGTGTCATCCGGTCCTTGCCCGCGAAGGCCTACGTCAACCCCCTGGGTGGCGCTGTCGCCGCCGTCGTGACGGACATCGTCGAAGGTGTGCGGGTGGCGGAGGAGGCAGGCGCTCCGCTGCCCCGGGTGCCGTCGGAAGCGGCCGCGGCACGCGACGTCGTGGCGAACGAGACCTCTCCGGAGGTTCTCGCCGCCGCGCTCCCCCAGGCACTGACGAGCGAGGGCCACCGGATCGAAGGGCTGGACGCGGACCCGTTCTACGCGGCAGGCTTCACTCAGCGGAATCCGTTGTCGGCCTTGGTGATCCGCGCGGAACTCGCCGAAGCATGGGTTCGGCCTTCGGTCAGGGACGCCGCCGAGATCGCGGTCACCGAGGTGCAGGATCGGTCGGTGCGTCAGGACACCGCGACCGGGCCGATGTGGAGCACCTTGTTCGGCACGCTCAACGCGAGTCTCTTCCCGAAGACTGCGACGGCGGGCAAGAGCATCGCGGAGGGGCTGATCCCCGGTACCTCGCTGGTCGACCTTCCGGAGGTCCGGGCGGTCGGGCCGGTGCTGGGCTGGATGAACACCACGGGCGTCGGCTCCAGCGGAGTCGTCTCGGAACAGACCGGGAAGACGACCGGCCCGCTGTACCGGGTTCGCGCCCAGGTCACCTGGCGGATCACCCCGGAGTATCGGGGTGCCGCGCGGGCGGAGTGGACCAGGGAAAGGACGGCTTCCGAGCTCGTCTCGTTCCGGACCGACGCCGATGGCCTGCGCGAGATCGGCTTGCGCGCACCGGATCCGGAGCCGTGATCACCGCCCTGGTGCGGTCGCGGCGTCCGGATGCGCGGCGTTCCACTGCTTCTCCGATTCCAGCCAGGCCGCTTCCGCCTGGCTGCGGATGTCGGTCATCTGACGTCCGAAGGTGATCGCGGCCTTGTCGGCCAAGCCGACGTAGTTCGAGCTGCTCTTCGCGTCACTGAGCGACTTCAGCACCCGGAACGTCTCCGGATGGTGCTGCCGCATCCAGTGTTCGAGGAATCGTGCCTTGCGCCTCGGGTCGGCGAGTCCGGGCCCCGCGAGCCATTGTTCGTGCTTCTTCAGCCAGGGAGCTTCGAAGTTCGCCAGCGCGGAACTGGAGGGGGCCGGCGGGCGCGGGCTCACCGCGGGAGTGGCCAGTTCGTCGAGCCGGTCCGCCGAACGGCCGCAGAAACCCCGTAACAGCGAGATCTTCGCGAGCGTACTGGCGACCCCGAGCGCCGCGAGCACGACGCAGCGGGTGGTGCCCACGACCAGCGACGCGCCGAAGGTGAACGGCGCGAGCGCGAGGGCCACCACCACGGTCGCGATGATGTCGCCGAGGACCGAGGTGATGATGTCCCGCACCAGCGCGCGGACCGCGGCGATCACCGCCATGGTCGTCTCCACCACGTACCCGGCCGTTTCGATCGACTCGCTGACCGAGCCCAGCCGGGTGCGGAAGGCGGACAGCACCTCGGCGAACGACTCCGCCGTCTCACCTTCCCAGTCGCCCGTCGCGGTCCGGGTGGCCTTGTCCAGGTCCTCGGCGGCGAGACGGACGTCTTCGGCGTGCCGGTGCAACCGGTCCGCCATGGCCTTGATCTCGGGTGGGTCCCCGGCGAGCAGGTCCAGCGGTGCCCGGAGGAAGGCGACGTGCTCGATGAGCCAGCCCAGGCCGGCCGCGATGAGCTTGCCCAGTGGGTCGAGCACCATGGCGGCGGTGTCGAGGGTCAGCGCGACGACGCCGATCCCGAGTTCCGCCGCCACCACCGCCTGATCGCGGTCGTGCGCCTGCCTGATGGTCGTCGCGAGATAGTTGCCGGTGTCGACGATCCCGGCTCCGGCCGACCAGGTGGCCGGGTCGATCTGCAGCTGTCCCATCAGCGCCACGCGAAACGGGCGAACTCGGCCGCGTTCTCCTCGTCGGTGCGTTCGACGTCGTGTGCGGCTTCGCGGACCGCGCCGGCGAGCTCCGAGATGCGGGTGGCGAGGTCGGTCACCTGGTCGCCGAGCCCGGAAAGGGCCACCCGGCAGGGAACACCGAGCGCTTGGGCGGCGAACACCCCGAACGCCCCGACCTGACCACCGCCGAGGCCGGAAATGCCCCGGGCGACTCCGGTCAAGTCGGCGGAGGTCACGGATTCGAGATGACGGGCGTACCGCTCGAGCTCGGGCACGTTCGCGGAAAGCAACGACGTGGTCATGCCACCAGCATGACGCGGGAACGTTTCCCCGTGCCCCGCCGCGGATTAACCGGAGCTGAACGAAACGTGCTCATCCCGATTTCGAAGGTTTCCGAAGAAAGGGGTATTCCCTCACGAACATGGATCAGGGTCCTGCTGAAGTCGCGTAAGCGGAGGTTGTGAATGGCGATTCGGCTTCTGGCGGACTCGTATTTGGTCACCTACCGGGTCTGTCACGTGGTCTGCCGCTGGACATGGTCGCCGCGGCTTTGGTCAGCGCGGTTCACGTTGCGAACGTGGCTTTCGCAACACCACCACCGACCCAACGGCCCCGGCAGCATCACGCGTCGCGAAAGCCACTTTCAGGACACCACACGCCCCGAAAGTGGCTTTCGCGACACCACACAATGAGCCCCCGCGGTCGCCACAGCCTCGATCAACCCAGCGCACGTTGCGAAAGCCACGTTCACAACGCTGAAGGTTGCAAACGTGGCTTTCACAACACCACCACCCCCAACCCAACGATCCCGGCAGCATCACGCGTCGCGAAAGCCACTTTCAGGACACCACACGCCCCGAAAGTGGCTTTCGCGACACAGCAAGATGAGCCCCGTGAAATGCCCCGGCCGCCGGACCGCCCCCATCCCGAAACCACCCATACACAGGTCGGTCGAGCGTCAACGCCCTTCGAAAGACGGCTTCCGCTTCTCCAGAAAAGCCTGCATTCCTTCTTTTTGGTCGGCGGTGGCGAACAGCGAGTGGAACACGCGGCGCTCGTACCGGATACCGTCCGCGAGCCCCGTCTCCAGCGCCCGGTCGACACAGTCACGGGCCGCCATCGCGGCGATCTTGCCGTACCCCGCGATCCGGGTGGCGGCTTCGGTGACCTCGGCGAGGAGCGTGTCCGCCGGGACCGCCCGGGAGATCAAGCCGATGCGTTCGGCCTCCACCGCGTCGATCAGCCGTCCGGTGAGGATCAGGTCCATCGCCTTCGCCTTGCCCACCAGCCGGGTGAGCCGCTGGGTGCCACCGATACCGGGGATGACCCCGAGGGTGATCTCGGGCTGGCCGAATTTCGCGCTGTCGGCGGCGATCACGAGATCGCACATCATCGCCAGCTCACAGCCGCCACCGAGGGCGAACCCGGAGACGGCCGCGACCTTGGGCGTGCGCAGGGCGGCGAAGGCTTCCCAGCCCCCGAAGTAGTCCTCCGACACCATGTCGGAAACGGTCTTGCCCGCCATCTCGGAGATGTCGGCGCCCGCGGCGAAGGCGCGCTCCGATCCCGTGATCACGAAGCAGCCGACCTCCGGATCCTCGTCCAGGGGCTTCAGGGTGCCGACCAGTTCCTCCATCAGCGCGGTGTCGAGCGCGTTGAGAACCTTGGGGCGGTCCAGATGTGCCCAGACCACTCGCCCGGCGCGTTCGAACCTCACTCGCATGATGTGTCCTTTGTGGTTGGCCGGATCAGGAATCCCAAATGGCGCCGTAGGCCGGGATCCCCCGGCGTTCGAGACCATGGACGACCTGCCAGGTGAGTTTCTTGTTGGAAATGCAGATGACCGCCTCGGCGCCGAAATCGCGGTACGCGGCGTAAGCCAGCTCGACCATGTCCGGTTTCCCGTGCGCTCCGGTGTCCCAGATCCGGGCGTGGGGCTGCACGGCCAGGATCTCGTCGACCAGTCCGTCCCCGTAGGTCACCCGCGGGTTCCGGGTCGCCCAGACCAGCAGCGCGGGAACCTCCTGTGCGAGCAGGTGCGGCAGGCAGGGCCCGATCCCGCTGCCTGTCGCCACGTAGACGACCTTGCGGAACAGGGTCTCGATGTTGGCGACACCCGCCGTCGTGATGCCCTTCACCCACACATGCGACGGCATGTCGTCGATGAACTTGCCCGTCCAGTCTCCCGCGCGGGAGATGGTCAGCCGGAAACCGTGCTCGTCGGGCGCGGGAATGTTGGCGAAGGAGTGCCATTCCCGCAGGGGTGACCGGCTGATCGCGGTGGACGATCCGGCGAAGGGTTTGCGGCCGTGGGTGAACCGGGTCAGCGCGACATGCGACGAAGGCCGTTCGATGGAGACCGGGACCCGGCGCAACCGGGTCCACGGTGCCGCGATGGCCACGGTGAGCACTATCAGCGCCCAGAACTGCGGTGCGGTGAGCAGCGGTTCTCCACTGTGGACGATCCGGGTCATGACCAGCGCCCACAGCAGAACCAGGGTCAGCCATCCGCCGAAACGGTGCGTCAATTCGAACCGGTTGTGGGATTTGACGCGCATCTTCGGCATCGCCGTGACGAGGATCCCGGCGAGCAAGGCCGTCAAGGTGTAGGCCAGCACCAGCACCGCCGTCGGCGCGCCCTGCACCGTGGCCAGCACGACGAAGACCGCGAACCACAGCGATCCGACCACGGAGCCCCCGACGTGGAGACCGCCGAAGTGATAGACCTTGCCCAGCGTCCAGCGCACCTTCAGCGGCCAGGTCACCGGCGCGGCGGTGGCGAGCCGGAACAGCAGGTTGATCAGGCGCTGACGCCGGATGAGCACGGCGAGCGCGAAGTTGGCCAACGAGGCGTCGGCCGCGAAGTCCGGGGTGATCCCCCCGGGTAGCGCGAAGCCCAGTACCACCAGGTTGATCACCAGGACCGAGACGGCCAGCCGATTGTGGTGCATCAGCATCGGATGTTTGAACATCCGGCGCAGCGGCGGGAGCGGTTCCGGGAGCACGACCTTCCCCGTGTGCTCGCCCAGCGCGGTCATCCTGCGTTCTCCTTGTTCCGTGCCAGGTCCGTGAGCAGCCGCTTGTCGATCTTGCCTCGCGACGTCATGGGCAGCTCTGGCACCGGGTAGACGACTTCCGGTGTGCAGTAGTAGGGCAGCGTCTCGGCGACAGCGCGCCGGGCGGCCTCGGGATCGACCGTCGCGGGCTGCACGAACGCCACCAGGGTCCGGCTGTCGAGTTTGAGCGTGACCGCCCTCGTGCACCCGGGCACCCGCTCCAGTACCGCGGACACCGAGTCGAGTTCCACCCGGAAGCCACGGATCTTCACCTGGTCGTCGGTGCGCCCGAAGTGCTCCAGCTGCCCGTCGGACGTCCAGCGCGCCAGATCCCGGGTGCGGAACATCATCCGGCCGCCACCGAGGAACGGGTCCGGCGCGTAGCGCGCGGCGTTGAGGTCGGGGTTGGCCAGGTAGCCCGCCGAGACACAGGCACCGCCCGCCCACATCTCGCCGATCTCCCCGATCGGGCAAGGCCGGCCGGCCTCGTCGAGGACGTAGACGGTGTTGTTCGGCAAGGGTTTGCCGATGGTGAGCAGGTCGGCGTCGGGCCGGTGCGCCTGCATCGTGTTGACGATCGTCACCTCGGTCGGCCCGCAGCCGTTGTAGAACGTCTTCGTCCGCGCCCAGCTGTCGGCCAGCGGCCGCGGGCAGGGCTCCCCGGCGACGGCGACGGTCCGCACCCGTTCGCACCGGTCCGGATCCAGCGAAGCGAGAATGGTCGGCGTCGCGACCAGGACGTCCACCCGGCGAGCCGTCTCCGCGATGTCGTCGCCGCGGATCAGCAGCGTGCCACCGTGGGTGAGACAGCCCAGGATCTCCCATGCCGCCATGTCGAAGGCGATGCTGAGGATCTGCCCCACCACCGTGCCCGGCCGGATCCCCAGGTCACCGGGCTCCGAGTGAAGCAGATTGACCACGTTCGCATGGGTGACCACGACACCGTTGGGCATCCCTGTCGTTCCCGAGGTGAACAGGACATAGCAACCGCGCTCGGGCGGAACATCGACGTTCACGGGCGTGAAGTCCCCGCGTTGGGCCATGAACGAGTCGATGTCGAGGCTGGTCTGTCCACTCGGGAGCGTCACCGGCAAGTCGGACTGCGTGAGCACCAGCCGCGCCCGCGTCGTGGCGAGGATGTGCTTCAGGGCGACCGGACGGGTGACACGACCATCCTGGGGAACGTAGGCGGCCCCCGCCTTCAGGGTCGCCAGGATGCCGACGACCATCGGGATACCCCGCCTCAGGACCAGGGCGACGTTGTCCCCCACCCGCACGCCCCGCGCGACGAGATGGGCCGCCAGCCGATCGGCCTGCCGATCGAGGTCTCCGTAGGTGAGAACCCGGCCCTCGTGTTCGACCGCGATCCCCGCCGGATCGACCGCGGCTTGCCGCTCGATCGCCTTGTGCACCGCTTCGCGGGGAACCGCGCGAGCCGGTCCCCATCCGTACTGCCGGAAAAGCCGACGATCCCCGGCGGGCAGACCTACCGATTCCGGCAGGGTGTCGGTCGATCGCGCCTGGGAATCAACGACTGATGTCATGATGAATTCGCCTCATTCTTGAACTCGCCGACAAAGTGAAGTTGTCGCCGGCGCTGAGGTTCGGTCGGCAGGTTCAGCAGACACTCCAGCAAGATCACTGATTCGGGACGGCTTGATCCTGGCACGGGTCACCCGGCGTAACCGCCGCCGATGTCCGAACTTCTGGCAGAACTGCACTCTTTGCCGTTGCGGCCCGGCCGACCTGGCCGGGACCTCTGTAGTGCTCAGAAGCTTCTGGTCCAGCAGCGAGAGACTGATCTCCCCCGACATGGAGAAGACACCCGACAGACTTCAAAGTTGCTCACACACAGTAATATTCGAGCGGCCGGAGTTCGTGAAGAAATCCCCTCCACCTGCTCGGCATTCCCTGGCCGGACGCCCTTTGCGCACCCTCCGTGCTGCTACAAATTCTCGCCGCGGCGATCCGCTCGAACCGCGACCGGAACCAACGATGGGATGGGAGTTTCCACATGCTGCCGAGAGGCCGCGGCACTCTGGTGGTCCGCACGAATTTCGCGGACCAATGGGCCTGGGACGACCTCTGCGAACTCGTTCGCCAGCGGGCGCGAGACGCTTGTTCGGCGAAGGTCCGGCTGGTGGACGATCCCGACTACGACGGTGCCACTACGGAGGATCTGCTGGACCTCCTGCCCGCGAAATCCGGGTACACGCATCTCGCCGTCGCGGACAAGCTGATCTGGCGGCAGGAGACCGCCGCCCGCGAGCACAGTGTTCTGGTCATGGATCTCCACCGGCACCGCGAAATCTCCCGCCTGTCCACCGCCGCCTTCGCCGAGTCCCTCGTCTCGGCCGCACCGGAGGAAGGCTCGCTCGGCGATCGCCGAGCCGAAGTTCTGCCGTTTCGCGAAAGGCGATTTCCGAGCCGATCCGTAAGCCCGCTCTGATCCGCCGAACCACGTCGAAGGGGACGCCGTTGCAGAACAACGGATCGAAGCGCGAGGTCACCGGCACACTGGTCAAAGTGCTGGCATACCGTCGGGACGACAGGGGCATGAGCCTGGAGCCGTTCGCGAGCCGATGCGTCCGCACCGGTGAGATCCACGAACTCGTCACCACGACTCATACCGACCCCGGAACACCGGTCGACCACGTCGGCTTCCTGGGCTTCGCCGAAATCGACCGGGCCGGCGTGCTCGAACGAGGCGACGAAGTCTGGATCGGCACCAAACTCCTCGGCACCGTGCTCGGCTTCGACGCCGCTCACTTTCCCGACCACTACAGCATTCTCATCCACAACCTCCGGACCATCACGGGGGAAGACATCGGTCTCGAACCCGAACAGCAAGTGCGCTTCCGCGCCTGGTGACGACAAAGCGTCGGCCGTACGTCGCGCATTGACGAACGTCGTGAGTGGCGATTCGGGCTAGAGCCAACCGTGTCTTGAGTACCTACTGGTCCGAAGTCTGTGAAGGCCTCCTTGAGGGACTCTGGGTCCCTCAAGGAGGCCTTCACGGACTAGGAACACAGGTGCGGCGTGAGCGAAGGCGTAATTCGCGTGATCAGGCACGTAACTCGCGTGTCTGGAAGCGGCACTCGCGAGTTACGCCGCTGATCACGCGTCTTACGGCTTCGAGCACGCGAGTGCGGTGCCCCCGGCCTCGTGAGTGGCGAGGACGGTTAGAACCCGAATCGTCACTCACGACCCGCTGTACCGCCACGTCCCGTCGGTTTGTTCGACGAAGTCAGGCGAAGCCTCCATCGACGGTCAGGTTCACCTTGTTGAGCCCGCGGTTCTCCAGCAACGTCACCGAGGCGTCGACGACCTCGCCCATGGTCACGAGCCGGCCGGTGGGCGTCTGAGCCCGTACGCCTTCGAGCAGGTCGGTCGCGCCCGCCCAGTACGGGCTGTCCCCCACCACGCCGGGATGGATCGCGTTGATCCGCACGGGCGCCACCTCCGCGGCGAGGGTGCGCACCATCCCCAGCACTCCGGCGTTGACGATGGAGATGTTCGTGGAACCCGGGTACGGTCGGTCCTTCGCCATCCCGCCGAAGAGCAGTACCGAACTCTCAGGGGTGAGGCGGTCCAGCAACGCGTGCACGACGGTCGTGTAGCCGACCAGTTTCATCGTGACGAGATCGACGGCACCGCCGACGTCGTAGCCCTTCACCGAATTCCGGTCACGCTGGATCCCGACGAGCGCGAGCCGATCGACCGGCCCGACCTCGGCCAGCGCTTCGGTAATGCCTTGCGGCTCGGCCAGATCGACGGCGACGCCTCGTACCGTCTCGCCGATCTCGGCGGCGATCTTCTCCGCCCGTTCGGCGTCCCTCCCGGTCACCACGACGGAGTGCCCGCGCCCCGCGTAGTACTCGCCCAGCTCACGGCCGATCCCGGAAGTACCACCGATGATGACGACATTCGACAACTGTCCGGCTCCTCACTGGTTCCCGCAGATGCTCGAACCGTAGACGGCCTTGTCCACCGGGACCTACCTCGCGTACCACGCCCTGGAACGGCGCCGACGGTCCATCGCCCGAGTGTCCCTGCTTTCGCGAGTGAAGTTCCTACTGTTCCGCGGCATTCGGCGATAACCGTGAAATCAACCCTAAAATGAGAGAATGTCAGCTTCGCTAACACCGAGCTTCCCTCACTCCTCCTCCATTTCGGGTGTCGCGTGTCCCTGTTCGGCACGATAGGCGCGACGGTCGGGATCTATTTCGCCGCCGCGATCACTCCCGGCCCCAATCTCCTTTACGTGGCACATACCGCCTCGGCGACCTCCCGCAAGTCCGCCCTGACGGCCGCGTTGGGCGTCGCTTCCGGCAGTACGACGCTGGCCGGAATCTCCGTTCTGCTGCTCGGCGATCTGATGCCCGCACAAGGAGCGGTGTACCGCCTCTTGCGGCTGGTGTGCGGTCTTTACCTGAGCTACTTGGGGCTGCGAATCCTCCGCGACTTGCGCACCACCGATCCTTCCGCGCCTGGCCAGGTCGTTCCCGCCGCATCACGGGTGTATCTGCGGGGAGTGCTCACTATCGTCACGAACCCTAAGGCGATGCTCTTCTTCGGCGCGTTGACCACGACCGTGCTGCCTCTTTCCGTGCCAACGGCGACACGTATTTCCGCGGTGGCCGCGCTGGCACTGTCCGCGTTCTCGTGGTATTGCCTCGTCGCGATCGCTTTTTCGAGCGAACCGTTTCAACGGCTGTACCGCCGGATCGTCTTCCCGATCGACCTGTCGTCGGGATGCTTTTTCCTCGCGCTGGGGCTGTACCTGGCGTTCGCTCCATGACCGCACAGAAAGATGATCGATGAAATCGGATTCCAAGCCCTCGCGATGGACCACTCGAATAGTCACCCGTGACCATGACGGAGAGATCGCCCGAAGGCTACTGGCCAGATATCGCGCGGTCCACCGGTCACCGGCGATCGTCTCGGCGATGCTGGACCTGGCCGCGGGCTGGGACAAAGACCCGCTTGAAGCGAAGCGTGTGTTCGAGATGAAACGGCCGGAGTGGGAAAACGAGGGCGGCTTTCTGGAGAAGCTCGGCACAGAGGAAATCGGGACATGGATCCTCTCGGACGACTACGTCGTCGCCGAAGCCGCACCACATCCGGCGGAAGACGGCGGCGGATTCGAAGCCGTCGCGCAGCGGATCTACCGGCTGCCCGGGAACGATTGGATCATCCCGGTACTCGACGCCCCGGGGAACGAGGTCTACGACCGCCGGTTGTACGACGAGATGGCCGAGGCCGGTCCGCTTTCCACGGCCTCGTTCGACTACGGCGGAGTCTTGCCGGAATGGGCGGCCCAGGGTGCGGCGGGAGCCGCCAGGCAGGCCGGCTTCACGGAAGTGACCCGGCGATGCGGCGGGTCCGAGGTCCGGTTCCTGGTCGGCTGGATCTACTCGATCCAAGGACTGGTCCTGCACGACCCCGTCGACCGGGCTGTTTTCGGCGATCGCTTGGCTTTGGAAAGGTTCGCCCAGCCGCCGATCG
The DNA here is from genome assembly GCF_003947535.1 of Amycolatopsis sp. WAC 04169. Taxonomy (NCBI): domain Bacteria; kingdom Bacillati; phylum Actinomycetota; class Actinomycetes; order Pseudonocardiales; family Pseudonocardiaceae; genus Amycolatopsis; species Amycolatopsis sp. WAC 04169. The sequence goes on along the minus strand of NZ_QHJI01000020.1, from coordinate 60,384 downwards.
TCAACCGGCGATCGCTCGAAACGAACATGGGAAGCCGGAGGCTGCCGGCCACACTTCTCGGCCTCCGGCGCGACACCCCTCCGGTACCGGTGGTTCTCGGGGAACGCCGCTACGGCCTCGACGTGCATTGGTACGTGCTGGCGATCCCGGTCCGGTCATGCGCCCCGTGAGGTGAGGCGACCCGACCCGATCTCGCGTGCTTGGACACGGATCTCGGCGCCCACCGTCCGCGGCGAACGGACCCGCCCACAGGGGCGTTCCATCCGCTGGAACATCCGCTGGCGGGCGGATCTCACCCGAGCCTAGGGTCGGCCACCTGAATCCGGCCCGTGCACGAGTCGATTCCACCGTCCTTTTCACATTCGCTGAAGCCGAAGGGGAATTCCGTGTCGTTGCAGTACCGCCGGTTCGCCATGCCTTTTCCCTCTCGACTGAACGCTCACGCGCAGCGCGCGGAGGAACACGGCAGAGAATTCGTGCGCAGGTATGGGCTCGTGACCACCGACGCTGACGAACAGCGCTACGACGAGTCGCTGATCGGAATGCTCATCGGCCGGACCTTCCCCCATGCCGACGCCGAGACCCTCGATCTGATGACCGAGTGGATGGCGTGCAATCTGCTCCTGGACGACGTGTTCGACGAGTCGGAGGCCCGGAACGATCCGGCGCGGCTGCGTGAGATGTGCGACGAGGTCGTCTCGTGGCTCCCGGTGGACGGCGGCGAGGTCACGCACATCGGCTCCCCGTTCGCACGCGCTTATGCGGACATCTGGGCTCGGACGTGCGCGAAGTCGAGCGTCGCCTGGCGCACCAAGTTCGTCGCGCACTTTTCGCTGTTCCTCGGGCGTTGCGTCCACGAGGCGGCCAACCGCCGCGATGACCGGACGCCCGGGGTCGCGGAGTACATCGAGTTGCGTTCTTGCGCCTTGATGCCCTATCTCGACCTGCTGGAACTGGCACAGGGCTGGGAGCTTCCCACCGAAGGCGCCTGCACCGCGGACGACTTCAGCGAAATCGACGCTTCCCTGTCGTCGGCTTCGTTGTGGATGAACGACCTCTTCTCCTGCGAGAAGGAGTACAACCTCGGAGACGTGCACAATCTGGTCGTCGTTCTCAAGAAAGAACGAGAAACGGATCTGCAGACCGCGGCGGACACGGCCGCGGAGATGATCCAGGCCGAGATCGACGACTTCGAGCGGCTGAGCGAGGACCAGCTGACGACCAAGATCGCCGGCCTCCCGGATCCGGCCCTGCGCGCCGCGGCGGCCGACCGCGTGGAGTTCTTGCGGTGCTGGCTCAGCGGCCAGTTCGAATGGCGTTTCGAAACGAAGCGGAACCAAGGCTCCAACGTCCGGCTCGTCGCCGGATCGGCGATGCGCACCTAAAGCGGCGCAAGAGCCGGGGAGGTGGCATGAGAGACCGGTATGCGCGCGCTCGCTACCTGAGCGGCCTGGACCCGGAGAAGGACTGCCATGAGATCCACCGGGTGCACTCCCGCTTGGAGTTCCCCTGGGATTACGGACGCGGACTGGAGATCGCGCTATGGAAGGCCTGCTGCGTCCCGGCGGTATCCGAGCAACTCCATCGGAGCGGCCATGTCGAACACTTAAGCCAGAAGCGGTACGACGACACCCGGATCCTGCTGGGTGAGATCGTGGCGAACGGGACCGAGTCGTCCCGGGGCCGCCAGGCGATCCGGCAGATCAACCGGGCGCATCGAGGGGTCACCTACGCCAACGAGGACATGCTCTACATCCTGTCGACCTTCATCTACGAACCGGTGCACTGGATCGACCGCTGGGGCTGGCGGAAGGTCACCGACGCCGAAAAGCTCGGCAGCTTCTACTTCTTCCGCCGGATCGGCAGGCTCATGAACATCGATTCCCTGCCGGAGGGTTACCACTCTTTTCTCGAATTCAAGAACAGATACGAGACGAGGTGTTTCCGGTATGCCGAGAGCAACCGGCAGGTCTCCGAAGCGATTCTCCGGCTGTACGTCTCGTGGTATCCCAGGCCGATAGCGCGGCTCATGTCGCCGGTGCTGCCTGCCCGGCTCGACGAGCAGGCGCGGCGCGCGCTGGGTCTTCCGGAGCCACGATCGTGGGCGACGGCCACCAACACGGCGATCCTGACCGCGCACGCGTGTTTCGAACGCTACGCACCCCGGGCTGCCGCGAAGCTGACGTCCAGGCCGGCTGCGCGCACGTACCCGGGCTATCCGACCGGCTACGACCTCTCGGAGATCGGGCCGACGCACGACGCCGCACAACCGTCGAAGGGACGAGATGGTGACCGAGTTCTACATCGACGGAAAGTGGATCGAACCGATCTCCACCACCACGGCTGACGTCGTCGATCCGGCCACCGAGCAGATCGTCGCGCGGGTCGCGCTGGCGGGCGAGCAAGACGTCGAACGGGCCGTGGTCGCGGCGAAGTCCGCGTTCCCGATGTGGTCACGGACCGATCGGGCCGAGCGATCGGCGCTGCTGCGGAGGATTTCCGAGGTGTACCGGCGCCGGGCCCCCGAACTCGCGGCGGCGATCACCGCGGAGATGGGCGCGCCGGCGAAGCTCGCAGGCAAGGCGCAGGTACCGGCCGGACTCGGGCACGTGCTGACCGGTATCGAAGTGCTGGAGCACTACCCCTTCGAGCGCCTGCGCGGGTCTACGTTGATCAGGCGGGAGCCGGTTGGTGTCTGTGCGCTGATCACACCGTGGAACTGGCCGCTGAACCAGATCCTCTGCAAGGTCGTCCCCGCGCTGGCCACGGGCTGCACGATGGTGCTCAAACCCAGTGAGAGGGCGCCGCTGAGTGCGTCACTGCTCGCCGAAATCCTCGCGGAGGCGGGGGTACCGGACGGCGTTTTCAATCTCGTCCACGGCGACGGTCCTGGCGCGGGCACCCTGCTGGCCAAGCATCCCGATGTCGACATGGTGTCGTTCACGGGCTCGACTCACGCCGGTGTGAGCGTCTCCAGGAACGCCGCCGGCACGATCAAACGCGTCTCGCTCGAACTGGGCGGCAAGTCGGCGAACGTGGTGCTCCCCGACGCCGACCTGCCCGCGGCCGTGCGGACCGTGGTGGACGGTTGTTTCCGCAACACGGGGCAGAGCTGCAACGCCACCACCCGGGTGCTCGTCAGGAAAGATCAGGCGGCCGAGCTGATTTCGCTGCTGGAGAAGGCGGTCGAGGCGATCTCGGTGGGGGATCCCCGCTCGCCGGGCACCGAACTGGGCCCCGTGGGGAACAAGGCACAGTTCGAGAAGGTCCAGGCCCTCATCTGGTCGGGGATCGAGGAAGGCGCCAGGCTCGTCACCGGCGGGCTCGGCGCGCCCGACGGGCTGGACCTCGGCTTCTTCGTCAAGCCCACGGTCTTCGCCGACGTCACCCCCGACATGCGGATCGCGCGCGAGGAGATCTTCGGTCCGGTCCTGGCCGTGCTGACCTACGAAGACGAAGAAGACGCCATCAGGATCGCCAACGACAGCGACTACGGGCTGTCCGGCGCCGTCCAATCCGCCGATCCCGAGCACGCTCTCGCCGTCGCACGCCGTATCCGCACCGGAACGGTGGGCGTCAACGGAGCGGGGAGCGACCTGCACGCTCCGTTCGGTGGGTACGGACGGTCGGGCAACGGCCGAGAGTGGGGCGAGTACGGCTTCGATGAATTCACCGAGCTCAAGGCCATCTTGGGAGCCGTACCGCACGGCTGACGACAGGAGCGAACGATGACATCGACGGCACAGCACGCGGAGCACAGCGGGCATGACCACGCCCACGGAGAAGGATGCGGCCACGTCGCCATCCCGCACGGTGATCACGTCGACTACGTCCACGATGGACACTTGCACGTGGGGCACAGCGGCCATTTCGACGAATGCGAGCGTCCCGCGCACGAACAGCACGACGACCACGGCCACGCTCACGGTGAGGGCTGCGGACACGTCGCCGTGCCCCATGGCGATCACGTGGACTACGTGCACGACGGCCACCGGCACGCCCGGCACGGCGACCACTACGACGAGCACTGATCGCCGCGCCCGGCGAGCGCCGCACGCGCTATGGCGTCCGCGTCCAGCAGGGTCACCGAAGCCGACCACGGCCGCGCGCCGACCGCGGTCGCCCAGTGCACGTGTTCGGTCGGCACCCCGAAGGCGAACCAGCGTGGATGTGCTCGACCGGCCGCGTCGACGACGCGGAACGGGCTGCGGGTGACTTCGAGGCCGCCGGTCTCGTAGTCCCCGATGCGGTAGGGCCTGCACTGCCCCGCCCGGCGCATGGCGGTCAGCAGCGGATTCACCGTGGCCCGCAGGTCGACCTCCGGCATCCGGGCTTCGATCAACGTCGTGGCGACCACGTCGTGGCCGGTCCACGACGCACCCGCCGCGTACCCGCCCGCGACCCGGTGTACGCGTCCCCCCGGGGCGAGCACGTGGAGAACGCCCGCGGACAGCAAGGCGAGCATCTCTTCGATCCGGCCGTGAGGCGGCCCGATGGACAGGAACGCGTTGAGCGGGGTGTACCAGGCCACCACCTCGTCCCGGTACGAGTCGCCGCTGATCCCGCCATGATCGACGGCTAGCCGGATCTCGTTGCGGAGATCCCTGAGCACGTCCAGCGCGGCCTTGAGCGGATCGCGCACGTTGCCCCGTTTCGCCCTCGCGACGTCCCGGGCGAGATACTCGGCCAGCCAAGGCCGGTGAGCGCGGCCGGGGCCCGGTACGGGAGGATTGCCGATCCGGCCCCAGTCCCACCGCAGGCGGGAGGGCACCCGGTACCGCGACAGTATCCCCTCGTCGCCGAAACTGTCCGCATAGGACTCCGAGAACCTCTCTAGCTGCCATCGGCTCAGCCGTGTCGAAAGCAGTCCTCGGTAGTAGACACCGCGGACCTCCCGATCGATCAGCGGCCAGATGTCGCGCCGGAAGGCCGCCTTCCCCGGCAACGCGGCGACGCGTTCCGGTGTCAGGAAGGCGGGCAGGTGCCGCCCCGCCGTGCCTTTCTGGTTCACACCTCGCGCGTGATGCGGCACCCCTCGCCGGGAGACCGCGTAGAGCCGGGGTTCCCGCCCGGACGGGAGGTACCGGCCGTTCTCGAATCTTCCGCCCCGGCCGACGGTGAACAGGCTCAGATAGTCGAAGAACGTCAAGCCGAGACCGCGCAGCAGGACCGGCTCCCCCGGCCGCACCCCGGTCAGATCGGCATCGGCCGCGTTTCCCGGCGGCAGGTGGCCGTCCTCAAGCCGGGTCGCACCTTCGTGCCCCAGCGCCAGGACGACCGCGTCCACCCCGGTTACGCGGCTTCCGCTCGCGAGTTCGACGCCGAGCCGGCCCAGAGCGACGGCGGTGTCGCGGTGGACGACCACCTCGACCAGCCGGTGTCTCCGCAAACGGTGGAAGAACCACGTCAGATAACGGCCGTAGAGCGCCCGTGAGCCGTAGGAGTCCGGATCGATCCCCGCCCATTGGGCCAGTGAGGGGCCTGGCAGCCGGGGGCCGGCACACGGCACCGTCTCGTCGGTGAAGAGCGTCACTTGCCCGGCGACGGTGTTCATCAGCAGGTGCTCCGGCTGATCCGTACGCCAGACCCGGCCGGGACCGGGTGGGTAGGGGTCCACCACGTGCACCACGACCCGATCTCGCGCGTTCGCGCAGACCCGTTCCACGACGGAGGTGCCCCGCGGTCCGGCGCCGATCACACAGATGACCGTCACGCGAACCGGGTACTGATGGCCAGGCGGTTGTAGGAGTTGATCACGATCGCGATCCAGAGCAGTTCCCTGGTCCCGGCCTCGCCGAACTCGCGCATCGCCGCTTCCAGCAGGGGGCGGCTCACCTGTCCGGCGTGGACCAGGGTCACGGCCTCGGCGAGGGCCAATGCGGCACGCTCGCGCCCGGTGAACGCCGGATGCGTCCGCCATTCCGGCAGGTTGTCGAACAGTTCGGGAGCCTCCTCGCGATGCGCCGAATGCAGCCGGACACAGTATTCGCATCCGTTGAGCTGGGAACAGCGAAGCTTGATCAGCTCACGCAGGCCCGAGGAGAGCGAGGAATTCTCCTCGGCGGCCTTCGCGAGTTCTCCGAGCGCCGTGAAGGCGGCGCCCTTTCCGGGGTCGAGCATGGTCACGCTTTCTCCTCGTGTCGACTGGCGGCGAGGCCGGCCAGCGTCCGATGACAGACCTTCCCCGAACGGCTCACCGGCAGTTCGGGCAGGAGCAGCAGGGATTCGGGCAGTTTGGTGCGGGCCAGTCCGGTGCCGCGAAGGTAGGCGGAGAGCTCGGGCAGGGTCAGCGAGTGTCCTTTTCGGACTGTCAGGCAGGCGCAAAGACGTTCGCCCAGCTCGGTGTCCGGCACCGGGACGCAGGCGACCTCACCGACCGCGGGGTGGTCGCCGATCGCGAGCTCCACCTCGGCGGGGCTGATCGTGTAGCCGCCGCGGATCACCACCCGCTTTCGCCTGCCGGTCACGTACAGCCTGCCGCCGTCGCCGAACCGGCCGTTGTCCCCCGTGCGGACCCAGCCACCGCCGAACCGGTGCTCCGCGTCCAGCTCCGGCGCGCCCACGTAGCACAGCGGTGTCATCGGGCCCCGTGCGCAGATCTCGCCGTCGACGAGCCGGATCTCGCACACCGCCGGATCCGGGACACCCGCGCCGTGCTCCGGCGTCCTCGTATGGCAGTTGACCCCGTCGGAGGACCCGTAGACGTCGACCATCTCGACGCCGAACCGCGTACGGCAAGCCACTCGCGTCGACGGCGGCAACGAGTCTCCGCTCGACACGATCGCCGAAAGCCCCGCGGCGTCCACCTCGCCGGGAAATCCGGCCATGCGGCGCCACATCGTCGGTACGGCGAACACGTGCGCCGGCCGGTGCTCGGCCATCAGCCGAAGCGCGGTGCTCGCCTCGAACCGGCGCGTCAGGATCAGCGTGCCGCCATCGCGGCACAGCGTGACGGGCACTCCGAACGAGCCGAAGCCCGACGTCAGGGACACCAGCACGAGATCGCGCGGCACCTCGGTCCCGCCGCGGACGGCTCGGAGATAGTTGGCCCGCCCGCCGGCGAACGCGTTGTGCGAGTACGCGACCATCTTCGGTTCCGACTCCGAACCCGAGGAGACGAGGATGCGCGCCGGGGCCTCCGGACGAGGACGGGTGACCCGGCCCGCGCGTCGCGTAGCGCCCGCGATCCGACCGTCACCGACGCTGAACCGGACTCCGGCGCGTTCGAGGAGGGCTTCCGACTCAGGCGGTACCGGCAGCGCGACGGCGCCGAGAGCGAAGACAGCCAGTTCGGCGAGCACCGCGGCGCGCCCGTTCGGTTCCCGCACCCCGACGATGTCGGTCGAGCCGCATCCGGCGTTCACCAGCCGGGCGGCCAGTTCACGCGCGGCGACATCCAGTTCGCCGTAGCGGAGGGAGCCTTCGTCGTCGATCACCGCGGTGCGGTCCGGGTGCTCGCGGACCCGGTCGCGGAACAACGAGTACAGATCCCGGTCCGGGCAGTGGCCCTGCCGGACCCAGTCACGGCGCACGGCCGCGGGTACGAGATCACGCAGGACCACGCCGGTGGACGACACCCAGCTCATGAGGTGAACCGCCACGGTGAACCGACGAGGACGCACTCGTCGTGGATGAGCGCCCTGGAGAAGCGAGGGTCGGCGGCGAGGGCGGCCAGGTCGTCGCACACCGGCACGGTCAGGGGGCGGTCGCAGCGCCGCCGGGCGCCCGCGTTGAGCCGGTGGGCCGCGGACAACAGCGACGAGTCGACCCGCGTGGCGCCCCGGGCCAGCGCCGTCACGATCCCGTGCGCCGACACGATCCCTCCGAACACGTCGACGATCGTCATCAGGGACGGCGCCACACCCGCGTGGGCCTGCACGACGAAGTCCGTGCCCACCGGCGGCTCCGGCCCCAGCTCGGTACCCCAGCCCGAGGCGTGCGCGTACACGATCCCCGGCCGGGCCCGCGCCAGATCGTGCCCGGTCAACGACCACCGTTCCGCCTTGCCCGGTGCCCAGTTGTGCAGGAAGACGTCGGCCCCGGCCGCGAGTTCGATCAGCTGCCGCCGCCCCGCCGGTCCGGTCAGATCGATCTCGACGACTTCCTTGCCCTTGTTGAGTGCCTGGAACCTGGCCGAGGTCTCCCCCGCCATCGGCGGCACCCAGCGGAGCGGATCACCGCCAGGCGGCTCGATCCGCAGCACCGACGCGCCGAGCGACCGCAGCAGATGACCCGCCAGGGGCCCCTGCACCCGGCGGCAGGATTCGAGTACCACCAAACCGGACAGCGGGAGCGCCTCCACCGGGCGCACCGGCCGGTGGCCGCGCCCTTCCCCGCTCACGACGTACGCGGGCATTCCCTCCATCGGCCGGTCCGCCACCCGCACCAGGGTCATCCCGGTCCGGGCGGCCACCCACTCGGACCGGGCGATCGGGCAGGCGGCGAGGAGGTGCGGCAACCCCGGCGGCAGCGGGCAGGTCGCGGTCGCGAACCGCTGCGCGAACGGCCGCCATCCCTTCGAGACCGCCGCGCGATCGGCACCGAGTTCGGTCCAGAACCGTTTCCACACCTCAGGGTCGAGCGTTTCGATTTCGAAGGCGACACCGTCGGACGAACGGAAGGGCGGGCCGCCGGGCAGGTATTCCTCCCGGTGCTCGTCCTGGGTGGTCGCCGCCGCGAGATACTGGGAGATCGCCAGCAGAGCGGCCTGTGCCAGCGAGGTGCTCACCCCGCGCAACGGAATCCCCCGGTCCCGGGCCAGCCGTACCGCCGCCGTGCCCAGCTCGGCGAGCTCACCCGCGACCAAGGTGGCGTAGTCGAGCCCGAGCGGGGCGGGCGCGCCGGATCGCCTGCCGTGCACATGCATGATCCCGCAGGCGGCCTGCACGTCGAGTTCGCCGTTCAACGACAGATCGACCGGACCCGCCACCGTCACGACGTCCAGCGCGCCGGTCATTCCGGGCGCCTCCCGTGCACGGAGTAGACGACGCACGACGTCGCCCGGAAACCGGGATCCGCCATCACCTCGCGCACCTCGGCCAGCTCACCGTCGGTCATCCCGGCGGCGACCAGCCGGTCCCGTAGATGCCGCGTGTGGTGGATCAGCAGGCGTACGCCCGGTGATCCCGCGTGCCAGGGGAAGATCATCGGCACCGGATCGACGTCCACCAGCCCCGCGGCGGCCATGGACGCGGCCACTTGGCGGCCCCAGGTACCGTCTCCGCCCGCGACCTCGAAGGTTTTTCTTTTGGCCGCCAAGAACTTCTCGTAGAGATGGGCCGCCCGCTCACCGGGCGCGAGCAGAACCGCGCCGTAGGAGATGTCGAACTCGTCGATCTGCAGCCAGCCTCCCGGTCTCAACGCTCCCGCGAGCTTTCGGAGCACGGCTTCCCGTTCCGGGAGGTGCTGCAGCACCAGCCGGGCGTGGACGAGGTCGAATCCGCGGCGGGGCAAGGGATCCCGGACGACGTCGTGCCGCACCACGTTCAGTCCGGGCATCGGCGTGACGTGGCCCGGTTCGATGTCGGTGGCGAGCACCGATCCGGACGGCGCCACCTTGGTGGCGAGCCAGTGGGCGACGCCGCTGCCTCCCGCCCCGACCTCGAGGCAAGACCAGCCGTCCCCGACCCCGGTTTCCTCCAGCCGCGCGAAGGTGCCCGGGTCGTAGGCCTCGGCGAGACAGCGATGCTGTTCCTCGGCGTGCCTGCTGAGGTTGTCGAAAACGTAGGCCGTGGTCACGTCCACCGTCCCGTTCCGTTCGTGTCGGCCGTCCCGGTCAACCTCGCCAGCAGTTCGCGCCGCCGCACCTTCCCGGTCCCGGTGCGCGGCACGTCGTCCCAGGAGAGCACCACCGGCTCCCCCAACGGCGGCAGGTCGCCCACCGCCGCCCGCCACCGTTCCGGGTCCAGCGCGGTGTCCGTCACCACCACCGGGATGGGTTCCCGCCCGGCGGCGGAAAGCACCACACACTCCTCCACGGACGGAAGGCGATCCTCGATGAGGTCTTCCGCTTCGAGACAGCTCAATCCTGGAACGGTGTCGACCTCGCGGTCGAGCAGGGTCACCACGCCCGACCGGCTGATGACGCCGACGTCGCCGGTGTTCCACCATCGTCCGTCGGTCTTGGCTTTCCAGCGATCCTGTTCACCGACGTAGCCGGCGCACCGCGCGCGGGTGCGAGCCAGCAGGATGCCCGCGCTTCCCCTGGCGACCGGTTCGGCGGTCTCCGGGTCGACGACCCGCAGTTTCGCGAGACCGGGCAGCGGCCTGCCGAGGTTGCGAGTGGTGCCCGCGGTGCGCCTGGTGAAGAACCGGAAGGACAACGGGCCCGTCTCGGATTGCCCGTACCCTTGCATCCACAAAGGACGCTTGTGCCGGGTCGCGCGCAGCATCGTCCTGATCACCGGCGGATGCATCGCGTCGTAGGTGCTGACGAATCGCCGCACCCGGCCGAACGGGTTCTCCGGCGCGTTCGCGAGCGGACGCCACCGCACGTAGGCCGACGGGAGGGCTTCGACGACGGTGGGCCGGTGCCGTCCGAACACCCGGGCCGCCGACGACGGTTCGCTGAGGATCACGATCTCGCTCGGAGCGAGGCACAGCGCCGAAGCGGTCCAGCAGAACGTGCGGCCGTGCGCGAACGCGCTGGCGTTGCCCACCACGTCGTCGCGGCGGACGCCGATGACCGGCCAGCGCACCGATTCCGGCCTGGCCAGCCGGTCGATGATCGTCCTGGTCGTGTGCACCACCAGTTTCGGGACACCGGTCGTCCCCGACGTGTGGCAGATCAGCAGCGGTTCGTCGTCCCCCCTGGGATGTGGCGCGGGCGCCTGCCCGGCGGTGAAGTCCTCCACGCGCAGCACCCGGCGTGCGCGCAAGGACGCGCGGTCGGTGACCACCACCGCGGCGTCGAGGCGTTCCAGCAGGATGGCCAGGGTGTCGTCGGGCAACTGCCCGGACACCTTCGCCGGGACCGCGCCGATCCGCACCGCCGCGCACGCCAGCAGGTCGTAGTCCCAGTGGTTCCGTTTGACGATGGCGACCCGGTCGCCGGGCCGGACACCGGCCTCGTGCAGCCAGCCCGCCGCGTCCCGGACCAGTTCGGCGAGCCGGCCGGCGGTATGGGCGATCCCGCGCTCCGGCGCGATGTCGAACGGCCGGTCGAGGCGCACGACCGTCCGCGTGTGCGCGCACTGGTCGAACAGCTTTCCCATGTCGTGAGGTTTCATCCGGGCCTTCCGGGTCGGAATGGGTACAGATGGTCGTGAGCGGCGTTTCGGGTTCTAACCCGAAACGCCACTCACGACCGGGGCCAGGCGGTGCGCGGCCCGCAGACCGGACCGGACCGCCGCTTCACTGCACGGGCTCAGGAACACCCAGTCGCCCGCGTAGTCGACGGCACCCCGGCCGAGGCTCGCCTCGAAACCGGCCCGCAAGGCGAGCGCGCGTGGGGTCGCCTCGGGCAGCGCGTCCGGTACTCGCCGGACGATCGCGCGCCGGGTCGCCGACCGCAGACCGGGGACGAACCGTTCGGCGGCGTCGGCCAAGCGGTTCGCGACGTCGTCGTCGGCCATCGTCAGCAGATCCGGCGCCACGGACGGGTGGGCCATGAGCGTGACCAGGCCACGGCCCGCCGGCGCGCGACCGGGGTTCTTGAGGTGGTCGAAGATGACCGTGGCCACCGTTCCGTCCTCCTTGGTCGGCACCGTCAGCGCGTAACCGGGGCCGCCGAGCGGACGGTCGAGCAGCAGATGCGCCTTGACCACCGGCGTGAACGAGCACACGCCGAGGAAAGCGGAGCCGTGGCACGGATGCAGCCCGGCGGCGACCGGCGCGGGCACGGCCAGCAGTACCGCCTTGGCGGAGATCTCGCGCGTGCCGCCGATGATCCGCGCCGAAGAACCGTCGTCCACGACCTGATCGACCCGGAACCCGGTGGTGACGTCGACCTTCTCGGCGAGGGCCCGCGCGAAGGTGTCCATGCCCTCTTCGTAGGTCCGCCAGGTTCGTGGCGAACCGACCGAAGTGAGCAGCGCGAGCAGCGGCGCGGCGGCCGAACGTGCCGGATGCCAGCCGAAGAAACCCGAGACGACCGGTTGCAGCAGATAGTCCAGCAGATCCGGATGGTAGGGCGAGGCGAACTCGGCGACGGTGCGGTCACCGAGGCCCGAAACCTCCGGCCGTTCGATGTCGAACGCGCCCCGCATCGCCCTGGCCCCGTCAAGACGCGCGCGCACCGCCAGCCCGGCCCCGGTGACCAGCCCCCGCGGTTGCGCGACGCCGCCACGGGCCCGGCCACGCCACATCTCGATACCGCGGCCGATCCTGGGCGCCGCCGTGCGTTCGATGCCCAGCTCCGCGAGCAGTTTCCAGGTTTCGCGATACCCTCGCTCGGCGATCTGCTCGGCACAGGTGTCGATCACGAAACCGTCTTCGCGCAGGGTCGTCATCCGGCCGCCGACGACGTCGGCCGCCTCGAACACCCGTACCTCGCACCCCGATCCGGCGAGCCGGTACGCGGCCGCGAGACCGGCGACCCCCGCCCCCACGACGGCGACGTCGACATCGGTCATCCGATCACCACCAGGTTCACCACGAGGAGGGACACCACGGTGATCCGGTGGATCCGGATGCCGAGCATCCTCGCGCGGAGGATGTCGCCCACCCCGAAACCGAGCCACACCTGCCACACTCGCGCCGCCATCGTCGGCAGGAGCGCCAGCGGGAACCACCACGGGCCGCCGAGCGCGGGCGCGGCGAGGATCAGCACGAGCTCGGCCGCCGACACGGCGATCACGAAGAACATGTTGCCGCGCGGTGAGGTCAGGGCCGCCACCGTCGGCCTGCCGACGCGGCGGTCCCCCTCGATGTCGTTGGTGTTGGAGTAGACACCGAACAGCAGCGGCCCCAGGCCGAAGAGCAGTGCCTGGGCGAGGGCGAACCCGGTGATCTCACCGGTCGCGAGGCCGTAGGGCGCCAGCACCAGTGCCCAGCCGAGCGCCGCGATGAAGAACTCCTGGAAGCCGTGATAGCTCAGCTTCACTCCCCAGGAGTACTGCAGCGAGAAGAAGTAGGTGACCGCGATCAGCGCGACTGTCCACAATGGACTGAATGGAGCGATCGCGACGGCCGCCAGCCAGAGCACCGCCCCGATGACCCCCGTCACCCACGCGAACCGGAGCACCTGGTCTTCGGTGAGCATCCCGGCCACCAGCGGTTTGCGGTACCGCTTGCGTCCGGGATCGTCCGGCGAGTAGTTCGCGATGTCGCTGCCGTCGCGATAGCCCGTGAGATCGTCGAGCGCGACCATCGCCGCGATGACGAACACCTCACCGAGCAGGAAGACACCGATGGTGGTCAGCACCGCCGGATCGAACCTCAACGCGGGCACGAGCAGCGTCCACACCACGGCCACGCCGAGGTAATAGTCGACGATGTCGAGTTTGGCGAGCCGGAAATACGCTTTGCCGCGCGCGGCCGTCAGGGTCGTCACCGCGTACCGTCCAAGGCGATCAGCGCGGCGAACGAGCGATCGCCGCCGTAGTGCAGCTCACGCCGTTCGAGCAGCCGGGAACCGGGGAGAAGGGCCAAGTACTCCTCCACCGTCCGCAGCCTCGAAAACCTCCCGACCGGGATGTCCGCCTCCTCGTATTCGATCAGGACGAGATGCCGCGCCGCCGCGGCGATGGAGCGGCACGCTTCGGCGACCTCGTCCTCGTCCAGCACGTGCATCAGCACCCACACGCAAACGGCGACGTCGAACCTCTTGTCCTGCCATGGCAGGCGCTGAACCCGCAGCCGCTCGAACTCCACATTGGACAGTCGCGCGCAGTTCTCCTCGGCGAGCGCCAGCATGCGCGGGGTCATGTCCACCGCGGTCACCGCACCTGCCCGCTCGGCGATCGTGGGAGTGATCCTGCCCATCCCGCAGCCGATCTCCAGCGCCGTGCCGATCGGGCCGAGCGAGTCCAGGAAATCCGTGACGAGAAGACGGGTGCGGGCGGTGGTCTCGGCCGCGAGCTCGACGGGCTGCGAAGCACGCATCACCCGGGCCAGACCGCTGCGGTCGGCACGGCGGCGCCATTCCTCGGCGACCGCACCCGATGTGGGCTTCTGGGTGACCTGCTGCATCACGGCTCCTTCGCGAATTCGCACACCGCGTCGGCGATGTGTTCCACTTGTCGATCCGTCAAATGGGGGTAGATCGGGATGGCGAGTGCCCGCCGCGCGGCCAGCTCCGCCGACGGCCAGGAGTCCCCCGGCCGGACGAACGGCTCGAAAGCCGGCTGCCGCGGCAGCGGACTCCGGTAGTAGACGTGGGAGCCGATCCCCCGCTTCGCCAGATGCCTGCGCAGTTCGTCCCGGCGTTCGCACAGCAGCGAATAGACGTAGTAACACCGGCCGTCCCGATCCGGCGGGGGCGCCAGGACACCGCAGCCCGCCAGCTCACCGAACCGTCCGGTGTAGTACTCGCCGATCCGTGCCCGCCGTTCCAGCCGCCGGGGGAAACCGGGAAGCCGGTGCGACTGGAAGGCGGCCATGATCTCGTCGAAGCGGCTGTTGTACCCGACGCGGTGATAGCGGAACCGCGTCTTCCCGTCTTGACCGTGGTTGCGCAGCATCCGCACGACCTCGCCGAGCCCGGGGTCGCCGGTGACGACCATGCCGCCTTCACCCGGCATCCCGAACGTCTTGACCTGGACGAACGAGTACACCCCGGCGTCGCCCCACATCCCGGCCGGGGTCCCGCCCAGCGTCCCGCCCTGCGCGACCGCCGAGTCCTCCAGCAGCCGCACGCCCGCGTTCGTGGCGATCCGGCGCAACGCGGGCATGTCCGCCATGACCGAGAACAGGTGCGCCGGCATGATCACCTTGGTCCGCGGGGTGACGGCCCTGGCTACCGCGTCGGGGTCGACGACCATGGTCCACGGGTCGATGTCGGCGAACACCGGCGTCGCGCCGAGCAGGGCGGGCGCCGCCGCGAGTGGCGCGCATCCGAAGGCGGGCACGATCACCTCGTCACCGGGCCCGACCCCCATCGCGCGCAGCACCAGCAGGAGCGCCGAGGTGCCGCTGCCACAGGCGATCGCGTCGGCCGCCCCGACGGAGTCACGGATCTCCGCCTCGAACCTGGCGACGTGGTCACCGAGAATGAATTTCTGCTCCGGTGCGCGCCCGATCCGCTCGACAACGTCGAGCAGCACCTCCCGGTCGTCGTCGAAGAGATCCTCCGGGAAGAACGGCAGGGTCATGTCCGCGCACCTCGATAGAAGGCGCGGATCAAGCCGCAGACCTCGTCGACGTCGCCGTCCGACATGTCCGGATACAGCGGCAGCGCGAGCGTGTGACGGCAGGCGTTCTCCGCGTTCGGGAAGTCACCCTCCCGGTGGCCGAGTTCGGCGAAACAGGGTTGCAGGTGAAGCGGTGCCGGGTAGTAGACCTCGGTCTGCACACCGTGCGCCGACAGATACTCCGCCAGGTCGTCCCGCGAGTCGACCTCGACGACATAGACGTAGAAGACGCTGTCGCTTCGGGAAACGGGCACCTTCCGCACCCCGGGCAGGCCCGCCAGCGCCTCCGTGTACCGCGTGGCCAGGCTCGCGCGGCGCGCGATGTCGCCGTCCAGCCTGTCGAGCTTCGCGAGCAGCACGGCGGCTTGGATGTCGTCCATCTTGCTGTTGAATCCCGCCAGGCCGGTCGTCGTGGCGATCGCGGGGAAGTCACCGATGGTGGCCCCGAAGCGGCCATGGTGGCGAAGCGCGTCGGCGATCTCCGCCACCCCGGGATCGTCGGTCAGGACCGCGCCCGCGTCCCCCACGGCGCCCAGGGTCTTCGTCGGGAAGAACGACAGCACACCGCCCGCCCCGAACAGCCCGGCATGCTTGCCGTCGTGGCGCATGCCGATGGCCTCCGCACTGTCTTCGACCACGATCAGACCGCGCTCCCGCGCCACCCGGAGAACGCCGTCCAGGTCCGCGAGGCCCGAGAACAGATGGGTCGGCATGACGAACCGGGTGCGCTCGCCGACGGCGGCGTCCACAGCGGCCGGGTCGATGCCGTACCCGTCCGGTTCGATGTCGGCGAACACCGGTCGTCCTCCGGCGAGCACGACCGAGGTCGCCGACGCACCGAAGGAGAAGGCCGGGACGACCACTTCGTCGCCGGGCCGCAGACCCGCCGCCCGGAGCAGCAGGACGAGCGCGTCGGTTCCGCTGTTCACGCCGATCACGAATCCCGCGCCGGTATAGGCGGCGAGCGCGGCCTCGAACTCCGCGACCTTGCGGCCGTGCGAATATTTGCCATTCTCGATCACTTCGACAATGTGCCGCCTGGTGACCGGCCACACTTGCTCGAATGTGGTCGATTGTGTGAAGAAAGACACCGCCAGCGTACCCACCTCCGGGTGGTATGGGGAAACCGGTTCCCGAGCGTAGGACAGCGTTTGCACCTACTCGTCGGTTTCGCACTTCCTGGTCAACCCAACGGAAAACTATTGACACAAACACCGCTCACTGTCAGTTTTGCCAGGGATTTTCGAATACGTGACCCGAGGAGCAGACACCCCAGTGCGTTCACTCGTCGTGGGACTCGGCCGGGCCGGAGCCGGTCTTCATCTCCCGGTTTTGACAAAACTCAAGACCGGCCACCCGGATCTCTTCGACGACACACCCGTCGTCGCGTGCGAGCCGCGGCGGACTCTCCCCGCCAGGCCCGGCCTCCTCGTCGTGAAGACCTTCGGCGAGGCCGCCGAGAAGATGGATCCCGAGGACACGGTCGTGCATGTCTGCACACCGCCATCCGAGCGAAATTCGATCATCGCGGAGGTGGCCGATTCGGGATTCCGCAAAGTGATCGTGGAGAAGCCGCTCGCCGGGGACATCGACGACCTGGCCCGGATCATCCGCTTGCGCCGCAAGCACAAACTGCATGTCGAGGTCGTCGAACCCTGGCTCGCCAGCACACTCACCTGGCGGCTGGTCGAGCTGATCCGCGGTGGCCGGTTCGGCGCACCGAAGACGATCGACATCGTGCAGAACAAGCCACGATTCCGCCGTTCGCTCACCGTCCCCGGTCACCCGACCGCCTTCGACGTCGAACTGCCGCACGGTGTCGCGCTCGCGCTGCGACTCGCCGGCAACGCCCGCGTCACCCACGCGAGCGGTTCCGATCTCGACGTGGACGGAAATCGCCGGCCGCGAATGGGCGGGGCGACGATCGGTCTCCGGCACAACACCGGTGTGCACACGGAGATCCGTTCCGATCTCACCTCGCCGGTCCGCGAGCGACGGGTCACGGTGGACTTCGAGAACGGCCGCGCGACCGGCCACTTCGCCGCGAGTAGCGACGATCACCATTCGCAGCTGACCGTGCGCTCGAACGGCCAGTCGGACCACGTCGTGCTCAGGGACGACGCGATGACCGAATGGATACTCCAGGCCTATCGGAAATTCCAGCTGCAAGGCGAGCAGACGCTGGGATTCACCTTCGCCACCGAGGTGGTGCAATTGCTCTCGGTGGCGAAGAACATCTGCGCGGAACCGCTCGCCCGCCCCGAGAGCGAGCCGGTGGCACCCCATGCCGAGTGACCCCGTGCTGGCCGGGATCACCGACGAGGCGGCGTACGGCATCGACGGGCAGCTCGCGGCGCTTTGCGTACTGGGCTGGCGGGCGATGGAACTCCGCAGTGTCGACCGGGTCCCCATCGCGGACCTCACGGACGAAGAGTTCGCCGCCGTGTCGGCCACCTTGTCGGACAACGGCGTGCGCGTGATCTGCCTGGCCTCCCGGATCGGTTCCTGGGCCCGGCCGATCAGCACGGACTTCCAGGACGACCTGCGCGAACTCGACGTACTCGCCGCGAGAGCCCGCACGCTGGGCACGAACCGGATCCGGATCATGTCCTATCCCAACGCGGGCCTGGACGATTCCGGCTGGCGTGCCGAGGTCTTCGCGAGGATCACCACACTCGCCGAACGTGCCGAACGACACGGCGTGACGCTGCTGCACGAGAACTGTTCCGGCTGGGCGGGCACGAGCGGCGAACGGATGCTCGACCTGCTGGACGAGATCGCGAGCCCTGCACTGAAGCTGTTGTTCGACACCGGGAACGGCGTCGCCCACGGGTACGACGGCTTCGACCTGCTCACCAAGATCGTGCGGCACGTGGAACACGTGCACATCAAGGACGCGGACGAGCGCGGCTTCACCCTCCCCGGCGAAGGCGCCGCACGCGTCGCGGACTGTGTGAAACTCCTCCGGGCCAACGGATACCGCGGCGCGTGGTCACTGGAACCACACCTGTCGATCACCCCGCACGGGCCGGGCGTGCTGAGCGCCGACGCGATCGCCCGGTTCGTCTCCGCGGGCCGGGCGATGGCCGGGCTGATCCGGTGATCGAAGCGGATCGTGACCTCCTTCTGCGGCTCCTCGAACTGCCGACCGCAGGGCCGCTCGAAACGACGGACGAGGTCCTGCTCTGGGACGCGATGCGCCTTTACGCCCGCGCCGCGGCCGAGATCGGCCTCGAAACCCGGCACTTCGCCGCTCCGGACCCCTCCGTACTGGAACTTCCGGGCGTTCCCGCCGGTCTGCGGGACTTCGGGCCCGACTTCCTCGCCTGCCAGCCGAGCCTCGTCCTGGGGATCGGACCGGCCTCCCCCGCCGTGATGTTCAACGTGCATCTCGACACGGTGGCGCCGTTCGAACCGGCGGGGTTCGACGGCAGCAGGTTCACCGGCCGCGGCGCCATCGACGCCAAGGGGCCCGCGGTGGCTCTCCTGGCGGGAGTCCGCGCCGCTCTCGCGGCGGATCCGGCCGTCGGCCGCGATGCCGGTGTGCTCGTCCAGGCGGTGTCCGGCGAGGAGGGTGGCGCGATGGGCACGTTCGGCACCCGGCCCCTCGTCGAGGCCGGATACCACGGGGAGCTCAACATCTTCTGCGAACCGACCGGGCTGCGGCACCTGCCGCGATGCTCCGCGTCGATGACCGCGAGCGTGCGGGTGGACGGTGATGACGCGATCGACGACGAGCCGCACCGGGGACACAACGCGACCGTGCTGCTGGGTTTTCTCGCCCAGCACCTCGCCGCGGAACTGGCCCCGCACGGCCGCGTCTGCGTGGCGGGCCTGCACACCGGGCACCTGCACAACAGGGTGTACGGCCGGGGTGAGCTCCTGTTGAACCTCCCCTACGACCGCGAGGAGTCCGCGGCCGGGATGGCCGCCGCGCTGGAGGACGGACTGCGCGGTGGCCTGGCCGGGTTCAGCGCGCGCTTCCGCGATTCGCCGCCGTTCCGCCGGACCGCGGCCGACGCCGCCGCGATCACCGGGCTGCGGTGGCGCAAACGCGGTCTGCCCGCGCTGCCAACGCAGGACATTCCCCTGCTCGACGAGCTCGTACCACGCTGGCCGGACGACGAGCCCGGCTTCACCTGTGACGCGCTCTGGCTGGCCGGGGTGCCCGGCACCCGGACGACCGTGCTCGGTCCCGGCTCGCTCGGCGCGAACAACGCCCATTCGACCGGCGAGTACGCCGGCACCGAAGACCTCGACCGCTTCAGTCACCTCGTGCGCGACATCATCGTGCGCTTCAGCCGAACCGGAGGACCATGACCGTGCTGGTGCCCTACGAATCCCTGCTGTCCCTGGTCACCGGGATCTTCCGGGATCGCGGGCTTCCCGCGGAGCGGGCGGCGATCGCCGCCGCGGCGCTGTGTCACGGCGACCTGACCGGCGTGACCTCGCACGGCACGGTCAACCTGACCCGGTTGTACCTGCCGCTGCTCGACCAGGGACGGATCGACCCGGAAGCGGACATGCACGTCCGCACCGATCTGGGTGCGTGCGTTCTGGCCGATGCCCGCCGGGCTCTCGGGTTGTGGTCGGCCTCCCAGGCGATGGAGCTGGCGTGCGCCAGGGCGTCCCGGTACGGGATCGGCATGGTCTCCCTGCACGGGGCGACGCATATCGGCTGCGCCGGGCACCACGCGGCGCGGGCCGTCGCCCACGGCATGATCGGCATGATCGCCTCGAACTGCGGCGGGCAGCGGATCGCACCGCCACCGGGCGGCACCACCGCCATGCTCGGCACCAATCCCCTCGCCCTGGCCTGTCCCGCCGGCGACGCCCACCCGTTCCTGCTGGACATGAGCACCACCGTCGTCCCCACCGGCCGGGTCCGGGCCGCCGCCCGGGCGGGCCGGGAGATCCCGACGGGCTGGCTGGCCGCCGAGGACGGGTCGCCGGTGACCGACGCCGCGGCGTTCGATCGTGGTGAGGCCCGGCTGCTCTGGCTGGGCGGGGAGCCGGAAACGGGCGCCTACAAGGGTTTCGGACTCGGTATGCTGGTCGAAATCCTCGCCGCCCTGGTACCCGGTGCCGCACTCGGGGCCGTGTCCGCCGACGGGGACAAGGACGACGACATCGGCGTCATGGCACTGGCTGTCGCCCCGGATCTCCTGCGCACCGGCTTCTCCGAAGACGCGACAGCTCTCTTCGACGCGGTACGCGGCTGGCCGGCCCGAGACCCCGGCGCACCGGTGGTCTACCCCGGCTGGCACGAGGGGGAACGCGCCGCGAGATTCCGTGAGCATGGGGTACCGATCCCCGCCGCGATCTTCGAGGAACTGCGCGCGGCGTCGGCGAGGATGGCCGGATGATCCGCGTCGGTGTCGTGGGTCTCGGCGTCATCTCCCGCTTCTACCTCGCCGCGGTCGGGCACTCCCCGGACTTCACCCTGGCCGCCGTCTGCGATCTCGACCCGGCCGCGCTGCGCGACGTACCGGTCCCCGGGTACCGCGACCATCGTTCGATGCTCGCCGCCGGAGGACTCGACGCGGTGATCGTGACCGCGCCCAACGACGTCCACGCCGCCGTGTGCCGGGACGTGCTGGACGCGGGCCTGCCGGTCTGTGTCGAGAAACCGCTCGCCACCGCACTCGCGGACGGCGAGGATCTCGTGAGCAGGGCCGCGGCTCGGAACGTGGCACTGTTCACCGCCTTTCATCGGCGATACAACGCAAACGTCCTCGCCCTGCGTGAGGAACTCGTGGACGCGGCACCGATCGAATCGGTGAAGGTCCGCTACCTGGAGCGGATCGAAGAACACGTCGGCGGCGATCGCTGGTATCTCGACGCGGCGCGGTGCGGCGGCGGCTGCGTCGCGGACAACGGTCCCAACGCGCTCGACCTGGTTCGTCTGTTCCTCGGCCCGGTGGCGCTGCGCCACGTCCGGATCACCCGCGACGCCGACGGCGTCGACCGGCTGGCGACCCTCGAACTCGACGGTGCCGTCGTGGAACTCGACTGGTCGTTTCCCGGGGAGGCCAAGGACATCGAGGTGCGACTGACGGACGGCACCCGGTTGTACGCGGACATGCTGAGCGGTTTCCCGGAGTTCAAGGAGTCGCTGTGGCACGAATACGCCGGATTGCTGCGTGATTTCGCCGTCGCCATCCGAAGGAAGGGAGCCTGGCACGACGGCGGCCTCGCCGGACTGTCCATAGTGGATGAATGCTACCGAAGGGAACGTGATGCGGGAGAACGGACCGAAGCGCCAGGTCACCGGCACGCTGGTGAAGGTACTGGTACATCGCCGTGACGACCGGGGAATGAGCCTGGAGCCGTTCGCGAGCCGATGCGTCCGCGCCGGTGAGATCCACGAACTCGTCACCACGACCCACGAGGACACCGCACCCGGAGCGGTGATCGACCACGTCGGCTTCCTCGGTTTCGCCGAAATCGGCCGCGCCGGAGTGATCGACCGCGGCGACGAAGTCCGGATCGGTTCCGAACTCGTCGGCACGGTACTCGGCTTCGACGCCTGCCATTTCCCCAACCACTACAACATCCTCATCCACAGCACGCGGACCATAACCGGCGAGGAAGCCGCTCTCCGGCCGGAACAGGAAGTGCGCTTCAGCGGCCGGTGGTGAGTGGCCCGGGGCAGGCCACTCACCACCGTGTTTCAGTCCGCCGTTACTTGCCCAGCAGCGGGACGTCGCTCTTGCCGAGGTGGTAGTCGCGGACCGCGTGCACGAGCTCGTCGACCGTCAGCTTCCCGTTGCCGTTCACGTCGATGGCCTTGAACGCGGGCGCCACGGCCGAGGGCTCGACACCGATGGCGTCCAGCCACTTGGCGAACTCCCGCTGGTTGATCTCCCCGTCGCCGTCGGTGTCGCAGAGGCCGACGATCGCCGCGATGGTGGGCCGGGCCACCCGGTCGAAGCCCGAGTCACCCTCCTGGAAGATCTGCGCCTCGATGACCTCGGTGAACTGCTTCTCGCTCAGCGCGCCGTTCGGGCCGGCACCCGCCTTGCTCGCCAGGTACTCGTACATCGCCACGAAGGAATCCTTGACCGCGCGCGCCTGCGGTGAAGCCGGATCTTCACCGAACGCGTTGATGATCCGGCCTGCCTCGGCCTCGAAGTCGGACTTCTCGATCTTGCCGTTCCCGTTGACGTCCCACTTTTCGAAACGCTTCTTGAGCCTGTCGTTCTTGACGGCGGTGGTCATGCGTAAACACTCCGTTCAGGGGAAATTTTCGTCGGCATTGCGCTACCTGTTCACCGGCGTCGGCACCGGCGGGTCGATCAGAGGCGGACGACCTCCTCTCCGGGAACCTGTCCCGTCGTGTCGAACAACAGCCGGGCTGTCGAGGCCAGCCGGCTGAGCTGGTAGGCGCGGTGCGGCACCAGGAGAACGGTCACGTCCGCGGTCCACAGCGCCGTTTCGAGATCGCTCACGGGCGGCCCCAGTTCGGGCACCGCGAGCGCCACCGGATCGTGGTAGGAAACGTCGGCTCCGAGGGCACGCAGCCGGACCGCGACCCGGATGGCGGAGGACTCCCGCGTATCCGGCACGTCGGGTTTGTACGCGACACCGAGCAGGAGCACTTTCGCTCCCGGCAAAGGTTTCGCGATCTCGGCGAGCAGCCGGGTCACCCGTTCGACCACGTGCTCCGGCATGCCGTCGTCCACCGAGCGGGCCGCGCGCACGATGCCGAGCTCCGCGCCTTCCCGTTCGGCCTTGTCCAGCAGGTATTTGGGATCGACCGGGATGCAGTGCCCGCCGACTCCGGGACCGGGGCTGAACGGCATGAAGCCGAACGGCTTGGTCGCGGCGCAGTGCAGCACGTCCCAGACGTCGACGCCGAGCCGGTCGCAGAAGATCGCGATCTCGTTGACCAGGGCGATGTTCACGTACCGGTAAGTGTTCTCCAGCAGTTTGGCCATCTCGGCCTCCCTGGTTCCGCGAGCCACCACCACCGTGTCGACGAACCGCCCGTAGAACTCCGCGCACCGCCGAGCACACGAGGGGGTGTGGCCGCTGACCACCTTCGGGGTGTTGCGGACGCCGAACCGGATATTGCCGGGGTCGACCCGTTCGGGCGAATATGCGAGGGCGAAGTCCACCCCGGCGGTCAGACCGTGCTTCTCCAGGATCGGCCGCACGATTTCGTCGGTGGTACCGGGGAAACTCGTAGACTCGAGCACTACCAGGGTGCCGGGCCGCAGCTGTTCGGCGACCGTCTCCGCGGCGGCACGCACCGCGGCGAGATCCGGCCGTCCGTCGGAGTTCAATCCCGTCGGCACGCACAGGACGATCGTTTGCGCCGTACTGAGCACACCGGGGTCCATCGTCACCGTGAACCCCTTCGCCCGCATCGCCCGCAGCCGGTTCGAGGGCACATCGGGCACGTGGGACCGCCCGGCGGCCACCTCCGCCACGACGAAGGACGAGATGTCGTAACCGAGGACCGCCAAGCCCGCCGTTCCCGCCGCTTCCGCCAACGGCAGCCCGACGTAACCGATTCCTACGACGACAAGGTCGACAGACACTTGAGCCTTTCTCGATTTCGTGGTCACCCGGCCGGTCAGCGGCTGATCGAGAACGAGCCGCTCATCGGCGGGACGTGGGAGCCGTAGCCCGGCTCGACCCGCACCCCGGGGGTCAAACAGAGCGGATCCCCGTGGACGACCACACCGGAAGAAGTCTGATTGACCAGAACGTGCGCGGCGATCGGCAGGATCGTGCAGCCATCGGGGTTCTTGTAGCTGTCCACGCGCTGGAATTCGGTCGAGAAGACGACGACCTCGCCCGCGACGGCCTGGGCCGGCGGACTGGACACGATCAGCAGCGCACTCGCCGACGCAGCGCCGAGTATCGCGGTGACGAAACGATTCATCGAAGGCCTCCCACCCGTTTGATCTTGACTTCTCTCCGCACGCTAACAGTCACTCGGAGTGAGAAAGACCGGGTGGCGCCACTTTCACGCGCACAGGTTGCGGTGGCCTTCGCGAAGATCATCCGGATGGCCGCTACAGGCATCCTCCGGGTGCTTTCCGGGATCGTGCCGTTCACGAGAACGGGTGCTTCACGGGGCCATCCGCGCTTGCATCGGAATCAGAACGTGAACGAAGCGCGCAGCCGTCTGATCGTCCAATTCCGGCCGCCCTATTTTACCTTTTCCCGCGATATGCATTGACAGCAAGAGTGTTCTCCGGACGTGGTCGCGTACAGGCTTCAAAGAGGAAGGCCCCGTCTGCTGTCCACAAAGGACTCGATAGCGCGGGCTGTCCGCGTGCGTGGCAGATCAGGCCTGTGCGTGTACATGAAGGCCCCCGTCCTCGCGCCAGGGTCGCGGCAAAGTCGCCTCTCCGATGGTCAAGTAGGTTGTGAAAGCCACTTTCGCAACGTTGAAGGTTGCGAAAGTGGCTTTCGCGACACGACCCACCGACTTCCCCTGGATGCCCCGGCCGCCGGACCGGCGCGATCCCGGCACCACCCACACGCAGATCGGCCCAGGTGGTCGCGTGTGGCGATTCGGGTTAGAACCCTCTTTGCCACTCACGACACCCGCTTACGCGACAGTGAAGTTGCAGATCAGCAGGCTCAGGCCGCTTTCGATGCTGATCATCTCGGGCACCGGCGCCACCGACGCGAATTCCTCGTATCCGGGCCGACCACGCGGCTTGTCGTAATAGAGAGTGCCCTCTGGGCAGAACTCAAGATAGCGAGGGTCCACGAGTTCCTTCCCATCATCACCAGCGGTGATCAACTCCCGGCCTTGCGGCTCAGCCCACTTCCGCGCCGCGATAGGTACGGACCTGCCGCGTCGCGGCGGAATAGACGGCGAACTGACCACCGCTCTCGAGGACCAAGGGGTTCTCCCGGTGTTCGAGGACCGGGAGCACGATCGCGTTCGTGGCCGCGAATCCTGTCCAGTCCGCGCCCAGGCTCGGCCGTAACAAGTCCAGCAGACGTACGGCGACACTTTCCTCGGCCCCGCTTCCCACGGAACAGAAAATCAGCGCCAAGCCGTTGCGCCGACGAGGCGGAACGTCGGCCAGCAGCCCTCGCGACACGATCAAGTCGTGCAGAAACCGGGGGTCCGCCGCGAAGTTGTCGCCTCCCGGAGGTGACAACGCCGCCTGGAAACCCGTCGCGTTCCCGCCGCCTGCCAAGTAGAACGGCCGGACCCCGAGCCGGGCCCACGGGGTCTCCCGCTCGACGACCAGCCGGCTGCCGTCGGCGCCGATCCCGTAGGTGTCGTATCCGACGTCCTCCTGGTAGCGAGTGGACCATTCGTAATAGGTGCGCTCGGTGTCCTCGGTGAGCAGGGATGCCCATGTCGCCTGGTCGAGGTGGTTGGTGGAAGGCAGCGAAGCCATGACGAGTTCCCCGTTCCGAGCCGTGTGATAGTCGACGCGGACTTCCTCCGGCCGTGGGGGTGGCGCGCTGAAGAGAGTGAACGTCCGTCCCGGCGGAACCTCGAAGCCACCGTCCGGGCGCAGCGCGGTGTGGGACGGCGCGAGGTAGATGTCGCGCATCATTCCGGCCCGGCGTAGCGCGGCTTGCAACGCCAGCACCTGCTCCGCGATCCGCGCGGGCGCGCCGGACAATCCGGTGACGACCAGCGGCGCCGCGGCGTACTCGCCGGCCGCGCGGCGGAACTCCG
The DNA here is from genome assembly GCF_003947535.1 of Amycolatopsis sp. WAC 04169. Taxonomy (NCBI): domain Bacteria; kingdom Bacillati; phylum Actinomycetota; class Actinomycetes; order Pseudonocardiales; family Pseudonocardiaceae; genus Amycolatopsis; species Amycolatopsis sp. WAC 04169. The sequence continues at coordinate 34,428 of NZ_QHJI01000020.1, read as the reverse complement.
CGTCGGCGGCCAAGCTTTCGCCGAATTGCGCCCCGGCCAGCCATCCGGACCGGCCACCCCGCGTGTTGAGGAAGCCGGACCCGTCACCGAAAACCAGGAGGTGCACCGGATTCCACGTCAGGTGCTGCCACGGCACGGGCTGGGGCACGGTGCTGCCCGGCGTCCAGATCCGCCGGAGATCTTCGTGCTCGACCGCGCTCGCCCAGGCACGGGCTTCGGCGCCGTCGTTGAAAGCCCCGGCGGAGACACCGGTGAGTTCGCCGTCGCCCCGGTCGAGGCCGACCGTGGACAGCTGCCTGATGACCTGATCCGCGGTGATCGCGGCGATCGCGGGCAGACGTGCCGGTGTGCCCGCGGACTGGGCGGGACCGGCCCCGTCCCGAGGTGGTTCGAGGCCCATCAAGGCGGCCAACGTCGGCTGTGACGTCTCGCCTCCCGTCACGAGCCGCGTCGTCGGTGCCCGTCCCGACATCCGCGCCCACGGCGCCGCCGTGCCCGGCAGTCCGTCCGGCATCACCACCGCTTCCCGCCGGTCGACGGACCACTCCAGCCGCCCGTCCGGACGCCGCCGGACGAAGGCCGCGCCGTCCGGCAAGGGAACGGGGAACGAGCGCGCGGCGCGGCTCGACTCGATCGCCCGGCCGCGCAGCGCCTCGGTCAAGTCCACTTCGGACGTATCACGAGCGCGGCCGTCCGGGCCGAATTCGATCCATCCCCGGTCGGCCACGGCGACCCCGTCCTCGACCCGGACTTCGCCGCGGGTGGCCAGAACGGTCATGCCGAGGTGCGTCGCGAGCGGGCCGCCGAGCACGAGGGCACCACGCGGCACGACCAAGGCGAGCTTCGTGGCCGTCGCGCCCCTGAGGAGCCCCGGCACGGACTCGGCCAGCGCGCGGGCCAGCGCGTCGATCGGGAGTTCGGTCCCGTTCCACGTGCGCAGCGCCGGACCGTCACCGTTGAGGGTCCCGAGCAAGAGGTGCGCGCCGGGCTGCGCGTCGAGGGAGTAGAGCCGCTCCACGGCCAGTGCCCGGGCTTCCGGAACCAGCGTGACAGCCTCCCGCCGAAGCAGAGAAGACCTCCCCTGCGCCAGTGCCGGACTCGGCCCCTCGCTCCGGCTTGCACTCTCGGCGTAGACGAAGGCGGCGAGGTGACTCAGATCCCGGGAGACGGAGAGCAGCTCCAACAGGTCCATCAGCTCGCTGATCAAGGCGGCCTCGCCGAGGTCCGGGTCGACAGGATCGTCGACGAGCCGGGGCTCACGCATGCGATGATCGAGCGGCCCGTCGAGAAGGCCGTCCTTGGCCGCTTCGACCAGCGCGACCGAAAGCGCCGTCTGCGCGGCGAGCACGGCGGGATCGGAGCTGCCGGGCCAAAATCCCAGGCGGATCCGTTCGGTACCGGTGCCGGGGTCGACCTCGAAACCGACCGCGTTCACCCCGTCGTCCGGCAGCGCGGCCGGGTCCTGCGTCGTGCCGCGTTCGGGAAAAACGACCGGCCGTGTCTCGACCGGCGACCGACGGGAACCGCCGAAGTGAAAGAGCTGAGCTTCGAAACCCTTCACCAAGCGCAGGAGCCGCCGGCGTTCGGCGGATGTGAGGAACTCCCCGGGATCGACCCGGATCACGGTTCCGAGCGCCCTGTTGCCGGCCCCGGCTTCCCTGCCCAGCGAGTCCAGCTGCGCGAAAACGGACGAGGTCTGCTGCATCGGCAAGCGGACGAACCGCGTGCCGCCGGCGTCCATCGCCTGTCTCTCTCGTCCATCCGTCGCGGCACCATTTCGATCCGCAGGGAGGGCCAGTGCCACCTCGACCCGGCCGTCCGGGGGTTCGAGCGTGGTGACGTCCAGGCCGTCGATCAGCCGCCCGGAGCCGTCGTCCGGGGTCCGGAGCAGCCGCAGCTCGGCCTGAGCCTCCACCGTCTCGGCGAGCCGGGAAACCCGTAGCCGGGCCCGCAGATCCGCGGTTGTCGCGATCCTGCCGAGCGCGAAGGACGAAGCGAAAGCCCCCGCCGGGGCGCCATCCAGTGAGCGCAGGTCCACGAAGAGAAGGTGGAAGGCGTTCGCAGCGTCTCCATGGTGTTCGGTGTCCAGGACGTCCAGGTGGTGTTCAACCACGTGGAGCTCCTCGAAGTAGCTGCGTAGCAGCGCCTTCTTGTCCGACGGGAACCTGCCGCGGGCGGCGGCGAGGGCATCGTCGAACGTGCGTTCCCGCGTATCCCAGGCGGCCTCGGCGTCCCCCGGCCAGAACTGGACCCAGGACCGGCTCGAGGTGATCCCCGCGGCGGACCGGTGGACCACTTCGCCGGCCGTGGCCAGCACCGGCACCCCCACTCCGTCGGCCAGGCTCTGCGCCTGCTCCGGCCGCAGCCAGGACACCGCGACGCCGAGACGACCGCGGACGATCCCGTCCGCGAGCGTCCCCGCCGTCTGCCCGAGCAGGCCCGCCAAGTCCCGCTCGGCCAGCCGAGCCACGAACTCCTCGAACGGCAGGCGGCCGTCGGCCAGGAGCAGTGAGTCACCCTTCGGCGCCCTCTCGGCGAGCACGAGGTGCGTGTCCCGCGGCGTCGAGAGCGCTTCGAGCAGTTCGAGCGTCCGGCCGAGCTCGGAGCCGGGGCCGGGGAACACCCGGACGTTGCCCCGTCCCACCGAGCCGTCCGACGCGTTCCGGACAAGGTCCTGCCCATCTTCGACCTTCGCGAAAAGGCGGAACAGCGGCTCTTGATCCTCCGGCGACAGGCGGAGTATTTCGAGCAGGTCGAGGAAACGCGCGGTCCTGGATACCGTCGCGGGAACGGCACCGGCGACGTACGCCCCGCGCTCATCGCGCAGGAGGAGCTCGGATGGCGGCCGCGCGTCCCAGGCGGCGTCGTAGAGTCTGGCGAAGAGATTCGTCAGGGCCACGATCGCTGCCGGATCCTGGACCGGGAACGGCAACCGGAAGGTCACCGACGGAGCGCCGGCGAAAGAGAGTCCTTCGAAAGCGATGAGGTCCCGCGGGCTGGCGTTGTAACCACCGATTTCCGCGGTGCCCGCCGTCGTGGGATACGGGTTCGGCAGGACGGCGCTCCGGTTCGCCGCCACGCCCGGCCCCGCCGCGGCGGCCACGAGTTCGAAGATGACCCCCTCGAAGATCTTGCCGAGCCGCGCCAGGTCGTAGACCGCGCGATCGAACTCCGGTCTCATTGCCTGTTCCACGACGACTTCGTTACCGAGGTGGATCGCGTCCACCGCGAGCGGCCCGGACATCATGTCCGCGAACGCCGTCCAGTCGTGGTCGCCGAACCAGCCGGGAGGCGAGCGGAAGGCCGATCCACCCCCACCGGTCGCCCAGTCGCTGACCAGTACCGCCGGAATGTCGGGGTGAAGAGTGCGGCCCGAGACGGCGAACCCGCTGTACCCGGCAGCGACCTCGGCGAGAAGCTCGTCCGGCGGCGGCCACCGCCGCGACGAGGTCTCCGCGTACCTCGTGATCTCCTCGTGCGCCCAGCTCCGCCAGCCTGCCCGCAGTTCGTCGACCACCCGACCCCACTGCCGCAGGTCGGAGCGAAGGACGGCGGTACGGTCGCCATCAGCGGACGCCATCCGCCACGACTCGAGCCATCCGCCGATTGCGTCGCTGACCTCGTGAACTTCTCCGTCACGGTCGACCAGGTTCCGCTCCCTGTCCCAGGTGTACCCAGGCGGCGCGACTCGCCGCAGCAGGCCCCGATCCGGCGGCAGGAGCAGCGCGAGATCCATCGCCTCCGCGACGAGGGCACGCGCCTCCCGCACGACTTCGTCGGCATCCTGGGCCGCGCGCTCAGCGGCCACCGCGACAGGCACGACTGTTTCGGCCTCCTGGACGTATCCCGTCCTGGGCAGCCAGGAAAGCAAGTACGGCGGCTCATCGGCGAAGTGCCGCACCCAGGACCTGCCGGACCATGTCCTGATGTCCACCGGACGGCCGAGCTCCACGCTCAGTGCCTGCGCGAACCTCGGCAGTCCGTCCGCGCCCAAACCGGACACTCGAAGGACCGGGCGCCGGTCGAAACCGGACGCGCGGAGCTGGGCGGCCACCGCGGCGACCTCCGAATCGGCCCGGAGGTACACCTGCACCCGGTCTGTCTCCGCGCGCACCACGGCCGGTTCCGCAACGGCGTCCGGATCGAGGCTCACCACCGCGTCCGGCGGCCGCTCCCCCGCGACGATCGTCCCGTCGGCCCGCACGTGCAGGCGCACCTCCAGCGCATACGGCACCACCCGCACGCCCGCCGCGTCCGGCCGCGCGTCCACGTACCGCTGCACCGACTCCACCACCGGATGCGTCAGATCGCACGCCACCAGCAGCAGCCGCGACATGCGCGACCACGGCACCATCGACACCGGCAGCGCGTCCAGCGCCGCCGCCACCTCCGACCGGCCCGATGGCACCTCCAGCGCACCGGCACGATGCCGTCCCATCAGCACGTAGGTTCCCGGCTCGACATCCATTCGCCCCACCGCCGCGGCCACCGCGCCAGCCGCTTCCCGCGGCACGAAGGCCGCGCCGCCCACCAGCGCCCCGCGGGCAGGCAGCGGAGTCACCACCACATCGCCGCGTGAAACCGTCGCTTCGCGGAATGGCAGTGAGACAGCCTGGAGTGGTCTGCCTTGGGAACCGGCGAGCAACGCCGCGGTCAGTACCGTCTCGCCGGTCTCGCGCGATCGTCCGTCCGGGCCGAACTCGAGCCAGCCCCGGTCGGTCACGGCGGCCCCGTTCTCGACCCGGACGTCGCCGCGGGTGGCGAAAACCGGCGTCCCGAGCAGCTCGGCCAGCGGACCGGCAATTCCTCTGGCTCCGCCCGGCACGACCAGTCCGAGCGGCGGCACCCGATCGCCTGCCGACGCAGGCACTGACCAGCTCAGGGCGTCGGCCAGGTGCTCGGCGGTCAGCTCGTCCCCGTTCCAGGCCGACAAGCTCCCGCGGGCGGAACCGGGGGTGCCAATTACCAGGTGCGCGCCAGGCTGGGCATCCAGCGAGTACACCCGTTCCAAGACCTGTCCGACGGATTCGCCCACGCCGGGGAAGATCGCGACATTTTCGCGGCGGACCAGGCGGGACAAGCCGTGCGGATCGGTCCGGTCCCCACCGGCCCAGTCCGCACTGTGCGCGTAGGTGACGACGATGAGTCCCTCGATCTTCTGGGAGACCTCGATCAGGTCGAACAGGTCCGCCAGGCCATCCAGCGGGGAACCCGAACCGTCCGGATCGTTGACCAGACGGGGTTCCCGCATCAGGCCGTCCAGCACCCGGTCGATCAGCGGATCCTTCGCGGCCTGGATCAACGCCCTCGACAGCGCCGTTTGCGAGACGAGCACCGTCGGGTCGAAGCTGCTGCGCCAGAACCCCAGCCGGACGAGTTCGGTCCCCGCGGCGTGGTCGATCTCGAAGCCGACGGCGTCGGCTCCGTCGTCGGCGAGCGCGGCCGGACCCTGTCCCAGGCCGCGTTCGGGCAGCACCACTGGCCGGACTTCGTGCAAGGACAGCTCGGCCCCGCCGAACCGGTAGAGGGTCGCCTCGAACGCCTTCACCAGCCGCAGCAGCCGTCCTCGTTCGGTCCGCGTCAGCAGGCGCCCGGCGTCCACCCGGATCTGGGCACCGAGACCGCCGGCCGGCCACGCTCCGTCATCGGCCGACCGTGCCAACTGATCCAGCTGTGTGAAGACCTCCTCCGTCGGCTGGAGCGGTGAACGCAGGAACCGGGTGCCCTCCGGTCCGCGCTCATGCGTCCAGGCTCCGCCCGCCACGTCGAGGACGTCGCCTAGGCCGGCCTGGCCGACGGCGGCATCGTGACCGTGGAATGCCAACCGCAGTTGCACGTTGCCCGCCGGCGGCTCGACCGTGCTGGCCCGGAAATTCGGTACGAGGCGCGTGCCCCCGGCCGGAACCCCATGCCCTCGTTCGTACTCGAAGAGCTCGGACAGCGCTGCGTCCCGGAGCGTCCGCAGCCGGGTTCGCAGGTCCGCCGCCGCCACCACGCTGTCGAGCGCGAACCGCGCGGGAACCTCTCCGGCGGGCACGGCGGAAAGGGCGTCCGCGCGATCGCGCAGGGCGCCTTGTCTCGTAAGCAGTGCGTCAAGATCCTCACCGGCCAGCGCAGCCAGATGCCGATCGGCCGACGCGAGGTTCGCGTGGAAGTCCTCCAGCAGGGCCGGGACGTCCGAGGGGAAGCGGCCGTGTGCCAAGGCCACCGCGTCGCCCAAATCCGTAGCGCGGGCAGTCCAGACCGCGGTGGGATCGTTCGGCCAGAACTGGGTCCAGTGCAGGTCCGATCGGATCCGGCCGTCGGAATCACGGACGACCTGGCCCCCGGTGGCCAGCAGCGGCGTGCCCAGCACATCGGCGAGACTCTGGGCCTGCCCGGCCGGGAAACGGGACACCGCGAGAGCGAGCCGCCCCCGGGCGATTCCGGCCGCGAGCGCTTCCGGAGTCTGCCCGAGCCGGTCCGCCGGCTCCCGGCCTGCCAAGATCCTCCGGAACTCTTCGAACGGCAACCGTCCGCCGTCGGGCCTGAGCAAGCCACCGGATACCCGCTCGGCCACGACCAGCTGGACGCCCGGCGGGACCCGCACTGTTTCGAGCGACCGCAGGACTCCGCCGAAGTCCGCGCCGAGGCCGGGGAACACCCGGACGCTGCCTCGTCCGATAGACGGATCGGCGCCTTCCCATCGGGCGGTGTGTCCTTCCGGGACGTTCGCGAACAGGCGGAGCAGCCGCGCCTCGGCCGCCGGATCCGCTTGGAGGATCTCCAGCAGATCGTGGAACTGTGCGCTGCTCGACGTCCTTGCCGGATCGGCGGCCACCTGGTAGGCCGAGTCCTCGTCGAGAACGCGGCGTTCGAGTACCACGCTCGGCTGAGCCGCACTGTCCAGCAGGCCCAGGTACAAGTCCGAGAGCGCCACCAACGCGCCCGGGTCACGGACGATGTAGGGCAGCCGGAAAGAGACCGAATCCTCGTGGAGCGAGAAGAAGTTTCCGAACTCGATGTGATCGTGCGGACCGCCGTTGTACCCGCCGCTCTCGGTGACACCCGGTGCCGAGGGGTAAGGATTCGGTACGGCCTCCGTCCGGAGCATCGGCGGGGTACGTCCGGCCGCGGCGACCGCGAGATCGAAGATCGGTCTCTCGAAGATCTTGCCCAGCCGCGCCAAGCGGTACGCGACGTCCACCAAGACCTCGGCGGTTCCCGGCCCTGCGGGTCCGAGGTCCACGTGCAGAGCGTCGACGCCGGGCGACCCGGCGATCGTGGCGGCGAACGCTCCCCACCCGTGCTGCTGGAACCAGGCCGGTGGTGACCGGAAGGCCGACCTGTCCGGGCTCGATCGCCATCCCTGCGGCAGCGCGATCGTCCGGTCGTCACCGGGGATCCGCGCCCGCGCCGAAACGGCGAACCCGACGTAACCGTGCCCGGACCAAGCGTGGTGGTCGCCCGTCGAGCCGATCGGCAGCGGACCGATCTCGCCCGCGTAACGCCGGATCTCCTGGCGCTCCCAGTCCCGCCGTTCCTCCCGCAGTTCGTCGATCGCCCTGCCCCATTGCCTCAGCCGCGTGAGAAAGTCGGCATTGCGGCCGGGGTCTACCGGAGCCTGCCGCCAGACATCCACCCGGTGCTCAGCCACATCGGCGAATTTATCCAGCTCAAAGGTGTCACCGTCGGGACCGATCAGGTCACGATCGGCATCCCAGAGGTAGCCGTCCGGCGCGACCGTTTGCAGTACGGCGTTAGCCATCGGCATTCGCTGGATGACGTCCAGGGTCTCCTGGATGAGCAGCCGTGCCTCGGCCTCCAGTTGATCGGCTTCGACCGAGGCGCGCTCGAAGTCCGCCTCCGCGGCCTCCGCGGCCTCCGCGTTCCGCCGGGCCGTCGCCTCGGCCTCGGCCGACCACGGCCGGGAATGCACCACCGGCTCCCGGCCGTCGGGAAAATGCCGGACCCAGGACCGGCCGGCGGTGGGCCGCCGGTCGACCGGACGTCCGAGCTCGGCACTGAGCTCCTGCGCGAACCCCGGCAACGACCGGAAATCCGGTCCCTCCAGCCGGAGGACCGGGCGTTGATCGACCCCCTCCACACGGAGCTGCCGGGCCACCGCCGAGACGTCCGCCCCGGTGGCCACCCGCACCAGCACCCGGTCCGTCTCCGCGCGCACCACAGCCGGTTCCGTGGAGGTGTCCGGATCGAGGCTCACCACCGCGTCCGCCGGACGCTCGCCCGGCACGATCGTCCCGTTGGCACGCACATGCAGGCGCACGTCCAGCGCATACGGCACCACCCGCACATCCCGCGCGTCCGGCCGCGCGTCCACTTGCCGCTGCACCGACTCCACCACCGGATGCGTCAAATCGCACGCCACCAGCAGCAATCGCGACATCCGCGACCACGGCACCAGCGTCGCCGGCAGCTCCGCCACCGCACCCGGACCCGCTTCTTCCGGCACTTCGAGCCTGCCGTCGCTATGGCGGCCCACGACCACGAACGTCCCCGGCTCGACGTCCATGCGCGCCACCGCGGCGGCGACCGGACCCGCGGCCTCACGCGGCACGAACGCCACGGCGCCCATCAGGTTGCCGTCGCCCGCCAGCGGGACCGTCACCACCGCACGCTCCGGCTCAGCTGCCTTCGCGGAGTGACTGTCGGGAGCCGGTTCCGGACTGGTCGCCTCGATCCGGCCGTCGGCGGCGGCCGGCGCGGTCGCCCTCGGGTCCACGGCGGCGGCCATTCGGTCGGCTACCCCGGGGCGCGTGGGCTCCGACGACATCGGGGCCGCCCGGTCGGACAGCGTCGGGAGCTCGCCACCGGAAGCCCGGCCCACAGTGGTCACCGACCGCTCCCCGCCAGTGCTCGGCGCGGTCGTGGGCTGTCCGGCTGACGACGTGACCGGCGAGTGAGCGCTGCCGCCCGCGGCGGCCGCGATCCGCGCGGCCACCTCACCGCCTGACCGGGTTTCGGCACCCAGGCGCGCGGTCTCCGTGGCCGGCGCGGCGACGACGCGGGCCGGACCGTCCTGAATGGACGGTATCGCAGCCGGGACCGCGGCGGCGAGAGGGATCGCGGCAGCCTGTGACGACGTCCGGCCGACGGAAACCGGTCCCGCCGCGATGGCGGGTTCGGCGGTGAAAAGCGTGCCGAGCCGCCGTGCGCTCTCCCCCACAGCGGCAGCGGCCGGGCTGCCGTCCGCGATCGTCGCGGGCGAATAGGCTGGTGGCGCGAACGTCGAGTACGGCGGTGCGGCTTCCGGCACGTCAGCGATCACCGAAGACTTCTGCTTGGCCTCCTCGCCAAGGAACTTCGCGACGTCGGCGCCGATGGGCGGCTCGCTCCCGGCGTCGGCCTTGCCGGCGGCGGGTTTCTCCTCGACATCGGGGATCGTCAGCTCCGGTGCCTTCGACAGCTCGAATCCCGGTGCCGAGTCATCCAGTGAACCGGCCTCCCCGCCACGGCGACCCCCGCCGAACCCGCTGAGCGCCCCCAGCACCCCCAGCCACGGGCTGGTCCCCGGGGCGCCGGTCGCGATGTTGATCAACGGCGCGGTCGCCAACGCCGCCAGCACCTGCGCCGATCCATAGGAGAAATGCCCGGACGCGCGCAGCACTCCCGGCAGGCCCTTCGGCACGGTCTGCGCCGTGCCCCGCAACCAGATCGCGCCCGCGTGCACGATCCCCGCGAACGCGCCCCCCATCGCCCCGCCCACGAACGACCCCAGCAGCGAGTGTCCGTCCAGGTCCGCACGAAGTCCTGCCGCCTGCTGGACACCCTGGATCGTCAGATCGAGCCCACCGAACAAACCGCCGCCGATCGCCGCGAACTTCGCCGCCTGCTTACCGACTTCGGCCAGCCCGATTCCCACTCCTCGCATCGTCAGGGAACCGAGCCGGGTCACCAGCGCACGCCACAGGGCCGCCAGCGCGGCCCGGGCTCCCGCCAGCACCACGCCCACGAACAGCGCCCCGAACACCGAGACCAGCAGTTCGATCACGGAGGCCAGCGCCATGAGCGCGATGGCCACCATCATGACCTTGGACTTGACCACGTTGGCCGCGCTGTTCTTCGCCATGCGCTCCAGCTCGGCGGCCGACGTCCGCAACTGGCCCAGGCCGGAGGCGGCGTCACTCTTCAGCCAGGACGAAAAGAACTCGCCCACCTCGGAGGCGAGCGCCTCGGCGACGCCGGCCCCGCCGGCTTCCACCGCCCGCTCGAACTCGTCCAGTGCCGTCGCGAACCGCTGCCAGGCATCACTGATCGCGTACAGGCCCTTGTCGTTGCTTTCCGGCCAAGGCATCCCCAGCGTCACCTGGAAGAACTTCTGCAATTCCGGAGGCAGGTTCACCGCACCGCCGCTCACCCACTCTCACCTTCCTCCGGCAGCGAACACGTCCTCACCTGAGCATTTCCCCCGCAATCGGGGGACGCCCGCCGGACGACGGCCGCACTCGCCATCGGTGGGAGGAACCCCCACCAGGCCCGGTGCCCGGACAGTCTGAAAGGGCAGCGAGAATCGCCGAACACACCTGCCGGGTGGTCTTTCCGTCACCGTACGGAACCACCGCGGCCCGGCGGCGATCCCGAGGTCCTGCCGCTCTCGTGAAACGCGCACGCTTTGGTGAAGAGGGTCGTCCCCGTGGCATGGCACCTTATCGACTGTCCATAGAGGACACTGTCAGGATGACTTTGCCCGGCTCTCTTGAGGGGTAAGACCAAGGTGTCCGGTGGCCGCTGAGGGCGCGGGGTGTCGCTCAGGGTGAGGGGCGTGTGGAAATGGGGACGTTGAACGTCCCTGTTTCCACACACCCCTTCGCGATTGGTCCGGTCACGCACCCACTGTGTGGATTTCTGGTCATCCAACGCCCCAAAATCCACACAGTGGGTGCGAAAGGTCCGGCATCGCGCAGAGCCGCTGACCAGCCCACGGACACGCCACCTCTGCCTCACCCCTCAATAACCCTCATCGCCGCTCACGCCCCCAGGAGAACCCTCAACGGAACGCCCGCCGGCGGTCCCGGACCGGGACGGGTACGCACGGTCGGTCCGTGAGGTAATTCCCTCCGATGAGACCGCCTGACTGACGCATGGCCGGTCTCAGGCGCCCGCCGAAAGCAGAATATTGCCGTCCGTGTCGGAAAGTGTCCGCTGAGTGATCAGCCAGGTACGGGGAGGGGTCCGTTGTGGGCGGGGGTGGGGTGGCCGTTCCGCCGGAGGTGCGGCGCTTTCTGGAATTCACGCTGGGGTTGTCGTGGCCGGAGAGCGACGATCGGGGTTTGGTCGCGTTGTGGAAGGCGTGGGAGGCCTTCGAGATGGCCGCCGACGTGCTGGAGGCGGCCGCCCGGGCATCGGGGGCCGGGGTGTCGCGGGAGGCCGCAGGCGAGACAGCGGAGTTCTTCGCCCGGTTTCTGGGGATGACGATCGCCGATGCGGTGGCGGGTCTGGGCGACGCGGCCGGGCGGCTGGCGAAGATGTCGCAGAACGCGGCGGCGGATGTCTACAAGACCAAGGTGATGTTCGTGGTGTTCGCCGCGTTCACCTTGGCCGCGGTCCTGCATCTGCTGGCCACGGTGGTCGGGGCGTTGTTCACCGGGGTGGTGATCGCGGCCGCCCGGGTGGCGCTGTCCGCCATCTGGCGCGCTCTGGTCGTCCAGCTGAGTCAGTTGTCGATGCGGGGCGGGTTGTCGCAGGCGACGAGGACGGCCTTGCTCACGTTCGCGAAGAATCTGACGGTCAAGACCGGCGGGTTCGCCGTGTTCGGGGCGGCGTTGATGGGCGGCACCGATTTCGGGGTCCAGGCCAGGCAGATCGCCGATGGTGACCGTGAGGGCTGGGACACCCGGTCCTTGACCTCGTCGCTGGCCGGGGGCGCGCTGGGCGGCGCGTTCGCCGGAGTCTTCCACGCGGCCGCCGGTGGAGTCCGCAGGACCGCTTTCTCCCTGCGGGACCGGCTGGAGGCCGACCCCGGGCACCTCGACGTGCTGCTACCGCGTGCCGCCGGCAGCGGCGTCCACGTCGGCGAGGTGGTCGCGGCGATCAAGGGACCGCTGACCGCGTTCGGCGACCTCGCCTACGCCCTCGGACAGTTCACCACCGCCGTCATCGCCGCCGTGCCGATCAACTACCTGCTTCACGACCCGCACGGCAATCCCTTCCTCGGCGCCCTCGGCGCCCTCTCCCGCTACGGCGGCGGCCGTACCACGACCACCGCCCATGGCGGCATCAGTCTCGACACCTTTCACCCACCCACGTCGCCCGATTTCACCATCCTCCACAACGAAAAGACCGCCTGGGACGCGGTGGGAGCACCGGCCTACGCCATCAGCTCGCACACTTTCGGCACGATTTACCGCACACCGGCTCCCCCGCCTTCCACTACCGTGACCGGCGCGATCGAACCCGCCGCGCCTGAAGCGCGCGAAACCGCGCACACGCCCGCCGCGGTGATGACCGCTCAGCCCGAGGCAGCCCCGCTCACGCACGCCGGCACGGTCCAAACCGCGGTTCCCGTGGCCGGGACATCAGCCTTCCTCGGCGCGTCCGACTCACCACAGGTTTCCCCCGCCATCGGCAGGCTCGACGGCGCCGCACCTGCCGGCATCGGCCCGGCGGGGCCGCTACGCGCCATCCCGCTCCCCGACAACGGCGGTGTCGCCTTCCTTCATGACACCTACACCGCCAACGTCCTCAACGCCTTCCCGCGCGCCGAACCCGGTGTCTACCGAGTCATCGTCGAGAGCGGTGGCGACGGCACCTTCCTGCTCCCCGGCCACCGGGATCACCCCACCCCGCGGCCACATCAGCAGCTCGCCACCACCCTCGCCGGACTTCCCCCGCAGCTGGCCACCTGGAACCGCGACACCACCATCAAGCTCTGGTCATGCGACCTCACTCAGGCTCACCACGGCCATCTCGCACCCGCGATCCGCACTGCCCTCGGCACCACCCTCGCCATCGCCCACCTCGATCGGCCCGTCACCATCACCCCCAGCGGCGCCGTCAACACCCCCGAGCCCCACCCCCCGGAAACCCTCCACCTCGGTCCCAAACGCAAGGCCACCGTGACCGACCCCGCGGGCGAACGAGCCGGCACGGACCCGAGGACCCGGGAAGCACGCGAGGCCGCCGGGGAGATTCTTCGCCTGCATGGGAACATCGGCGAGGACGTGCTGGCCTCGCATCTGCTCTCCGCGGGTTTCACGGACCTCAGGCACTCCGATGCCGTGAAAGCGATCGTCCAGGCGCAATCGACGCTGAAGAAGACCGGAGAGCTTTGGAGCCCCCGATTCGTGGGCGCGTCCCACCCCGGGAAGTTCGACCTCGACGCGCCGGACGAGCTGACCGTCTGGTTGTGGTGGCAGGCGGTCGCGCGCCCCGAATTGTCCGTCACCGAGCTCGCGCGGGCGGCGCAGGCGGCGGGATTCACGGTCACCGACCCCGCCGATTTCACCTTGTTCGCCGTGTCCGCGGTCAAGGCCGCCGAGGACGACGGTCGCCGTGACCCGGAGTTGCGAATCGACAGCGCGGAGGACGGCCCGGCGATCGCGGCACGGCTCGATCGGATCCTCGGCGATGCCACCCATACCCCGGAACAACGGGCCGACCCGGCCTATCTGACCGCGGCGTTGACGCGGCGCCACGTGAGTGGACAGCGGCACAGGATCCGGGCGCTGGTGGCCGCACGCTTGCGTGCCCGGACGACGGCACCGCCCTCGCCCACGGTCCGGCCGGATCCGCTTCCGCGACCGGCCCGGACCTTCCTCGGCCGATCGCTGGACATCGGTACGGCTTCGGACCGGTCCTTGATCGAGAAGCTGATCTACATCGCGGTCTGGTCGGACAAGACCGCCACTCCGGAGGAACTGGCTGGACGGTTGATCACCGACGAGTTCGTGAACGGCCCCCTGGCAGATCTGCGGGAACTCGTCTCAGGCGTGATGGCCACCGCGAACCGCAACGGTGACCGGCTCGCGCCGCTGTCCGTCACCGACCACGCGCACGCGACCGAGGTGATGGACCGGGCCCTGGGAATCGCCCTCGGCACGCCACGTCTCCGTGATCCGGGACAGCTGGCCGAACTGATCAACCACCTGCGCATGCGGCGCATCGGCGGACCGAACCAAGCCGTGAAGGAACTCGCCGTTCTCACCCAGCAGACCGTCGCGGGTCTGCCACCGGACGCGGTGGTCGTCGACGGGGTGTCCGTGGCTCCGCTCGACTTCCCCGCGGCGAAACTCGATCCCTCCGACTCCCGCGACCAATCGGCCATCGACGAACTGGCGCGGGCGGTCGTCATCGAACACGGCCGGCTCAGCAGGCCCACCTTGTTCGCCCTGCTTCGGCAAGACATCGCCAACAAGCCCGGTCTTTCCGCGGTGGTCGGCCGCGCCGTCGATCAAGTCGAATCCGAGGGCCGGTCATGGCACCCCGCCTACGGCGGCCGGGAAGCACTCGACGACGGGGACTACCAGGTCTCCGGCTCGACAGAGCCGGCAGAACTGACGGCCCTGCTGTGGATACTGGTGATCGACCACCCTCGAGAGTCCCGGCGGGAGATCGCGCGCCAGGCCGAACAGGCCGGCTTCAGAGGCCACGAGCAGGTGCTTCTGGACATCGATCGGTTGATCGACCTCGCCGTGCGCGAACAGCGGCGCCATCCGATCCTGGAGATCACGGAACCGGCCCATCGCCCCGCCATCGACGAGCTGATCGCCGCGCTGCTCACCGATGCACAGCGCGGTGGATCGACACGTCCCACCGGGTCGATCCTCAAGCTCCTGCGCGCACACAACGTCGTCGGCCGTTACACCCCCCTGTCGGACGCGGTGCATGCCGTCCGGACCCGGCTCGACTCGACGGAGACGACCGGTGCGGCCGAACCGCCTGTTCTGCGAGAGAGCGGGACGTTCGCGGGCCGGCTGCTGGACGCCGACGTACTCACGGACCAGCCTGCGGTCGCGAAACTGGCTTACGCCGCGGCGTGGGCGGACAAAAGCGCGGACACCAGGCGACTGGTCGCCCGAGTCGAGAGGGAAGGTGTCACCGGATCACCCGAGACGCTCACCCGGCTGGTGGCCGATTCGATGGCCGAAGCCACCCGGAACGGCGACCGTCTCGAAACCCTGTCCGCCGCGGACAGCGAAGCGCTCGACGCCATCCATGCCCGCACCCTCGACATCCTGCGTTCCGAACCGCACCTTCGCACCCCTACGCGGTTGAACGAAGTGATCGCCCACATGCGTATCCGGCGGATCACCGGACCTCAGCGCCGGCTGGAGGAAATCGCCGGTACCGCGCTGCGGACACCACAGGAATTCACGTCACTCGATGAGGCGCCGTTCGCCCGTCTCCGCCGGCCGCCCGAGCCCGATCACAACTGGGGCAGAGATCCCGTAGGCCTTTCCTCCCTGGCGAAAGAAGTTCTCACTGAACACGGCAGGATCGACCGGGAACAGCTGGTTCGCTATCTGAGCTTCAAGGGCGTGACCACGGATGCTTGGGCGCATCCGGCGCTCACCGCCGAAGTGACTCTGGCCAAGGCCGACGGTTCGCTCTGGCAACCCACCTACCAGGGGATCGCGGGATCGACCGACCCGGAACACCGCACCGCCGTGCTGTGGCAGCTGGTGGTCGACTATCCGAACGCGACGGCGATCGAAATCGTGCGCCTGGCGTTCCACGCTGGGCTCGGCGGCCGGTTGGGCCTCGTCACCGAAGCCAAGCGGGTCATCGCCGCCGCGGAGCGGCATGGACGGCGCCATCCGATCCTCAACATCGCCGACCGGATGAAGGACAGCTCGGTTCACGAACTGATCGACGCTGTCCTCATCGCCGAACCCCGGCTCGATCCCGGTGCCGTCGTTCTGCGCCTGTACGACCTCAACCTTCGAGGTACGAGGAATTTCCTTCGCGTGGCGGTCGCCGATCGGCAGCGTGCACTGGCCAATGTCCCACCCGAGGAAGGCGACATCGCGGCCGCGCGAAAACGCTTGACGCTCACGCCCGATCCGACGTTCATGGACGACAAGCTCGACGCCGGTGATCCCACCGATCGTGTGATGATCGAAAAACTCGCCTACGCCGCGGCCTGGGCGCACAAAACCGAAAGCGCCGACAAGATCCTCGTCCGGCTGGCGGCCAACGGTGTCACCGGGTCACACGACGTGCTGGCCGGGCTCGTCGCGCGCGTCATCGAAAGCGCCGATCGCCACGGCGACCGGCTCGTCCCGCTGACCGCCGCGTTGTCCACGCACCACCACGCCATCCGGGAACGTACCTCCGACATCCTGGCGAAATTCCCCCAGCTGCGGCATTCCGCGACGCCGTACCCGGTGAACAAGCTCGCGGCGCAGATGCGGCGTCATCACATCACCGGTCCGCAGACCACGCTGCGGGGGATCGCCGAAGCCGCCCTCGGCACCGATCCCGCGTCACCGTCCAGGCCCCTCGTCCTGCGTTCGGGGAACCCCGGCTCCCTCCCGGCCGCGCTCGATGCCACCGCCGAGGCCGATCTCGAGGCGATCTACCGGCGCACCAGCGACCTCGTGCTCCAGCTGACGAGAACACTGGCCACGTCCGGAAAGCTGTACGAGGACTCCCGGTCGTTGCACAACCCCGACAATCCCCACCGATTCTTCGCACTGATGAGACACATGACCGAGAACGGCATCTTCGGCCCCGAGGAGACCCTGCTCAAGCATGCCGAGACCGTTCTCCAAGTCCGCACAGACCGCCCGGTACCCGGAAAGTATTCGATCCCGTTCCCCGTCGCCGGCGAATCAGTGAGACTCGTTCCACTGCACAACGGTGTCGCTTTCGTGACCGACGCCGACGCCCCCGCCGTGCTCAGTGCCTTGGCGCGGCCCGCGGCCGAGGTCCTGCGCCTCGTCGCCCCTCGTGAGGACGGCGCCTTCCTCGTCCCCGGCTCTGACGGCACCCTCGCACTGGCCGACGCTCAGCGGCTTCTCGACATCACCGCCGCATTCGCCCTCACACTGACCAACTGGGACAGCTTCACCAAACTCGAAATCTGGACTTCCGCCACCACTCCGCTGCGCGAGGAACTCGCCGAACTCGTGAAGAACCATCCCGATCTCGGGCACCTCACCCTCACGATCCGAGGACCGGCGCTCAGTAGGCCGTTCATGTTCGCGCCTGCTCCAGGGCCTCGGTGAAGGCCGTAAGCGAAGATCGTCAATTGGCTCGCGCGAGCCGATCCTGTGGGGGTCGACCCGAAGCGCTCCAGCAGCACTCGATGTCGCGAAAGCCACTTTCAGGACATCAAGCATCCCGAAAGTGGCTTTCGCGACACCCGAACCAGGCAGACACGCGAGCGTCGAGCACAGAGTTCTCCCCGATCGTTCCGTCGTCGGCGCAACAGGAAGAAAACTGTTGGCGCGACGGTACTTCCATGATCACGATCGGTCCAACGTCAGCAGTTGATCAAGAAGCGGCCCTGCCCGTTTACCCCTGCTCCTCGCACTGCGGGAGCGGGCGGCGGCCTAGGTCACGGTCGGCCGGCGAACAGTCGAACGGCCTCGGCCGCCCAATCCCGCCACTGCTCGGTCGTCCAGCCACGCTCGACGCAGAACTTCGTATAGGTCTCGATGCTGACCAAACCCCACACGATGTCGACGATGCGGTCGTCCGCTTGGCGCCCGTAGACCAGTTCGAGCATTTCGGACATGGTCGTCCGCCGCCCCGCTTCGAGCTCGGTGCACCAATCAGCCACCTCGGGATCACCGGCGGCCGCCTCGTTCAACGCTCTCCAGAGCCGGGAAACGGGACCGGAGTAGATCTGCCCGGCGATCGCGATCGCACCCTGCAGCCTGCGATCCGGCGGCTCCGCGCTCAGCTTGCGGTAGGGCTCACGCTCCACGAGCGGAACCGGTTCCGCGTCGCCCACTATGGCGACGTCCATGGCGGCGCGCAGCAGGGCCTTCTTCGATCCGAAACCGCTGTAGACCGTCTCGACGGCGACCCCGGCCTCCGTGGCGATGGCACCCACCGTGGTCCGGGCCCACCCGTTCCGGGCGAACAGGTCCACCGCCGCGTCGAGGACCTCCTGCCGGGTCTGCTCGACCTGCCGGGCCCGAAGCGCGGACCGATATCTCCGCGGCTTGCCCGCCGCACCCTTGGTCACGGTTGCGATGGTACAGCACACCCTGATTCAATACAGTGGCATTCCAGCGGATTACTGGACCGCATCTCGGCAAGGAGATGACATGCCAACCCCGCACCAGCCACCCCCGCCGGACACAGCCGTGGACGTGCGCGACATGCTCGTCGCCCATCAGGCGTTCCGGCGGGAGTTCCGGCTCGCCCCGGCGGCCGTCGAGCGCGTCGCCGCCGGTGACCGTCGCCAGGTCCGGAGAGTCGCGAAGCACCTGAGATTCCTGATCCGCCTCCTCGATCACCACCACACCGGAGAAGACCGGCTGCTCTGGCCGAAGCTCCACCATCGGGTGCCCGACCAGCTGAATGCCCTCGTGACGGCGATGGAACACCAGCACGAACAGCTGCACACACTCCTCACCGCCGTCTCAGAACAGGTCACCGCCTGGGTGGCACGCGCCGACACCGAAACGCGTGGCCGGCTCGCCGACACACTCAGGCTCCTGTCCCAGGCTCTGGACGAGCACCTGAACGACGAAGAGGACCGGATCCTGCCGCTGGCCGCGCGGCACCTGGATATGGACGAATGGCAGGAGCTGGAGCGTGACGGCATCGGCGCCCTGCCCAAGACCCGGGCGGCGCTCGCCTTCGGGATGCTCATGTACGAAGGCGATCCCGAAGTCGTGTCCCTCATGCTCGGCCGAGCCCCCGCGCCGGCCCGGATACTCATGCCCCGCCTCGCACCGCGCGCCTACGCACGTCACGCTCGCCGCATCCACGGAACACCGGCTCCCGAAACCCCTACGGTCACGGGCTCAGGACTCGAGACCGTCGCCCGGCGGGTGTACACGGATTTGTGGAACGACCGGCGGTACGACGCCGCCGACGACCTCTTCCATCCTGATTTCATCTCCCCCGCCGCCCCCGAACTCACCGGCGGAGCCGCGAAGCTCGCCGCCATCCGCGGCTACCACGCGGCCTTTCCCGACTTGAAGGTCACCATCGACCAGGTGGTCACCTCCGCCAGTCAGGTCGCGGTCCGCTGGACCATCACCGGAACCGATACCGGCGGCCTCCGCGGCAGGCCGCCCACCGGGCGGACCGTCACGACCTGGGGCGTCGACTTCCTCGAATTCGAGGACGGACGCATCGTCCGGGACTGGGTCGGGACCGATTGGCTCGGCACTCTCGTTCAACTCGGCGTCATTTCGTCTCCCTGGGCGAAACCCGCGCCGGGAAGCGTCCAAAGCTAGCCGATGGTGTTCGTCCACGATGGGAGCGCGTTCTGTGATCGGCACCGAAACGAACCGGCATTTCGTTCAGGCGCACGCGGTGGAGGTTCCGGCGCAGGCGGAGTCCCCGGAAACGCCGAGAGTGGCCGCGCACCACGATTGCCACGCCGCCAAGGCCATGGCGGTCGGTATGCGGGGATTCGACCGGCCCTTGGCGACCCGGCTGGCCGATCGCGCGCTCACCACGGCACCGTGCGGAGACGACCTCCGCTGCGTATGGCGCGCGATGTCGGTGCTGCTCATCGCCCGCGCGCTTCCGGCGGCCGACGCGCATTGCGCCCGCCTCGCCCGGACCACTCATTCCGCGGGATCGCCCACGACCCTGATGTGGCCGCTGCTCCGAGCCCAGATCGCCCGGCTGGCGGGTGACCTCGACGGCGCCCGGACCGCTCTCGAAAACCTCGTCGGCCCGGGAATTCCGCGCGGTATTCGCCACGTCGCACTGGCCTGGCAGCTCGAAACCTTGGTCCGGGCGGGCGAACTGGAGAAGGCCAAGGAGTCGGCCAGGGAAAACGACCTCGACGGCCTGATCGGCCGCTCGACCGTCCACCACCCGCTGTTACTCGCCGCACGGGGGACCATCCGGCTCGCCGAAGGACGCGGCCAAGGCGCGCTGTCCGATTTCCTCGCCTGTGGGAACGTGCCCGCCTTCGAGCACATGGCCCTCCCCACCGTGCTCCACTGGCGCGCCATGGCCGCTTTCGCCGCCATCGGATGCGGTCGCCCGGACCTGGCGAGTTCACTGGCCGACGACGAACATCGAACGGCGAAGCATTACGGCACCCCCGCCGGTCTCGGCTACGCGCTGTACGTGAAGGCGATGGTCGCCGATCGAGGCGAGTCGCTCGCGTTGCTTTCCGACGCGGTTTACCTGCTCGAGGTCGCGGGCGCCCGTGTCGAGCTCGTCGCGGTCCGTTTGGCGTTCGGCCGGGAACTGATGGCGGTCGGGGAACTCAGCCGCGCGGCGGACCAGCTTTCGCTCGCGGCGGAGCTGTCCCGGCAGATCGGCGACCGGCGGACGACCGAGAAAATCGGCCTTGAGCTGAGCAGATTGGGCGAAACGCCCACACGGGGGACGCTCAGCCCGCAGGAACGCCGTATCGCCGGCATGGCTCGGGCCGGTCTCAGCAACAAGGAGATCGCCGCGAGGGCCGGGCTGACCGTGCGAACCGTCGAATTCCATCTGTCCGGCGTCTACCGCAAGCTCCGCGTGTCCGGACGCAAAGAGCTGCTGTCTCCTGGGATCACCATCGACTGACCCGACGGGCCAGCGAGGTGATTCCCTCCAGTTACCGCCGAACGAGCATTACTTGTCGGTAACCGTCCCGAGCGCCTCGCATGATGGCTTCGGCATGATTCGTGGGCCGTTTCAGGAGGGGTGTCGCCGCGGTGAGCAGTGGTGGTGTGCACATTCCTGCCGATGTCCGGCGATTCCTGGAGTTCACGCTGGGGCTCTCGTGGCCGGAGAGTGACGATCAGGGTCTGGTCGCGTTGTGGAAGGCGTGGGAGGCGTTCGAGGACGCGGCAGGGGTGTTCGAGGCCGCGTGCCGGGCCGCCGGGACCGCGGTGCCGGACGTCTTGGAGGGTGCCACCGGGGAGTTCTTCGCCCGTTTCCTGAGCACCACGATCTCCGACGGCGTGGCGGGATTGCGGGAGTCTTCGGGCGAGCTCGGGCGCATGGCCCAGAACGCGGCCGCGGATGTGTACAAGACCAAGGTGATGTTCGTGGTGTTCGCCGCGTTCACCCTGGCGTCGGTCCTGCACCTGCTGGCCACCCTGATCGGTGCCCTGTTCACCGGCGTGGTGATCGCCGCCGCGCGGGTGGCGCTGACCGCGATCTGGAAAGCGCTGGTCACCCGGCTCGGGCAGCTTTCGGTCACCGGCGGCCTGTCCCAAGCCACCAAAGCGGCGTTGCTCAAGGCCGCGAAAGACCTCGCGCTCAAGACCGGCGGATTCGCCGCTTTCGGCGCCGCGTTGATGGGCGGCACCGACTTCGGCGTCCAAGCCCGCCAGATCGCCGACGGTGACCGTGATGGCTGGGACACCCGATCACTGACCTCGTCACTGGCCGGGGGCGCACTGGGCGGGGCGTTCGCGGGGGTGTTCCATTCCGCCGCCGGCGGAATCCGCAAGATCGCGTTCGATCTGCGTGACGGACTCGCGTCCCGTGAGCCCGGCGGCCTCTTCGCCGACGGCGTCACCATCGGCCAAGTCACCACCGCCGTCGACGGCCCCCTCGCCGCCCTAGGCGACCTCGTCTACGCCACCGGCCAGATGATCACCGTCATCGTCACCGCACCCCTGATCAACCTCGCCCTCGGCGCCCCCGCCGGCAATCCCGCCCTCGGCGCGCTCGGCGCCCTGTCCCGCTACGGCGGCGGCCGCGGCGGCGGATCCACCGGCGGCGGCGGCGCGCTCGACTCCGTTCACCCGCCTGTCCTGCCCGATTTCTCCATTCCCGCCAAGGACGAACCGGACACCAAGGCAGACCCGGGCACTGGAAAGCCTGCCGGTCCCGAAAAGTTCACCACCGAAACCACAGGCACCCCGGAGAAAGCCGAACCCCCACCGCCCTACACCGCCACGGAAGCCACCGACTTCCGCGCGGACAAGACACCCGCCTACACCAGTTCTCATGCTCTCGGCGCCTTATTCGCCACAACGCCGACAGGATCCGCAGAAGCGGCGACGTCTGCTTCGATCGCTACGGCACCGCCCTTCGCCGCCACGGAGCGCGCAGAGCAGGCATCGGCGGCCGGTGTTCCCGGGTCGGGCAAGTCCACGATCACAGCGGCACTGCCGTCCGCCGTCACCCCCGGTCAGCCGAGTCGACCCGAGATCACCACGGCCTCGATGCCGGCATCGGCCATGACCTCGGCACCCACCGGCCTACCGGCGACGGCGGAGCCTGTCTCACCAGCGGCGGTGGCCGCCACGGATTCCGGAACGGTCAAGCCCGGCAGCACCGGTCTTCCCGCCCTGTCCCAGGCCGCGGAGCACACCACGGCCGGGCGTTCCTCTGCGACAGCCGCCTTCCTCGCCGGCTCCGCACCGCCGAGCCGTCCCGATCCCGCCGACCTCAACACCGGCCAGGACAGCCCTCGGCCGTTGCGGACCGTCGCGCTCCCGGGCCGCGGTGGAGTCGCTTTCGTCTCCGATCTCCACGCCGGCAACGTGCGTGCGGCCTTCCCGGAGCCCACCCCCGGCGTCTACCGAGTCCTCGTCGAAAGCGGCGACAACGACACCTTCGTCCTGCCCGGCCGCGACGACCTCGCCACCTCCAAGCCGCGCCACCACCTCGCCACCGCACTCGCCGGTCTCCCGCCGCACCTGGCCACCTGGAACCGCGACACCACCATCGAACTGTTGTCCTGCTATCTCACCCCTACCGACCACACTCACCTCTCCCCCCTTCTCCACGCCTCCCTCGGCACCACCACCCTCACGTTCCCCCACGCCGGCACACCCATCACCGTCCACCCCGACGGCGACGTCCGCACCATCGACACCTCCCCCGAACCCGACGAGTCCGTCCTCCACCTCGGCCCCAAACGCAAACGCGACACTCCCACCAGCACCCTCGCCCCCGAAACCCAACGGCAACTCGCCATCGCCGCCGACGACGCACTCCATCGATACGGCAGCATCGAGGCGCAACAACTGAGCCGACTCGTACCCCGCGAGTCACTCCCCCCGGAGGTGAAAGCGCCGAGCGTCGCAGCAGCGGTGTCCGCCGCTCGCGAGAGACTCAAAGCGAGTGGACAGCTGTGGACTCCGCACTACGCGGGTGCGTCCCGGTCTGGAAGATTCGATCTGGCCGAGCCCGACGAGCTGACCGTCTGGCTGTGGTGGCAGGCGGCCAGCCGCCCCGATGTTTCCGCTCCGGAACTGGTGCGTGAGGCGGTGCTGGCCGGCTTCACCCCCTATGCCGAGATGCCCGCTTTCGCCAGAAAGGCGATCGATGCCGCTGACCAGGACGGCCGCCGTCATCGCCCGGGGGACCCGCCCCGCGGGCCAGCGGCACTAGGCCGACTACTGGCGACAGGGGTGGCCTCGGACCGGAGTCTGATCAAGAAGATCATCCACGCCATGGCCTGGTCGGACAAGACCGCGACCGCGGAGGAACTGGCCGCGCGCCTGATCGCCGAGGCCGTGGTGACCGGCTCGGTGGCGGAACTGGAGACGCTGGCGCGAGGCGTGGTGGCCAACGCGGACCGCGCCGGCGATCGGCTGGTCACGCTGTCCGTCACGGATACCGAGCAGGCGAGCGAGGCGATGGACCGGGCCTTGGTCATCGTTTCCGGCACTCCGCGCCTTCGTGAACCGGAACGGCTGTCCGAACTGATCAAGCATCTGAGGATCCGGCACATCACCGGCCCGCAGGACGCGGTCGAGGAGTTCGCCGCTCGAGTGCGGCGAAAGGACATCACCGAACCGGCCGGCGGCCAAGAGCTTTCTCTCGATCCTCTGGTTCTCCGCGAGAGAGTTCTCGACATGGCCAAGCCAGAGGATAAGGCGGCCATCGGCGAGTTGGCTTCGGAAGTGGTGTCCACCTGGGGGAATACGGACAAACTCACCTTGCTGGCGGCCGTGTCGCGGGAAGGAGTCAAAAGAGAGACCTTCTGGCAGCAGGCGCTGGACCCGGTGCTCGAGCAGGCGCGGGCAGAAGGCTGGCTATGGCACCCGATTCACGCAGGTCGCGAGGGGCGAAGCTACGACCGGCAGCGGGGCTTCACCCCGGACGAACCGACCAGGCTGACCGCGTTCCTCTGGTTGCTGGCGATCAATCACCCCACTGAATCCTCGCTGGACCTGGCACATCGCGCCTACCAAGCCGGCTTCACGAACAACGAGGAACTCAAGTCGGCCGCGGAACAAGCCCTCGCCGCCGCTGTGCGCGACGGACGCAGGCATCCGGCTCTCTCGCTCGCAGACCCTGCGCACCGCGACGGAATTCGAGACCTGATCTCCGCACTCGTCGCCGGCCGTGATCCTGCCAAGCAGTCCAGGACCGACCAGTCGGTCAAAAAGGCTTTGCGTGACTATAACGTTCATGGTGCAGAAAAGGAGATCAACAAAGAAATCGCCCACGCCAGGCGAGAACACGGGCTGTCGGCGAATTCCGTCAGAACGGCCGCACTGCCGAAGTTGTCTACGGAAAAGAGGTTCGCGGGCCGCGTGCTGGACGCGAACATACTCGCTGATCATGCCTCGATCCGGACCTTGGCCTACGCCGCGGCGACGATGGACAAATTCGCGGGAATCGAGCGGCTAAGCCAGGTGCTGGCGGACGCTGGGGTCGTCACCCGGGGTGACCCGGCCGCGGAGAGCGACCTCCGTCTGTTGATCGGTGACGCGGCGGCCGATGCGACCGCGAACGGTGACCGTCTGGAGACACTGTCCATCATCGACGAGGCCGACCGGGAACTGGTGCTGGCCCGCGCGGTCGGTGTCCTGCGCTCGACCCCGGAGTTGCATGCGCGCGGCGAGGTGGGCGAACTGGTGGCGCACCTGCGGATGCGGCACATCTCAGGACCGCACACCGCGCTGGAAAAGCTCGCGCACGCCCTCCTGAGCACTCCCTTCGACGACCTGGCCGCCCACACCACCGTTCCGTGGTTCGCCCCTGCCATCCGAGCGCGCAAGCCGAATCCCGGCGATCTCGGACACCAGCAGACCGTCATCGAAGCCGCTCGAAAAATCGTCGAAGAACACGGTGATCTGGAAAACCAGACGTTGCGCCCACTCCTGAGACGGGCTGGTGCGGAATGGTCGGTGACCAACGCTTCGATAACCACCGCGAAACAACAGGCCGTGCGAGAAGGCTGGTCGTGGAGTCCTACCTATCAAGGGGTCGTCAAGCTGGACGATCCAGGGCATCGCGAGGCGATGTTGTGGCTGCTGGCCGTCGATCATCCCCATGACACCGCGTCCGATCTCGTCTACCGGGCCGAGCGAGCCGGTCTCACCCGATCTCATGACATGCACGAGCTGGCGCGCGCGGCCATCACCGCGGCGGAGTGGGACCGCCGCCGTCATCCGTTGGTGCACGTCGTGACCGAAGAGGACACGCCGCAGGTTCACGCCCTCATCGATGCCGTCCTTATCACCGAACCCGAACTCGGCGTCGACGCCACCGTTCTGCGGCTCTACGAGCACAACGTGCTGGGGCCGTGGCTAGGAACCCGCAAAGCGGTACGCGACCGGCAGGCGGCGCTGGCGGAGCATCCGCCTGACGAAACGCGGAAGGTCGATGCCGCGAACACCTTGACACTCAACCGGAAGGGGACGTTCTACGGCAGGACATTGCGTAGCGACGTGCCCGAAGACCGTGTCACGATCGAAAAGCTCGCTTATGCCGTGGTCTGGGCCCACAAGACCGATACCCCATCCGAACTCGCCCGCCGGCTGGAAGACAACGGGGTCATAGCCGAACCGGAAGCCCTCGCCGGGATAGTCGCCGCCGTCGTCAGGCTCGCCGACCACCATGGTGACCGGCTCCAGCGGTTGTCGGCCGACCTGCCCACCCATCGCGAAGCCATCCGCCGCCGTACCCTCGAAATCGCCATAGCCCACCCCGACTCCCGGGAACTGACCACCCCTGACCTCGTCCGGCTCATGCGCCAACGAAACACCACCGGCTCGCGGAACCACCTGAGCGAAGACGCGGACACCGTGCGCGCCCTGCTCGCCCAGGCCACACCCCACGTCGCCGGCGGCCCCGAACTCGGGGTCCCGGTCGACTTCGGCGGGCACGAGGTCCGTGTCATCCCCCGCCGGCACGGCGCCGGATTCGTGACCGAGTCCTTCGGCCGCCACATCCTCAATGCCCGTGTCCCCGAGCAGGAGGGCGTTTTCGACCTTTTCGCCGCGCAGCGGAACGACTACTACTTCCTGCCGGGATACCGATCCGGTGTCGTTCCCAGCACACCGGATCGGTTCCTCGCCGGCTTGGCGGGCCTGCCCGCGCGACTGGTCGTCTGGAGCGCGGTCAAGGAAATCCGGCTCTGGGCCTGCGACCTGGACACCCGTCACGTCACCCACCTCAATCGGCTCATGCTCGATCCCGCGTTCTCCGTGCTCGGCCACGTCACCATCACCGCCGCCCGGCCGGGTGAACCCATCCTCATCGCCCCCGACGGCAGGATCCATACCGCCGACGACGGCACCCTCCCCGCCGATACCCTCCATCTGGGCCGTAAGCGCAAAATCGACGAGACCGGCGACGCGACCACAAGACTGAACGCGCTCACTCCCGACGCCCGGAAGAAAATCGTCGACACGGCGAAAGCCCTTTTCCTTGAGTTCGGCAACATAAGCGTCGACGACGTGGCACCGCTCACCAGACAGCAGGATGCCGAGGGAGTCAGACGCGACGACTACCGGACGCTGACCCTACAAGCGAGAAACGAACTCAAGGCAGCCGGTGACTTGTGGGCTCCCCTTTACCGCGGAGCATCCCGAAAGGGCGTGTTCGATCCGAACGATCCCGATGAACTGACGACGTGGTTGGCCTGGCAGGTGACTTCCCGTCCCGACGCCGAAGTCCCGGACTTGGCGCTGACGGCGCAGAAAGCAGGATTCACCAACTCCCGCACCGAATTGCGCGGCTATGCCCGGCAAGCGCTCAAGATCGCCGAGGACGACGGCCTCCGGCTCGGCCGGGCTCCGGCGTTCCTGGGGCGGTCCTGGGACGTCGCCGTCCATTCGGACCGCCGGGTGATAGAGAGGATCGCGTATGCGGCGGCGTGGTCGGACAAGGACGCCGACGCCGGCGCAGTGACCGACCACCTGTCAGCGCGGGGGGTCACCGGACCGCGCGAGGAAATGCTGACGCTGGTCAGCGCCGTGGTGGACGACGCGACCCGCAACGGCGACCGGCTCGGGCCGTTGTCCGTGGCCGATCCCGCCCGGCAACCCGCCCTGGTGGACCGCGCTCTGGGTATCGTGTTCGGCTCGCCGGAATTGCGGGAGGCGGCGCGGCTGAACGAGTTCGTGAAGCATCTCCGGATCCGTCATGTCACCGGTTCGCAGGAGGACTTGAAACGCTTCGCGGCCGACATCCAAGGCATCCCGGATCTGCCTTCCGCGCCCGCGGTGGTGGCCGGGCAGTACTTGCTTCCCCTCGGACGCCAGACCATCGAAGAGATGGCCAGGAGAATCGTCATCGAACAGGGTGTTCGCAGCCGTCGCACCTTCTTGGTGAACCACCTGAAGCGCGAAGCCGCGTCACAGACCGGCATGGACCCCGTGATCACCCGCGCGGTGGAGCAGGTCGAAAACGAAGGGCTGGCCTGGCATCCTGTTCATCGAGGTCAAGAAGCACGGGAATATCACCATCGGCGAGGTTTCTCGCCTGCCGAGCCCACTGAGCTGACAGCTTTCTTATGGCTGCTCGTCGTCGACCATCAGCAACTGTCCGCGCCCGAAATCGCACGCCTCGCCGGGGATGCCGGCTTCGCCGAAAGCGATGAGCTGCACCTGGCGGTGACCCAAGCCATCGCGGCCGCGGTGCGTGAACGACGGCGGCACCCGATACTGTCGATCACCCGGCCCGACCACCGCCCCGCGATCAATACGCTGATCGCCGGCCTCCACGCCGCGGACCCCGAAGCCGACGACGCGGCGATTCTGACTCGCCTGCGCTCGTACAACGTCACCGGAAAGCCGGAGAGCCTGACCAACGTGGTCAGGGCCGGGAGAAACGCGTCCGGCACCCCGTCCGCGGTGCCGGTCCTGCGCTCCGGCGGAACGTTCGCCGGCCGGACGCTGGACGTCGACGTACTCGCCGACGTGAAGGCGATCGCCAGGCTGGCCTACGCCGCGGCTTGCGTGGACAAGACCGCGGACATCGGGCAACTGGTCTACCGGCTGGCAGGGGAAGGCGTAACCGGATCGTACGAAGCATTGAACCGGCTGGCCGGCGAGGCGATCACCGAGGCGACTCGCAACGGCGATCGGCTCGAAACCCTGTCGATCTTCAACGCCGCCGACGTTGACAGCATCCGAAGCCGTGTTCTCGACATCCTGCGGTCCGAACCGGCCCTGCGCGGCCCGGACCGCGTGTACGAACTGATCTCGCATATGCGTATGCGACGTATCACCGGTCCTCATCAGTTCCTGGAGAAGCTGGCCCGCGACCTGCAGGGCGAGGCACCTGCCCAGCGCGGTGAGCCGCCCTTCGACCCCGTTCGGCGCGTGTACGGTTCCGATTCCGCGACAGCACGGAGACAGAAGATCGACGAACTGGCCCGCGAGGTGGTCGCCGAGCACGGTGCTCTCAGTGTCGCCACTCTGGCCAGTTACCTGACCCTGGCAGGCGTCGTCGCGTCGAACGAGGCCACGCAGGCCATCACGAGGGCGGTGCGGCAGGCTCAGGACGATGGCACGCAGTGGCTTCCCACCTACCGGGGTGTCGGGAGGTACTTCGACGAAGGTCACCTCGATGCAGTGCTCTGGCAACTGGCGATCGACCATCCGCAGGCCGGGCCACTAGAGATCGCCCGGTTGAGCGAGCACGCCGGTTTCGCCGGGACACCGACACGACGCCAGGAGGCTGAGAGGGCCATCGCCGCCGCCGAAAGGGATCGGCGCCGCCATCCCCTTCTCCCAGTGAGCGACCACGCCAAGGATCCGAGGGTCGACGAACTGATCGACGCGCTGCTTCTCACCGAGCCCGGACTCGACGTGGATTCGCAGATGCTGCGTTCGTTCGAATACAACCTTTCCGGACGCGTGCGGGAAATCCGCGAGCAGATCGTCATGCGAACTTCTCAGTTGACGAGCACACCGCCGGATCCCGGTGTGCTGGCCCGCGCCCGCGCGATCCTGACCCTCCAGCCCGGATGGACGTTCCGCGGAAGGAGGCTCGACGCCGGCACTCCGGCCGATTTCGCCACCATCGGGACGGTGGCCTACGCCGCGGCATGGGCGCACAAGTCCGAAGGCCCCGACGAACTCGTCGACCGGCTGATCCAGAACGGGGTCGTCGGCACACGGGAAGCGCTCAGGAGGTTCGCCGCCGAGGCGATCACCGAGGCGATCGGCCACGGCGATCGGATAGCCACCTTGTCGGCGGACCTGTCCCCCCATGAGATCTTCATCCACGACCGCGTCAACTGGATCGTGGGGAAGATCCCGGGGTTCGCCGAGCTCGACGGCCCGCGCCGGACAACGGAATTGGTCCGGTCGATGCGGCGGCACCGGATCACCGGATCTCAACGAGCCCTGCGTGCCGTGGCCGAAACCCACCTTGGAGAAAGTCTCCACCTCCTGTCGCCGATCGACGCCGGGCCCCTCCTCGCGGGCGGTACCGCGAAGATCCACTCCGTCGCCGTCATCGAGTTGCCACGGAACAGTGGTGTCGCCTTCGTCGACCCCGCTTACACTCGCAACATCACTGCCGCTTTCGCCCGCCACCGCGACCCCGGCGAGCTACCACTCGCCCTTCACCACCGCGAGGGCCACTTCCTGCTTCCCGGCAGCCCGCTCGTTTTCGGTACCCCCACCCGGCTCGCCCACACGCTCGCCGCGCTGCCCGTCGAACTGGTGAGCTGGAGCGCGATCACCAGCGTCGTGCTGTACGCGTGCGACTTCACCTCCGCCGCCGAATTCTTTCTCCAGAACGCTTTCCGGGATGTTCCGACGTTGTCCCATATCACCGTCAAGGCGAGGTTCTTCGATACGCCCGTCCATGTCGACCGCACCGGCGCCGTCTCACCCGGCGGTGGGCAGGCGCGGCCGGAGACACTCGTCCTTCACCCGGAGGCCACCGGCATCGTAAGCACCCCGCACCCCGGACCCCCGCCCAGCGAGGCCACCCTCGCCGCCGTTCGCCAGTGGCGCCCCATCACCGTCGACGACAATCTCAAGGACTTCTTCCTCACGCACGGCCACGCCACCAGAGCAGACCTCGCCCCGAACAGGAGAAACAAACTCCCCGACCGGGCACGGGCCCTGGTCGAAGCCTGGGCGATCGCCACCGCCACCGGCAAGGAAAGACTGTCGGCCGCGGAGGTGGCGAGCCGATCCGGCGATCTCGTCTCGGAGTCCACGGTCCGCGTGTGGAGACGCCGGTGGGCAAAGGACAACGCCGTCGAGACCTCCCCGAGTGAGGCGGCCTTGGCTGCCGTGCGCACCTGGCGCCCGACAGCAGGCGACGACAACCTCAAACACTTCCTCCTCACCCACGACCACGCCACCGAAGAACAACTCACCCCAGACGCCGGCGGCAGGCTCCCCGCCTACGGACTGGCCCTCGCCAAGGCCTGGGTGCTCGCCACCGCGGCCGGGCCGGCGAAACTGAGCACGAGCGAAGCGGCGGCGTACTCGGGCGGGCTGTTCGTGCGCGCGACGGTAGTCACCTGGCGGCAGCCCGACGTCGACCGGCGGTTGCCTGGAGAAGCCACCCTGGCCGCGGCGCGCGCGTGGCGCCCGGCAGCAGGCGACGACAACCTCAAACACTCCCTTCTCACCCACGACCACGCCACCGAAGAACAACTCACCCCGGACACTGACGGCAAACTCCCCGCCTACGGACTGGCCCTCGCCAAGGCCTGGGTGCTCGCCACCGCGGCCGGGCCGGCGAAACTGAGCACGAGCGAAGCGGCGGCGTACACGGGCGGCCTGGCCACGGACTCGATGGTCCAGAGCTGGAGGCGTCAGTGGGAAGCGGTCCGCGCGGCCGAAGCGCCACTCCTCAGCGAGGCAGCCTTGGCCGCGGCGCGCGCCTGGCGCCCCAAGGCAGGCGACGACAACCTCAAGCACTTCCTCCTCACCCACGACCACGCCACCGAAAAGCAACTCACCCCAGACGCCGTCGGCAGACTCCCCGCGTACGGAGTGGCCCTCGTCAAAGCCTGGGCACTCGCCACCGCCACCGGTCCCGGGAGCCTGAACGGCAGCAAGGCCGCGGAACACGCCGGCGGCCTCGCTTCGAACGTGACGATCCGGAGCTGGCGACGTCACCAAGAGGCGGTCAACGCGGTCGAAACACCACCTCCCCACGAGGCTGCCCTGGCCGCCGCACGCGCCTGGCGCCCGGCAGCAGGCGACGACAACCTCAAACACTTCCTCCTCACCCACAGCCACGCCACGGAAAAGCAACTCACCCCAGACGCCGCCGGCAAGCTCCCCGACTATGGACTGGCCCTCGTCAAAGCCTGGGTGCTCGCCACCGCCGCCGGACCGGCGAAACTGAGTTCCGCCCAAGCCGCCGCACGCTCCGGTGGCCTCGTCGCGGACACCACGGTGTCGAGATGGCGGGCCAGGGTTCGCCAAAACGCGGCGACAGCGGATACCTCTCCGGGAGGCGAGGTGTCCCAGCTGCAGATTCGGCCGTCGAAGCGGCGCAAGACCCTGCCCGGTACGAGCGGGCCGGAGTTCGTGATCCCCGCCGACATCCGGGAACTCGTCGTCGGGTTCGACCCGGAGAAGAACCGGAGCCACCCTTCGCTGTGGGCGCTGCTGGAACATTTGCGGGCGACCCGCCTGCCCGGCCTGGACCTGACTCGCGACAGCGCGGGACTACCGACCTCGATCACCACCCAGAGCCTGGTCCGAGACTGGGCCACCGCCCGGGCCCCGCACTACCCCGGGGACTGGATCGCGAAAATGTCCGGCTGGGCGATCTCGCCCGCCCAGGCCGAAGAACTGTCCGGCCGGATCGTGACCCAACGCGAGATCAGGATCGTGTGGGAAGACCAAGGACGACGACGTACCGAGCTCGCCGCCCCCGAAGGACCGGCCGACACCTACGTCTCCCGCGCCTTCCACTACGGCCTGCGCCCCATCCACGGCATGGACGACATGTTCTACTGGCGCGATCCCGCCGACCCCCTCTACAAAGTCGCTCCCCGCTTCGCCGGACCCGACGGCGACATCCACCCGGTGATCCGCGCCAACGCCGACAAGATCACCGCGAAAATCGTCAACGGGAAGAACAACCTCAAAAGGATCGCCGCGGACCCCGACGACCACAAACTCGCCCGCACCGACGCCGCCACGTTCACCCGGATCTTCCGCACCCTGGAAGAGAACATCACCGCCGAGATCCGCCGCATCGTCCGCACCTCCACCAACCCCACCCCCGGCACGATCACCGAAGCAGCCCTGGGCCCGACCGATCCCGACCGACCCGTCTACGTCGGTCAGGTGCTGCCCGAACACGTCGCCGCCCACGAACAACGCCTCGTCGGCCAACTCGGCCTCTACCTCACCCACCCACCAGGCACCGTCCCCGACGACCGGCAACCAACGCTCCGCAACGGCCGCGTCCTCGGCATCTACGCCGGCGCCCACTTCGGCAAGACCTACATCGTCCCCAGCCAGATAGACGGACGCCACGACCTCGAAAAACACTGGAAACAAAGACACCCCCACTACCCCGCCTACAACATGTACGCCGGACGCGGGGCCAACCCCGAGCAGATCACCGCCGAAGGCGCGGGCAACTCCACCGCCTTCGCCAACTCCGCCACCCTCCCCACCGGCGGCATCGACCAAACCCGCGTCAACACCGTCCTCCTCGACATCGAAGTCACCCTCCCCAACAAAAACAACCCCGCCAAACACACCACCATCGGCGCCAACGCCTACATCGCCCTCGACAACGCCTTCGACCCCACCACCAACCCCCACGGAGCCATCCTCGTCGACTACAGCGACCACTACGACTTCACCAGCAAAGAAAAAACCTTCAAAAGAGAAGACCCCGACGAGCCCGTCGGGATCTCCCACCTGGCATACCAGCAATCCATCAACACCGACGGCATCATCACCACAAGCCGGCCGCGGTGACCTCACACTCGCCCGGCCCGACCGTCGTTCCGTCCTCGAAGCCGGTCGCGCGTACCTAGAGCGGCGGGGCGAACGTAGCGGTCGGGAGGAGGTTGTCACCGACGCTGGAGCGGAGGTGGTGGGAACGTAATTGTCAGTGGAGGACGAGGACCGCGATCAGCGCAGTGGTCACCCACCACAGCGTGTCCCGGTGAGCACGAGGTGGAGATCGATCGCCTCCGCCGCGCGGGTTCCCTGCATGGCGCCAACATCGGCGGGGCGCCGGGACCCAGCGTCTTCGCACTCACTGTCGCGGCTTGCCCCCGCTTTCCGTCGAGCCGCTCAACAGGACACCGCGAGGCCTGCGAGCGGAGAGGAGCTGAGAGAGCGGATGATGAGCCGAGTACGGCAGGTGCCGAGATCACCAGTCCCGCAGTGGCTGCCGACGAGGCAGTCGAATCGGCTGAGGCGACCGCCGAGCGGCAAATGTGGTTCTACCACCTCACCGAAACGGCGAAAAGCCGCATACCGACAGGCGCGGAACTCGACCACGGTGCTGACCCCAACGACTACGGCCGGGGTTCTTCAGCGGTGGCGCGATACGGGCCGCGGCCCTGCCTGTCAGGGAGAGCGGTTGACTCGATCCCTCGCCTCGGCGTCCACGCCGGTGGACGGAGGCACTTCAGGCCAAGTTGTCGTTCCGACAACATCGAAAGCACGGGTGACGCATGGAGGCCAACCGTCCATTCATTGATGATCTTTGCACTTTTGTCCAGAGTTTCAGGCCGCCGCAGCCACCATGCCGCATCATCGTCTGACGGCCACCACCCCAGGCCGCGCCCACCAACGCCGAGAATCGTTCGTCCTGGAAAAGCCGAGGAGCGGCACATGTGTGAAGCCGTAAATGGTGAGACGTCACAAACTGGCTGCCGCGGCGTCCGCAAGGTGGCGACTCAGGTTGTGAACGAATCGCACCAAGACTCGCGCCAGAGCGTCCCCGATCACAGCCATGACGCACCGATCGCAACACCTTCATCTGTGAAGCGGCATCGTAAATCTCTCGCATCGATCAATACCTGCGCCTTGAACAGCAAATTATCCGAATCGGCGTACGAGACGTCCTGATGACCGCGATCGACCTGGGGATCCCCACCCTCGGCGGCTTGGACCTTGTGCCGACCGAGACCGAACCGCAGAAGGCGAAGGACTACAAGTCGGACCAGGAGGTCCGCTGGTGTCCCGGCTGCGGTGA
>NZ_QHJI01000019.1:0-97115 GCF_003947535.1 Amycolatopsis sp. WAC 04169 | reverse complement strand
TTCGCCGCCACCCCAGCACGAACCTGATCCCAAAACCCCACCCGCACCGACCGCGGCAACCACCGAAACACCCGCACAACCCCGCCCCTTCCCGCAGACGGTGTTGCAAGCACCCCATGACTCCGAGCCTCCTTGAGGGACCCAGAGTCCCTCAAGGAGGCCTTCACGGATTCGAGCGGGTACTCACGCGATCGCGTTGTTGACGGCGGTGACGATCTCGGCGGGATCGTCGACCGTGAGCACGAGCCGGTTGAAGTCCTCGGCCTCGTCGAGGGTGATGACGACCGTGCGGTCGTACCCGGAGACGTTCCAGAACTGCCGGTCGCCGTCGGCGTGAAACGTGCCGGAGAGTTTGCCGGGGATCCGGAGACCCGGCCCGCGCCAGCCCTTCGGCTCGTCGCGCATGCCCGGATCGTGTGTCGCGCCGCGTACGTGGGCGAGCGGGAATTCGAGCCGCCGGGTGAACGACCAGACCTTGTCGATCCCCACGGGTTCGACCACGAGCCGGTCGCCGCTGATGGTGACCCGGTTGTTGCTCATGTCTTTTCTCCTTCGTTGTCGATGTCCTGCACGCGGGCGCGAGCCAGCAGCCGTCGTCCCAGCTCGTCGGGGGTCGTCCCGAGGTCCTGGGCGACGGCCCGGGCCCGGGCGCGCAGCCGCTCGTCGGTGGGCGCGAGTTCGAGCAGCGCGACCAGCAGCAGGTCGAGTTGCTCGTCGCGGTCCGCGGTGCCGTGTTCCAGCACCCGGGCGAACAAGCCGTGCTTGCTGCCGAACGCGCCGTACAGGCTTCCCCGGTGGACACCCGTCGCCTCGACGAGGTGATCGACCGAAGTCGCGTTGTATCCCCGCTGCCGGAAGACCGCCGCCGCGGCTTCGATCGCTGTCGTCTCGTCGAACTGGCGTGGTCGGGCCATGGGTTTGAGAATAGTCATTCAAGAATGACCAGTCAAGAACCCCCGGCGAAGGTTGGTGATTCGCCCTCAAGGCGGTGCCGTGCCCGCTATCCTCCTGCTGTCCGTTTCCAGGACCATCGAGTTAGGACACTGGGGAAAACATGAAGAACACCTTGCGGCGGTTCGCCGTCGCCGGAGCCGCCGTGGCGGCCTTCGCCTCGATCAGCGCCGTGACCGCGGGGGCGGCGCAGGCCTCGGACTACGAGTACTTCGGTTCGTACAGCCAGGAGGACTGCGGGATCACCGGCCACCACGGCCAGATCGCCGGGGACTGGAACGGGTGGATGTGCTACCCCTCGCCCACGTTCCCCTGGGTGTACGACCTGTACGTGCAGCCCAACTTCTGATCCACCACCGCGTCGCCGAAGGGCCGCTGGGGAGGCTTCGAACCTCCTGAGCGGCCCTTCGTCGTTCGGCGCGTACCACTCGCCAGGCAGGTCCGCCCGAATGGCCACCCTCCGCGCCGGTACGTATACCCGCTGTGCGGAACACGGCAAGCGTTACCTCCCCGTTTCCCGACCCCGTTGACGGCTGTGGCTCGGCTCACTACAGTCCCCGGAAACCGTCTGTAAAGTTTCCTAACGAAGTCGGGAGTGAACTCCAGTGCGAGCCGGCAGTCCGCGAATGCTGCGCGAGATCAACGATCGCGCGGCCATCGAGGTCCTCCTCAGGGACGGCCCGCTGACGCGCTCCGAGCTCGAAGTCGCGATCGGCCTGTCCAAGCCCGCGACGGCGCAGCTGCTCACCCGCCTCGAACAGGACGACATCGTCACCAAGGCCGGAGTGCGTGGCGGAGGCCGCGGCCCGAGGGCGCAGCTCTGGCAGGTCAACGGCGGCGTCGCCTACGTCGCGGCCGTGGATCTGACCCCGCAGAAGGCCGACTTCGTCGTTTCCGACGTCACGGGCGCGGTGCTCGCCGAGTACCAGGTCCCCCTGCCGGTCCACGAGGGCGCGGACGTCGTCGGCTCGTTCGGCGCGGCGCTCACCCACGTCGCGAACAGCGCCGGGCTCGCCGCCACCGATCTCCGCCACGTCGTCATCGGCGCCCAGGGCGCCTTCGATCCGCGCACCGGTCTGCTCTCTTCCGCGCCGCACATCCCCGGCTGGCTCGGGTTCGACGTGCCGGGCAGGCTCAGCCGGGAGCTCGGCGTCGAGGTCACCATCGAGAACGACGTCAACCTCGTCGCGATCGTGGAGATGACGGTCGGCCAGGCCGTCGGGCTCGACGACTTCGTGATGATCTGGCTCAGCGACGGCGTCGGCGGTGCGGTAGTGGTCGGCCGCCGGCTGTTGCGCGGCGCGACCGGCGGTGGCGGCGAGATCGACTGGATGCGCGTCCCCGATCCGGTTTCCGTTGCCACGCGGAAGGAAACGGCGCGCGGAGGAGATCGTTTCGGTGACCTCGTCGCGTCGCCGGCCGTCGTCGAGCTGGCCGCCGCGCACGGCTTCGAAGCCGAGACCGGCGCGGACGCGGTCACCAAGGCCCGCGAAAG
Organism: Amycolatopsis sp. WAC 04169; assembly: GCF_003947535.1. Taxonomy (NCBI): domain Bacteria; kingdom Bacillati; phylum Actinomycetota; class Actinomycetes; order Pseudonocardiales; family Pseudonocardiaceae; genus Amycolatopsis; species Amycolatopsis sp. WAC 04169. Next base: position 94,669 of record NZ_QHJI01000019.1, on the reverse strand, counting down.
CGGGAACGAAGCCTTCCTCGACGACCTCGCCCGCCGTGTCGCGGGCGGAGCGGCCAGCCTGATCGCGGTCGTCGACCCCGAACTCGTGCTTCTTTCCGGCGACACCAGCCGGGCCGGTGGCGACGAATTCGCCGCACTGGTCGCGAAAAGGCTGCACGAACTGGTCCTGCCCCGCACCCCCGTCGGGGTCGCTTCGGTGCAGGGCAACGCGGTCCGCGCGGGCGCGCTCCAATCGGCGCTCGCCACCGTGCGCAGGGACGTCTTCGGCGTCAACACCCCTTCGCTCCTCGGGCCGAGACGGTCCGGGGCGGGAGAGCCGAACCCGATCGTGGCTGTCCCGGAATCACGAACAGAACCACCGTCTCCCGCCCCAACCAACTAGGAGGAGGGTCATGAGTTCCACGACCCAGGTTCGGAGAAGCGGCCGCCGTTGGCGCGGCTCGATAGTGCTCGGCGCGGTCACCGTCGCCGCGCTGGTGTCCGCCTGTTCGGGCGCCGCAAGCGGCCCGAACGGCGGGACGCTCGCCGCGGCGGCCGCCCCCGCCGCGGACGCGAAGCTCACGCTGACCGTCTACAGCAAGTTCACCGACCGCGAGTACAACGTGGTCACCGCCGGGCTCAACAAGCTCAAGGCGAAATTCCCGAACATCGAGATCAAGCACGAAGGCCAGCAGGACGACGACAAGATCACCCAGTCCATCCGCGGCGGCAACCCGCCGGACGTGGCGATCTCGTTCTTCACCGACAACCTCGGCGCGTGGTGCTCGACGGGCAGCTTCCAGGACCTCAAGCCCTACATCGACCGCGACAAGATCGACCTGAACCAGATCCCGGACGCCGTCCGCAGCTACACCGAATACCAGGGCAAGCGCTGTGCCATGCCGCTGCTCGCGGACGTCTACGGCTTCTACTACAACAAGGACATGTTCGCGGCGAAGGGCATCACGTCGCCGCCGAAGACGACCTCGGAACTGTTCGAGGCCACCAAGAAACTGACCGAGTTCAACGCGGACGGCTCCATCAAGGTCGCCGGTTTCCTGCCGTCGATGCCGTTCTACGCCAACATGGCGCAGTACTGGGCCCCGAACTTCGGCGCCACCTACATCGGCCCCGACGGTCAGTCGCACCTCGCCGACAGCCCCGAGTGGAAGGCGATGTTCGACTTCCAGAAGCAGCTCGTGGACTTCTACGGCGGCCACGCCAAGGTCGAGCAGTTCAAGGCCGGTCTCGGCGAGGAGTACTCGGCGGACCACGGTTTCCAGCGCGGCAAGCTCGCGATGATGATCGACGGCGAGTACCGCACCGCGTTCATCAAGGACCAGGCGCCGGAGCTCAAGTTCGGCACCGCGGCCCCGCCGGTGCTCGACAGCAAGCCGGACCGCTACGGCGGCGCGTTCACCACGGGCACGATCATCGCGATCCCCAAGGGCGCCAAGAACCCCGGCGCGGCTTGGGAACTGATCAAGCAGGTCACCCTCGACACCTCGACGCTCGTCGAGCTGTCGAACGGCCTGAAGAACGTCCCGAGCACCAAGGCCGCGCTGAGCGACCCGAAGCTCGAGGTCACGCCGGAGTTCAAGACGTTCCTCGATCTGTACAACGGCGGAAAGCTGATGCCCAACCCGTCGACCCCGATCGGCGACGCGCACCTCAAGGCCGTCAACGACTTCGCGGAGAAGTGGCAGGCGGGCAACGTCCCCGACATGATCGCGGGGCTCAAGCAGGTCGACGCTCAGATCAACGACGAGCTGGCCCAGAAACGCGCCGGCGGCTGATCGCATGACTTCGACCCTGGATTCCAGGGCGGTCGCCTCCCCTTCCGCGTCCACCCGGACGCGGAAGGGGAACGCAGCGCGCCGCCGTCGCACCGTCTTCTACTTCATCGCACCGGCGACGCTCGGTTTCCTGATCTTCTTCGGGTACCCGCTGATCGCCACGGTCTACTACTCGTTCACCCGCTACGACCTGATCAACGCGCCCGAGTTCATCGGCTTCGACAACTACATCCGCATGTTCACCAGCGAACAGCTGGTCGGCACCGCCGCGTACAACACGTTGTGGCTGGTGATCGTGCTGACGTTCTGCCGGGTCGTGTTCTCGCTCGGCGTGGCGTCGATCATCTCGCGGCTGAAATCGGGCGTCGGCCTGGTGCGGACGCTCTGCTATCTGCCTTCGCTGGCCCCGCCCGCCGCGGCGACCCTGGCGTTCGTGTTCCTGTTCAACCCGGAATACGGCCCGGTCAACGCGTTCCTGCGGGCGGTCGGCATCGACGGCGGCCTGTGGTTCAACGACCCGGCGATGTCGAAGCCCGCGCTGACCCTGCTGGTGATGTGGGGTTCGGGCGAGCTGATGATCATCATCCTCGCGGCGCTGCTCGACGTGCCGCAGGAGCAGTACGAGGCCGCCGAACTCGACGGCGCCGGACCGGTCCGCCGGTTCTGGCACGTCACGCTCCCGTCGATCTCGCCGGTGCTGCTGTTCGGCATCGTCAACTCGATGATCTTCGCGTTGCAGTTCTTCACGCAGGCGATCGTCGCGGGATCGGCGGCCGCGGGCGCGGCCGACGTCGCGGGCAACACGAGATTCATCGGCGCACCACAGAATTCGACCCTGACCTATCCGGTTTGGCTGTACGTCCAGGGATTCCGGTACTTCAACATGGGTTACGCGGCGGCGATGGCGGTCCTGCTGTTCATCGTGTCGGCCGGGTTCACCTGGATCCTGGTCCGGCAGCTGCGCAAGACCCAGCACCAGGAGGAGGGCGGATGACCACACTGGCCGAGCCCAGGCACACCGCCCCGGCGTCCGAACCGCCGAAGGTGCGGGTGCGGCGCCAATGGGACAAGAAGCTGTACTGGATCGCGACGCACAGCGTGGGCATCGCGATGGGCGTGATCTTCATGCTGCCCATCCTGTTCGTGTTCCTCACCGCGGTGATGTCCAGCGATCAGGCGCTTTCGTCGAACTTCTGGCCGAAGGAATGGCACTTCGAGAACTTCATCGAGGTGTTCGAGAAGGCGCCGCTGCTGCAGTATTTCGGCAACAGCATCCTGTATTCGACGCTGGCCACCGTCGGGGCGCTCGTCTCGGCGATCCCGGCGGCGTACGCGCTTTCGAAGCTGAAGTTCCGCGGGCAGAACCTGTTCTTCATGCTGACCATGGCCGCGATGATGCTGCCCCCGCAGGTCACCGTCGTGCCGTTGTACGACCTGTGGGTGCGGCTCGGTTTCACCGGGACCCTGGTCCCGCTGATCGTGCCGTACTTCTTCTTCGACGCGTTCTCGATCTTCCTGCTGCGGCAGTTCTTCCTCACCATTCCGAAGGACTACCTCGAAGCCGCGAAGATCGACGGCTGCAACGAGTTCCAGGCGATGGTCAAGGTGCTGATCCCGATGGCGAAGCCGGGTATCGCGGCCACCGCGATGTTCTGCTTCCTGTTCACCTGGAACGACTATTTCGGTCCGCTGCTCTACACCGGTGAGACCCGCGACAACTGGCCGCTTTCGCTGGCGATCGCGTCGTTCCGCGGTATGCACCACGTGGAATGGAACCTCACCATGGCGGCCACCGCGCTGATCATGCTGCCGGTGATCGTGCTGTTCGTGTTCGCGCAGAAGTCCTTCGTCAAGGGCATCACATTCACAGGGGTCAAGGGATGAAACTGGCAGTCGTCGGTGGTGGGTCCACTTACACGCCCGAGCTGATCGACGGGATCGCCGGACGTCGGTCCACTTTGGACGTCGACGAGATCGTGCTGATCGATCCGGACGCGTACCGGGTGGAGGCGGTCGGGGACTTCAGCAACCGGTTGCTGAGCCACGCCGGGCATCCGGCGCGGGTGCGCACCACGTCGAGCCTCGAAGAGGGCGTCGACGGTGCGTCGGCGGTGCTGATCCAGCTGCGGGTCGGCGGGCAGCGCGCCCGCCGCGGGGACGAGACGTTCCCGCACGCCTGCGGCTGTGTCGGGCAGGAGACCACGGGCGCGGGCGGCCTCGCGAAGGCGCTGCGCACCGTGCCGGTGGTGCTCGACATCGCCGACCGGGTGCGGAAGATCGCCGGGGACGACACGTGGATCGTCAACTTCACCAACCCCGTCGGCATCGTCACGCGCGCGCTGCTGAACGAGGGCCACCGCGCCGTCGGCCTCTGCAACGTCGCGATCCACCTCCAGCGCACGTTCGCGCATCTGCTCGGCGCCGGGATCGACGAGGTCAAACTCGTCCACACCGGACTGAACCACCTGAGCTGGGAACGGAAGGTGCTCGTCAACGGTGAGGACCGCCTGCCGGAACTGCTGGCGGAGCACGCGGAATTCCTCGGCGAGCACGTCACCGCGCCGGTGGAATGGATGCGGCGGATGAACGTCGTGCCGTCGTACTACCTGAAGTACTACTACGGGCACGACGAGCAGGTCGCCAAGCAGCGCACCGAGCGGCCGCGCGCGGACGTCGTGAGCGACGTCGAGGAGGAACTGCTCAAGGTGTACCTCGACCCGGAGGTGGTGACCAAACCGGAGCAGCTGGAAAAGCGGGGCGGTGCCTACTATTCCGAGGCCGCGGTGCAACTCGTGCACGCGCTCACCTCGGGCGGGCCGGCCGAAGAGCATGTGGTCAACGTCCGCAACGAAGGCACTTTCGACTTCCTGCCGGACGACGCCGTCATCGAGGTTCCGTCCCTTGTGGACGGAAATGGCCCGCGCCCGATCGCGCAGCCGCCGGTGGAGCAGCGGTTCGCCGGGCTCATCGCCGGGGTGACCGCGTACGAACATCTCGCGCTGGAGGCGGCGATCAAGGGCGGCCGGGACCGCGTGGCCGACGCGTTGCTCGCGCATCCGCTCGTCGGCCAGTACACGAAGGCCGATCAGCTCGCCGACTCGCTGGTGAAGATCAACCGTGAGTTCCTGCCGTGGGCGGGGGCATGACGGCCGGCTCACAGGACGTCGTCGTCGCGATCGACGGCGGCAACAGCAAGACCGACGTCCTGATCGTCTCGCGGGACGGACGGGTGCTCGGGCAGTCGCGAGGACCGGGCGCGTCCCCGCAGAACATCGGGGTCGACGGCAGCGTCCAGGCGTTGGAGAAGCTGGTCCTGGAAGCCCTTCGCGGGGCAGGGCTTCCCGACGAACGTCCTTTCGCGACACATACGTCGGCCTATCTCGCGGGGCTGGATTTCCCGCGGGAGGAAGCGATCCTGCACGCCGCGCTGGCGGCACGCGGCTGGAGCGACACGCTGATCGTCGGCAACGACACGCTCGCGCTGCTGCGCGCGGGCAGTTCCGACGGGACGGGCGTGGCGGTGGTGTGCGGCGCCGGGATCAACGGCGCCGGCGTCAGCGCCGACGGCCGTGAGCACCGGTTTCCCGCGCTGGGCAAGATCTCCGGTGACTGGGGCGGCGGCTACCGGCTCGGCGAGGAGGCCCTGTGGTGGGCCGTGCGCGCCGAGGACGGCCGCGGTCCGAGTACGGCTCTGCAGGCGGCCGTCACCGCGCACTTCGAGGCGTCCTCGGTGCTGGACGTGGTGCAGCGCCTGCATTTCCAGGATCTGCACTCCGATTCGATCCACGGCCTGTGCCCGCTGCTGTTCGCCGTCGCGGCGGACGGCGACGAGGTGGCGCAGGACGTGGTCGACCGGTTCGTCGAAGAGGTCGCCCTGCTGGTCTCGGTCATCCTGCGGCGGCTCGAACTCACCGAGGAGGCGCCCGAAGTCATCCTCGGCGGGGGAGTGCTGACCGGGGTCGGCGCGCAGGTGATCGCGGAGATCGAACGGCGGTGCCTGAAAGTGGCTCCGCAGGCTTCGATCCAGGTGGTCGACGTGGCCCCGGTGGTCGGTGCGGCGCTGTTCGGGCTGGACACGATCGGTGCTTCCACCGCCGCGAAAGCCTCTCTCAAGGCCGCGACCAAACGGGTCTAGATGGCGCGTGAAGGCCCCCTTCCCTCGGCTCAGCCGAGGGAAGGGGGCCTTCACGCGCTCAGGAGGCGGCGGGGACGAGCGGCTCGTCCGTCTCCAGCAGCGTCTTGAGGTCCGACAGGATCCAGGCCCAGCCACCGCCGGCGTTCTCGCCCGGCCCGGCGTTGACGTCCTCCTGCGAGCCGTTGACCAGGGCGGCCGTCGTGGGCGCGTCGGTGACGTCGTGGGTGACGGTCAGCCGGGTGCCCGCGGTCTTCGTCTCTTCGATCTCGTAGGTGAGCTTGGTGTACGGCTCCTTGTCGAAGGACGGGTCCATCAGGAGCTTCCAGGTGATGACCAGTTTGCGAGGTGGGTCGACCTCCAGGACCTCGCCGTCGACCAAATCGTTGGTGAAGCCCGCTTCGACGTACTCCGGCGTCGGATGGGTGACGTGCTTGCCGCCCGGCCGCAGGTCGAAGTCGACCAGGCCGGTGTAGCCGTACTTCCGCGACCACTCGGGCTTCGTGATCGCGTCCCAGATCTTCTCCGGGGTGGCCTTGATGTACACGCGGTAGACCTGGGTGTCGGTCATGAGGGCTCCTCGGTCTCGAGTTCGGCTTTGAGGTCGAGCAACGCGGTCACGTTGCGCTCCGTGAACTTGTCGATCCACCTGTCGTGGATCTGCCGGATCGGCACCGGGTTGAGGAAATGCTTCTTCTCCCGGCCCTCCTTGCGCGTGACGACAAGTCCGGCTTCTTCCAGCAGCTTCAAGTGCTTCATCACGCCGAACCGGCTCATGTCCACTTCGGACTCGAGCTCGGTCAGCGTGCGGCCGTCACGCGCGAACAGCTGGTCGAGCAGGAACCGGCGAGTCGGATCCGCCAGGGCCTTGAAAACCAGGTCGTCGTCGGGCACATCGGAAGAATAGGTGACTAAAAGGTCACGTGTCAAGCCGGAGCTACAACAAGGCACCGAGCGGCAGGATCAGCGCGATCGCGACCACCGAGATCACCGTCTCCATGATCGACCAGCTCTTCAGCGTCTGCCCGACCGAAAGTCCGAAGTATTCCTTGACCAGCCAGAATCCGGCGTCGTTGACGTGGGAGAAGAACAGCGAACCCGCGCCGATCGCCAGCACCAGCAGCGCGCTGTGCGACGGATCCATGGTCGCCGCGAGCGGCGCCACGATGCCCGCGGCGGATACGGTGGCGACCGTCGCGGAGCCGGTGGCGAGCCGGATCGCGACCGCGACCAGCCAGCCGAGGAGCAGCGGCGACAGGTTCGCGCCGGTGGCCAGGCTGGTGATGACGTTGCCGACCCCGGCGTCGACCAGGGTCTGCTTGAACCCGCCGCCCGCGCCGACGATGAGCAGGATGCCGGCGATCGGCGGCAGCGAATCGGCCAGCGTGGACGACAGCTTGTCCCGGGTGAAGCCTGCCGACTTGCCCAGGGTGAGCATGCCGAGCAGGACCGCGGCGAGCAGCGCCACCAGCGGGTCGCCGATGAAGTCGAGTACGCGGCGGAGGTGGTTCTCCTTCGCCAGCAGGATGTCCGCGAGCGCCTTGCCCATCATCAGCACGACGGGCAGCAGCACGGTGGACAGCGTCGCGAGGAAGCCCGGCCGCCGTCCGTCCGAAGAGGACGATTCCGGGATGAGGCGCTCCGGCGCGACGGCGTCCGGGACCATCTTCGCGGCCAGCCTGCCGAATAGCGGTCCGGCGATGATCACCGTCGGGATCGCGACGAGCAGGCCGAAGGCCAGGGTGAGGCCGACGTTCGCGTTCAGCGCGCCCGCGGCGGCGAGCGGGCCGGGGTGCGGCGGGACGAGGCCGTGCAGCACCGAAAGCCCGGCGAGCGCGGGGATTCCCAGCATCAGCAACGGTTTCCCGGTGCGCTTGGCGACCAGCAGGATCACCGGGATGAGCATGACCAGGCCGATCTCGAAGAACATCGGCAGCCCGATCAGCGCGGCGACCAGCGCCATCGCCCAGGGCAGGGCGCGGTCGCCCGCGCGGCGCAGGATGGTGTCGACGATCTGGTCGGCGCCGCCGGAATCGGCGAGCAGCTTGCCGAGCATCGCGCCGAGCGCGATCAGCACGCCGACCGACGCGACGGTGGAACCGACGCCGGAACTGAAGCTCTTGATCAGCTTGTCCACCGGCATGCCGCCGACGAGCCCGAGCACGCCGGAGCCGAGGATGAGGGCCAGGAACGGATGCTGCTTCGCCTTGGTGATCAGGACGACGATCACGGCGATGGCGAGCACCGTCGCGCCGATGAGGCGGGTGTCGTGTCCGGTCCAGGCGGCGGCGAGGGTGGTGGTCATCAGCGGTCCTTGAAAACGGAAAGGGCGGTTTCGACGATCTCTTCCGGCTTCTTCGCGATGTCGGCGACGAGGCCGTGCTCGTCCGGCCGGAGCGGTTCGAGGTCGGCGAGCTGGGAGTCCAAAAGGGACACCGGCATGAAGTGGCCGGAGCGGGTCTTCATCCGATCGGCGAGCAGGTCGCGGTCGCCGTGGAGGTGCAGGAACCAGACTTTCCCGCCGCTGCGCAGGATGTCGCGGTAGCGATACTTGAGCGCGGAAGACGTGACGACGCCGCCGGAGCACTGATGGTCCCGGATCCAGGTGGCGATGGCTTCGAGCCAGGGTTGCCGGTCTTCGTCGTTCAGCGGGTGGCCGGAGCTCATCTTGTCGATGTTCGCCTTCGGATGGAACGTGTCCGCTTCGGCGTAGTCGACGCCGAGGCGTTCGGCGAGTGCCGTGCCCACGGTCGTCTTGCCCGAGCCGGAAACACCCATCACCACGATGACGGTCATCCGTACCTCCCACGTCGTTGTAGCCGGGACGAGTACAGCTCAAAAGTACTACTTAAGCAACATCAAGTACTACTTAATCGAGTCAGAACGTTAGAGTTCCCTGGTGGGCAACGACAGGCATGCCGAAGTGCTCGACGCGCTCGGCTCCGCGATCGCGAACGGGGAGCTCCCGCCGGGTTCCGTACTGCGCTCGGAGGAGCTCCAAGAGCGGTTCGGCGCCTCGCGCACGGTCGCGCGCGAGGTGGTGCGCGTCCTCGAAACGATGTGCCTGACCAGCAGCAAACGCCGGGTCGGGGTGATCGTGCGCGAGCCGAGCGAGTGGAACCATTACGACCCGAGACTGCTCCGCTGGCAACTCGACGGCTCCGAGCGGAAGACCGCGCTGCGCACCCTGACCGAACTGCGTTCCGGCGTGGAGCCGTGCGCCGCCCGGTACGCCGCGCTGCGGGCGACGCCGGAGGAGGGCGGCCGTCTCCGGGCTTTGGCGAAGCGGCTTGAGGAGACGGCGCACCGGCGTGACCTCGACACCTTCCTCGGACACGACGTCGCTTTCCACGATCTGCTGCTGTCCTCGTCGCGGAATCCGATGTTCGCCCAGCTTTCGGCGGTCGTCGCCGAAGTGCTCGCCGGGCGCACCGGGCACGGGCTGATGCCGGAGGAGCCGCAGCCCGAAGCCGTCGCCCTGCACGTCGAGGTCGCGGTGGCCGTCGACGCCGGTGACCCCGACCGGGCCGAACGCGCGATGCGGGACATCGTCATCCAGGCGCGTGACGAGATGGCCGTCCTTCTGGACGGATGATCTTCGAGTAATCTCTGCAGGTCTTCGAGGGATACTGCATGCAGGGGGCGACGGTGAGCGCGGCACGCGCGATCGGCTTGGTGTTGGGGGTGGCCGCGGACGGGGCGATCGGGGACCCTCGGTCGCGGCGGCCGGTGACGGCGTTCGCCAGGGCGGCTTCGGCGGTGGACGCGAAGGTCCGGTCGAAACACCCGGCGGCCGGTGTCCTGTGGACCGGCGGCCTCGCGGGCTCCGCCGTGCTGGCGGGCGTGCTGGCCGAGCGGGCGGGGCGGCGCAGTCCCGTCCTCCAGGCGACCACGACCGCGGTGACCACCTGGGCCGTCCTCGGCGCCGCCGGACTGGCTGCGCACGGCACCTCACTGGCCCGGGACCTCGAAGAAGGCGAACTCGAGACCGCGCGCGGCACACTGTCCACACTGGACCCGCGGGTCGCCGACGACCTCGGCGTCATCGGCCTCTCGCGTGCTTCGGTGGAAACCCTCGCCGAGAACACCGCGGACGTCGTCATCGCGCCGCTGGTGTGGGGAGCGCTGGCCGGTGTCCCCGGCCTGCTCGGCTCGCGTGCGATCAGCCTGCTGCGCGGCATCGGCCGCGGGCGCCCCGAGCGGTACCGGTGGCTCGTCGCCCGGCTGGATGAAATCGTCCACCTCGTGCCCACGCGTGTCGCGGCCGGGCTGACCGTGCTCGCCGCCCCGGTCGTCGGCGGCTCGGCGGGCGGCGCGTGGCGGGCGTGGCGGCGGGACACCACCGCGCACCCGAGCCCGAACGCCGGTCGCGTCGAGGCCGCTTTCGCCGGGGCGCTGGAGATCCGGGTCGGCGGGCGGACGGTGTACCCGCACGGGGTCGAGGAACTGCCGGTGCTCGGCATCGGGCGCAACCCGGACGCGGGGCACGTGACGCGGGCCGTGGAGCTCTCGCGGGTGGTCGGATGGCTGGGCGCGATCAGCTCGGTGGTGCTGGCCGGTCTCGTCGGGCTGCGGCGACGGCGCTGACCTGCGGATTCCCGGCGGCGGGGGAGAAAGGGACCTTTGCTGTCGCCGGGGGCACCGTGTGGATTTTGGGACATCTGACGTCCCAAAATCCACACGGTGCCGTGGGTAATCCTGGCGGCGTGACGGGCAGGGGAGCAAGGGACCTTTGCTACCACCTGGCCCGCTGACCTGCGAAAAGGGAGCAAGGGACCTTTGCTACCGCTCCCGCCGCGCCAGCTGCGCCCGCGCCCGCGCGTCCATCGGCCCGTCGCGCCGCGCGAGCTCCGCGTCGATCCGTGACCGGTCGGCCGGCTCCTTGTTCCCGCCGAACTTGAACTTCGCCCGCACCCCGGTCACGGTCAGTTCGATCCCGCGGATGCCGGGGAGCAGCCGCTTGTCGGGCGCCTCGGTCGAGCTCACCCCCCGCCTGTCCGAACCGGGCTCGAAATGCGCGAGCTGCCGGTCCAGGAGCGCGGCCTTCTCCGCGGCGTCGTCGATCAGCCGGACGTCGCATTCGAGCTGGACAGACGAGTAGTACGACGTCGGCACCCCGTGCGGCGGGTCGGCCGGGGTGTTCCAGCCGGAGCGGATGTAGGTGTGGTCGTCGATCACCGCGAGCAGCGCGCGCGGGTGTTCCTCCAGCAGCGGCCAGACCGGGTTCGGGCGCGCGAGGTGCAGCAGGACCGTCCGGTCGCCGTCGTAGACGAAGTGCACCGGGTTGACGATCGGCAGGTCACGGCCCGCGCCGCCGGCGATCAGCTGGCCGAAGTCGTGCGCCGAGAGCCAGGCCCGCCATTCGGCGTCGTCGTGGGCGGCGTCCCACGGGTGAATCAGCATGCCCGAAGCGGAACACGAGAAATGGACCTGCGAAAGGTCCATTTTCGGGTCGAATCAGGTGGCCACTTCGGAGCGCTCGTCCTCGGCCAGCATCTCCGCGACGCTCTTGCGCCGCTGTGGCCGCTCCGTGGCCAGCGCGCCGCCCGGTTTCAGCTCGCGAACGGTGAAGTACAGCCATCCCATCAGCGCCATCGCGCCGAACGCGATCCACTGCAGGGCGTAGGAGAAGAACGGTCCGGCGTCGGTCTGCGGCAGCGGCAGCGCGCCCAGCACGCCGGGCTGATTCACGTCGAGCTGGAAGTAACCCGGCCGGATGTCCAGCTTCGCGGCCCGCGCGACGACCTGCGAATCCACGACGTAGCTCTGCAGCTTCCCGCCGGTCGACTCGTCGGCGAAGGCGTCGCGGTTCTTCCCGTCCTTCTCGTCGTGACGTGCCCGCGTGACGATGTCGACCGTTCCGGCGGGAGGCGGGGCGAAGGGGAGCGCGCGCGATTTGTCGTCGAGCCGGACGTACCCGCGGTCGACCAGCACGACCGTGCCCTCGACGGTCCGGAACGGCGTCAGGACCTCGAAGGCCGCTTCGCCCTGTACGGAGCGCAGACGGGCCACGACCTCACCCTCGGGCAGGTACGTGCCCTTCATCGCGACCAGGTGCCATTCGGTGCGCTGATCAGGCACGGCTCCGTTGGGGAGCAGTTCCTCCAGCGAGCGCGGCTGCCCGGAGAACGACTCCCGGAGCGCCGCGTTCTGGTGCTCGCGTTCGGTGTTGCGGGAGAACTGCCACGGCGCCAGCAGGGTGAAGCAAGTGATGGCGAAGGTGAACACCACCAACGTCAATGCCAGCCACCCGGGCTTCAGCAGGAACTTCAACCGCACCCCACCACGGTAAGCGGTCGGCCTCAGGCGTGTGCGCGCACCCAGTCGAGCAGGCCCGGAACGGCCCGCTCGATCATGCCGAGGACGTCCTCGAAACCGTCGTCTTCGCCGTAGTACGGGTCCGGGACCTCGGCGCCCTCGGGCGCGGCCGGATCGAACTCGCGCAGCAGGCGGACCTTCGCCGGATCCGACACCTTGCGCCTCAGGAACGACAGGTGCCCTTCGTCCGCCGCGAGCAGCAGGTCGGCGGCCAGATGCCCGCGGTCGACCTCGGCCGCGACATGGCCGGTCGGATACCCGTGTTCGGCCAGCTTCGCGCGGGCCCGCTTGTCCGCGGCCTCGCCCACGTGCCAGCCGCCGGTGCCCGCGCTGGACACCTGCACGAGGTGATCGAGACCCGCCTCCTCGGCCTTCGCGCGGAAGACGAGCTCGGCCATCGGGGAGCGGCAGATGTTGCCGGAACAGACGAAGACGATGTGCAGCACCTGATCAGTGTGAAGGCCGGTGGAGATCGACCGCTCACCGGCTCCGAACGGCTACCGGGCGCGCGAAGCTGGAAAGCCGGGACGAAGCGGGAGTAGACCTCCTGGAGGGAAACACGCAGGAAGGTCGCGTATGAGCGCACCAACACCCAGCGTCGAGTCGCCGGCAACCGGGCTCCGCTGGTACCGCATCACCGTCAAGCTTCCGCACCCCTACGAGGTCGGGCGGATCCTGTCGGAGCACCACTTCGTCCAGGCGAGATCGCCGAAAGAGGCGATGACCAGGATGCCGCTGCACCTGCGGTCGAGCGCGTCCGTCGCGCCGTACCAGGTCGTCCGGCCCGACATCCCCGACCAGACGACGAAGGCCTATCGCGCTGTGCTGTGGACGGGGCGCGTGATGCGCGCGGCCGGCCGCTGGGCGATCAGCAAGGATGCGAAGGCCCTGGACTGAGCCGGGGTGGTAGCAAAGGTCCCTTGCTCCCCATCCGCAGGTCAGGGGCGTGAACAGGCCGATCGCACGGCCTCCGAAAGCGCCCCGGAGTGCAGCCGGTCCAGCCCGCGCCGCGCGTCGGTCAGCCGCACCGTGACCGCGAGCCGCACGTCGCACGACCGCCGCGCCCGCGCGTCCCGGGTCTCCGCGAGTTCGGCGAGCAGCCCGGCGTTGAGCCGGTCGATCACCGGCCGCACCTCGGTCCCCAGATCGGGTCGTCCGGGCGGCCGCGTGCCGGGGTGCTCGGTCCATCGCGCGTACAGGCCGCGCTGCACGGCCTTGTTCGCCTCGATCTGGTCGCGGAAGAACCGCACCACCCCGGCCGGATCGAGACCGAGGCCGGGCGCCTTCGCGGCGACCGAGTCGAGGATCTGCTGTTCGCGCACCGGGTCGTCGATCGGCGACGGCGTGCCGAACTTCGCGGCCGCGACCTTGTCGGCAATCTGCACGCGCTGAGCGGCCAGGTCGGTCAGTTCCCAGAGGCCCGGAGACGCCGACGCGGGCGCAGGTAGCGCTACGAGAAGCAGCGAAGCGGCACAGAGCACCCGAAGTCGCATGCCCGGAAACGCTACATGCGAAAATCCTCGGGTGCCCGCGCTAGCCGAAGTCATCGCCGCCCTGGAGCAGGCGTATCCGCCCGAACTCGCCGAATCGTGGGACGCCGTCGGGCTCGTCTGTGGCGACCCGGCCGAGGACGTGGACAAGGTCCTGTTCTGTGTCGACCCGGTCGACGAGACCGTCGACGAGGCGATCGCCGGCGGCGCGCAGCTGATCGTCGCGCACCATCCGCTGCTGCTGCGCGGAGTCCACGGCGTGCCGGCGGACAGCACGAAGGGGCGCCTCGTGCACCGCCTGATCCGCGCGGGCGTCGCCCTCTACTGCGCGCACACCAACGCCGATTCCGCGTCCCCCGGCGTCTCCGACGCGCTCGCCGACGCTATCGGCCTGACCGTTCTCGGCCCGCTCGACCCGCGCGAAGACGGGGTCACCGGCATCGGCCGCATCGGCGAGCTGCCCGCGCCCGAACCGTTCTCCGCCTTCGTCGAACGCGTCGCGAACGCCTTGCCCCGTACGGAGCCCGGCGTCTACGGCGCGGGCGATCCGGCCCGGCCGATCCGCCGCGTCGCCGTTTCCGGCGGTTCCGGCGACAGCTATCTCAAGCGGGCCACCGCCGCCGGGGTCGACGCGTACGTCACCGCCGATCTCCGGCATCATCCCGCCGGCGAGCACCTCGCCGACATCGCCGAAGTCCCCGCCCTGGTCGGCGTCACGCACTGGGCGAGCGAGTGGCCGTGGTGCGAGCAAGCCTCGGACGTCGTCCGTGCCGCGTTTGCGGGTAACGTCGACGTTCACGTCTCCACGCGGTGCACCGACCCGTGGACGCTACGGGCCACCCGAACCGAGCACTAAGAACTCCAAGGAGCACCGTGAAGGCCGACCCCGCCGTCCAGCGTCAGCTGCTCGAACTCGCGAAGGTGGACGCCGAACTCGCGCGTACCGCCCACCGTCGCCGCACCCTGCCGGAGATCGCCGAGATCGACGCGGGCGAGAAGACGGTGCGCGAACGACGTGACGCGCTGGTCTCGGTCCAGACGGCGGCGTCCGACCTCGACCGCGAGATCGCCCGCCAGGAGAAGGAGATCGAGTCGGTGCGCGCTCGCGGAGACCGCGACCGCAAACTCCTCGAATCCGGTTCCGTCGCGGCGAAGCAGATGACCGACATCGAGCACGAGCTGAACAGCCTCAGCCGTCGTCAGTCCGCGCTGGAGGACGACCTGCTGGAGCTGATGGAACGCCGTGAGGCGCTCGAACTCGATGCCCAGCGCACCAGCGCCGAGGTCGCGAAGGCCGAGGGCGAGGTCGCCGAAGCCGTCGGGCGCCGCGACGAGCACTTCACCGATCTCGACACCACGAAGGCACGCCGCGACGAAGACCGCGCCAAGCTCCTGCCGCGCTTCCCCGAAGACCTGCTGAAGCTCTACGAGCGGGTCCGCGCGCACAAGGGCATCGGCGCGGCGCTGCTGCGGGCTCGCCGTTGCGGCGCCTGCCAGCTCGACATCGACCGCCGCGAGATCGCCGAGATCAAGGCGGCCCCGGAGGACAACGTCATCCAGTGCGAGAACTGCGGCGCCATCCTGGTGCGCACGCCGGAGTCCGGCCTGTGACCGACCACGTGCTCGTCGAGGCCGACGGCGGTTCGCGGGGCAACCCGGGGCCCGCCGGGTACGGCGCGGTCGTGAAGGACGCGGCCACCGGCGAGGTGCTCGCCGAGCGCAAGGCCTACGTCGGCATCGCGACCAACAACGTCGCCGAGTACGGCGGCTTGATCGCCGGGCTCGCCGCGGCCGCCGAGCTCGGAGCGTCCACAGTGGACGTCCGGATGGACTCGAAGCTCGTGGTGGAGCAGATGTCCGGGCGCTGGAAGGTCAAGCACCCGTCGATGCAGCCGCTGAACGCCGAGGCCAAGGAGCTGGCGGCGCGGTTCTCGCGCGTGCGCTACGAGTGGATCCCGCGCGCGGAGAACTCCCACGCGGACGGGCTCGCGAACGAAGCGATGGACGCCGGGAAGCAGGCGGAAGCGCCGAAGAAGACCGTGAAGCAGGACAGGGTCAGCCCCGTCGGCTGGACCGGCGCGACCGGCACGCCGACCAAACTGCTCCTCGTGCGGCACGGCCAGACGGCGATGTCGGTCGAGAAGCGGTACTCCGGTCGCGGCGACGTGCCCCTCACCGAGCACGGCAAGCAGCAGGCGGCCGCCGCCGCGAAACGTCTCGGCGCGATGGAGGGCCTGGTCGTCGACGGCGAGGTCGCCCCGATCATCGCCTCGCCGCTGATCCGCACCCAGCAGACCGCGCAGGCGATCGCGGACGCGCTCGGCGGCCGGGTCGAGACCCACCCCGGGCTGATCGAGACCGATTTCGGCGACTGGGAGGGCCTCACCTTCAAAGAGGCCATGGACCGCGACCCCGAATTCCAGACCAGCTGGCTTTCCGACACCTCGATCGCGGCGCCGGGCGGGGAGAGCTTCGACGGCGTCCACCGGCGGGTCCGCAAGGCCCGCGACGAGCTGATCGCGAAGTACGGCGGCCGGACGCTGGTGCTGGTCAGCCATGTCACGCCGATCAAGGCGCTGCTGCGGATGGGCCTCGACGCCGGGCCGTCGCTGCTGTTCCGGCTGCACCTGGACCTGGCCTCGCTGTCGATCGTCGAGTTCTACCCGGACGGCAACGCCTCGGTCCGTTTGGTGAACGACATTTCGCATCTCTCCTGATCAGGAGACTGTGGCGCGGATCACGCCTGGATATGACGTGTCGCGGGCGCCCGATGGGGTATTGGCTACAGTTTCGGGCGACGGCACGTGAGCGAAAAGGCAAAGACGGGGACATGACGGCGAGCGCACTCAGCGAAGCTTCCGAACAAGACGTGCCCGACCCGGCGGAGACGCCGGCCCGTCGTGGCCTGGCCGCCCGTGTCGCGCCGTACCTGGCGGTGCTCGCCGGGGTCGCGGCCGTCGCCTGGCACGCCACCCTCTACGGCCACTGGATCGTCGACGACGCGGCCATCACCTTCTCCTACGCTCGCAGCTTCGCCGACGGCCTCGGACCGGTGCTGCAGCAAGGGCAGCCGTCGGTCGAGGGCTGGTCGAACTCGACGTGGCTGGTGGCGTTGGTGCTCGGCAAGCTCGTCGGCGTCTTCGACAGCGGCATGCTGTTCGGCCTTCCCGACTACGTGCTGTTCCCGAAGCTGCTGGGGCTCCTGTTCACCGCCGGGACGCTGGCCGCCTGCCACATCGCGGCGAAGCAGATCTTCGCGCGCTTCGCGTGGCTGGCGACGCTGGTCGTCGGGCTGACGCTGGCCGCGATCCCGTCCTTCGTCATCTGGACGATCTCCGGCCTGGAGAACTCGCTGTTCGGGATGGCCGTCGCCTGGCTCGCCGTGCTGCTGTTCGTGGCCGTGCGCAAGGACACCCTGCTCACCGCGAAGGTCGCCGTCTGGTCCGGGATCCTGGTCGCGTTCGCCGCGCTGACCCGCCCCGAAGGCCTGATCTACGGCGGCGCGTACCCGCTCGTCGTCCTGTTCCAGCTGCGGAAGCCGCTGCTGGGGCAGAGCGTCAAACTCGTCGTGGTGTCCGTGGTCGCGTTCGCGATCCCGTTCGGGGCGTACCTCGCCTGGCGGATCGCGGAGTTCGGCAGGCTGCTGGCGAACCCGTCCATCGCGAAGGGGCAGGGCTTGCCCGGCCTTTCGGCGCTGAAGCAGCCGTTCGAGCTGGTCGGCTACGCCGGTGTCGCCGGCACGATCCTGCTGGCGCTGACCATCGGGTACGCGCTGGTCCGCGCGGAATGGCGGCGCGCGCTGATCGCGCTGCTGGTGCCGCTGGCGCTGGGCATCATCGCGTACGGCGTGATGGTCCCGGACTGGATGGGCCAGCACCGGTTCGCCACCCCGATCTGGATCCTCTCCGTGCTGGCTGGGACGCTGGCCGCTGGTGAACTGATGCGTCGTTCGCGGGCGGTGCTGCGGATCGTCGTGGTGCTCGTGCTGGTGGCGGCCGCGATCCCGTCCGGGATGGGCTTCGCGTCGGCGTCGAAGAAGTTCCAAGAGGTCCCGACGGTGCCCGCGTGCCTGATCGCCGACCGCTTCGGCCGCGGCTTCAACACCATGGCCGACATCCTGGGCCTGCAGCAGGCGTCGCTGCTGCTGCCGGACCTCGGCGGCTCGTCGATGACCAGCCGCCTGCACCTGGTCGACATGGCCGGGCTGGTCGAAGCGGACGTCGCGGACTTCCTCAAGAAGGGCGACCTGCCGGGGCTGCGCGACTACGTGTTCGACAAGGTCAAGCCGACCTTCATCCACTCGTGGGGCCCGTGGGCCGCGGGCAACGGCATCACCGTCGACCCGCGGGTCGACCGCGACTACGAGCCGATCTTCGTGTACCCGGGCAGCGGGCCGCGCAACGGCGACTTCGTGCGCAAGGACGCCGTCTCCAGCCCCGAGAAGCTGAAGGCCGTGCGGGACTACGCCGCGAAGACCATGCCGGACGTGGAGAAGGCGCGCTTCGGCGGCCCGCTCAAGGACTGCGGCCCGACCATGCACCCGGGCCAGACCGTCTACGTCCCCTGACCCCCGCGTTTAGTCCTCTGGATGCGGTCCACCGCATCCAGAGGACTAAACGCGGTCGAGGGCCGCCTCCTTCTCCCGGATGACGGGCAGCACGTGCTTCCCGAAGTGCTCGACGTCCTCCAGGTAGTGCAGGAAGCCGAGCAAAAGCAGGTTCGCCCCGCGTTTCTTGTACTCGATGGCCCGGTCCGCGATCTGCTCCGGCGTGCCGATGAGCCCGGTGCGGAAACCGTCGTTGTACTGCACCAGATCCTTGAACTCCGAGTCGGCCCACATCCCCTTCTTGTCCGATGTGGAGCTTCCCGCCTGCTTGACGGCGCCGCGGAAGCCCTCGACGGCCTCGGTGTTCGCCTTCTCGACGATCTCGCGCAGCACGGCTTTCGCCTCGCTCTCGGTCTCCCGCGCGATCACGAAGCCGTTGAGCCCGAAGCGGACGGCGTGGTCGTTCGCGGCCGCGTAGCCGCGGACCTCCTCGACCTGCTCGCTGAACCCGTCGAAGTCCTTGCCGTTGCTGAAGTACCAGTCGGAGACCCGGCCCGCGAGCTTCCTCGCCGCGGTGGAGTTGCCGCCCTGGAAGATCTCCGGATGCGGCCGCCCGACCGGTTTGGGCTTGATGTCGAAATCGTGGATCCGATAGAAATCGCCGGTGAATTCGGCGTGGTCGTTCGTCCAGAGTTCCTTCAGCACGCGAATGAATTCTTCCGAGCGACGGTACCGTTCGTCGTGTTCCAGCCACGGTTCGCCGAGGTTCGTGAATTCGTCCTTGAACCAGCCGCTGACCACGTTGACCGCCGCGCGCCCGCCGGAGATCACGTCCGCGCTCGCGACGAACTTCGCGAGCACGCCGGGATGCCACAGGCCGGGGTGGACGGCCGCGATCACCTTCAGCCGCTGTGTCGCGAGCAGCAGCGCGAGGCTGAAACCGGTCGATTCGTGCTGGTAGGCGGCACCGTAGCTGGCCGTGTAGCGGACCTGGCTCAGCGCGTATTCGAAGCCGCTGTTCTCCGCGAGGACGGCGAGATCCCGGTTGTACTCGTATCCCCAGTCGGTGCGCTGCTCGATGTCGCTGGTGACCAGACCGCCGCTCACATTGGGGACCCAATAGGCGAATTTGAGAGGTTCGGATGCGATTTCCGGCATGCGGCGGAGTGAACCCGCTGCCCCCGGAAACCGTCAATCGGCGTCCACGCGCTGGGACCGCCCGAGCGCGGAACCCAATTCGGTGCGCCCGGTGATCCCCAGTTTCCGGTAGGCGCCGGACAAATGCAGTTCGACGGTGCGGCGGGTCAGGTGCAGTGCTTCGGCGATCTCCCGGTTGGTGAGACCTTGTGACGCCATCAGCGCGACGCGGTACTCCTGTTTGGTGAGACCGTGTTCGTTGTCCTTCGCCGTGGCGAGACTCGTCCGCGCGTCCCGCAGCGCCTCGGCGGCCCGTCTCGCGAGCGGCCGTGCCCCGCAGTGCTTGCTCGACCGCGCGGCCATCCGCAGCGTGCCGACCGCCTTCTCGGCCTGCCCGTGCCGGGCCTGCAGTACGCCGAGTTCGGTCAGCGCCTCGGCCAGCGCGTGTTTCGCGGTCGACCCGCCGAGGACGTCGACGGCCCTGGTGAGCAGGCGTTCGCCCTCTTCGTCCTCGCGGACGAGGCCGGCCGTGGTCAGCGCGGCGCCGAGGATCCTCGGCGCTCCCCAGCGTTCCGCGGCCTCGAGATCCTCCTCGGCGAGCCGGGCCGCCGCGTCGGTGCGGCCGAGCGCCAGCGCGGTGCGGGCGGCGTGCGCCCGCCAAGGGGCGAAGCCGGGGAAGCGCATGCCGTGGTGCTCCAGACGACGGCCGCAGCCACGCAGGTCTTCGTAGCCGAGCTCCGGTTCACCGGTGGCCGCACGGAGCCTGCCGCGGGCGTAGAGCAGGTAGTTGTGCGTGAAAAGTGCTTGTGTGGCCCCGAAATCGATCCGGTCCAGCAGGGTTTTCGCGGCGTCGTGGCGGCCGAGGTCGACCGAGACCTCGATCAGTCTCGCCGCGCAGAGCACCGCGATCGGGCATCGGCTGGTGACCCCGCGTTCGTCGAACTGGCGCACCAGCGATTCGAAGTGGACGCTCGCGCGCACCAGGTCGCCGCCCGCCTGCAGGGCGATCCCGCGGGCGAGGGTGGCGAGGGCGCCTTTCGGCACGTGGAAGTCCCACGGCAGGCGTTTGGTGTCGAGCACCTGGCAGAGCTTGTCGGTGAGCGCGGGTTCGTCGGCGAGCGCGGCCGTCGCGAGCGTGAAGAAATACGGCTGTTCGAACAGTTCGGGCTGCTCTCCGGACAACGCCTCCCCGAAATGCCGGACGGCGTTCGCCGACGACTTCCCGTCGCGCACCGTGTCGAGCGCGAGCAGACCGGATCGGCTCTGTTGCGCGGCGGGATCGTTCAGCGGCGCCCACTGCTGTTCGAAGTCGCGGAAGTCCGGCGGTGGCCCGAGCCTGCTGCCGGCTTCGGCGAGATAGGTCATGCACAGCAGCGGCCAGACGGCGTCGCGCCCGCCCGCGTCGAGCCGCGCGGCGAACTGGCCGGCGGAGTTGATCGCCAGCCGCGCGTCCGGGCCGCAGCACAGCGAAAGGATCATGGCCGTCGCGACGAAGGCCGCGGTTTCCCGGTCGTCGATATGGTCGATGGCCTCGCGCACCCTGGCCGGCGCCGAATCCTGGTCGCAGTGGAATTCCGCGTGCGCGAGCTGGAGCAGGATCGCCATCCGCTTGCGTTCGCTGAGCCGTTCTTCGAGCGCGCGCGAGAGGAACCGGACGGACAACTCGGGGTCGCCCTCGACCACCGAATGCCGCGCGGCCAGCCGCAGGACGTCGACCGCCCACGGGATCCTGATCGCGGTCGCCTCCAGGAGATGGACGCCGACCCGTTCCGGCGCGGCACCCGCGTCGTGCAGGAGCCGCGCCGCCCGTGCCTGCGTGACGGCCCTGGTGGTGAGCGGCATGTCGGCGAGCACCGAGTTGCGGACGAACCGGTACGTCAGCGACGGCCGGTGGCTGTTGGTCAGCAGGTGTACGCGCACCAGCGTGTCGATGGCCTCCAGCGCCGTGCTCTCGTCGACCCTGGCCAGTTGTGCCAGCAGGTCGAAACTCGCGTCCTCACCGAGGATCGCGACGGCTTCGAGCACTTTCGGCGCGGCGGTGTACTCGTGCACGCGGACCCGCAGCACCTCGCCGATCATCGCCGACCCCGCCGCGGCCACGTCCATCCCCGGGACCAGGCGTCGGCGCAGCGCGCCGAGCAGGAACGGGTTGCCGCCGGTGACCTCGCGGCATTCCTCGGCGAACCGCCCGGCGGAGACCCGGAGGAACTCGGCGACGTGCCGGGTCCCGAGCCCGCGCAGCCGGATCGTCGCCGGGGTGCAGCCGGACATCTCCAGCAGGGCGACCTCGCCGGTCTGCAAGTGCCCGATCAACGAGGTCAGCACGACCAGCACCGGCAACTGCTCGACCCGGTGCCGGATGTAGGCGAGACAGCGCATCGACCATGGGTCGGCGAGGTGGATGTTGTCGATGCCGAGGAAGACCGGTCCCTGTTCGGCGGCGTGGCGGACGGTGTGGAAGAAGGCGTCGAGCGCCTCCGTCTGTTCCCGCTCGGTCCGGGGCGGGTGATCCGGCAGGATCTCGGTCGCGTGCGGCGTGCGCGGCCGCGGCGATCCGGGTTCGGCGGGCGCGTGGGTGAGCCCTTCGACCAGCTGACGGCCGACACCTCCGGTCAGGTGGGTTTCCAGCCGGGACGCGGTGGCGATCGCGACGGTGAATCCGGCCGCTTCGGCGAGCTCGCCGGCCGCGGTGAGCATCGACGACTTGCCCATCCCGAACTCGCCGACCACCACCGCGCTGACGGCGCGGCCCTGCCGGGCGGCGCGGCACAGGCCGGTGATCGTGTCGAGTTCGCCGTCTCGACCCAGTAACCCGGCGGCGCGGCGCTTCGGTACCGAAGGCCCGCCGAAGGGACTCTCGGGATTTACTTCGGTATGCACCGTAGAGACCTTCGTGTCGGCTTGCGGCAGACTACTCGCATGTAAGCGGTAACGGGAGTGATCGCTGGTCGTCGAGGGGAGCAGGAGCCGGGATGTCCGCATCCGACGAGATCCGCCGGGACGATCGTTGCGACGACATCAAGGCCGCGACGACGCACGCCAGGAAGAGCACGACCAGGTTGGCCGTGATCATCGACAGCCGGCCGCGACATCGCGCGGCGACGGGGGACAGGTAGCGCAGATCGGCCCTCGCCAGCGCGTCTTCCACCGACGCGAATTCCGCGACCTGCCGTCCACATCGCGCGCAACCCTTCAAATGCCTTTCGAAGGCGTGCGCCTCCGCTCGGTCGAGCACGCCGAGTACGTACGCCGCCACATCGGTGTGTTTCACCTTTCGCTTCCTCATTGGGACCCCAGTTCTCCTAACGACCGTCGCAATGTCTTCATGGCCGCGTACAGCCGTGATTTGACCGTTCCCTCCGGGATCCCCAATATCACCGCCGCCTCCCGGACCGTATGCCCGGTCAGATACGTCTCGTAGATGACAGCCTGATATTTGCTGTCCAGATAACGCAGCGCCTCGGAAATGACGAGTGCGGACAGTGACTGTTCGGTCCGGTCCGCTGTTTCGGCGTTTTCGGAACTGTCCAGCTCGACCTCCTGTGGCCGGGCACGCCGGTTTCGCCAGCCGTCGATCACGATCCGCTTGGCGACCGTGAGCAGCCAGCCGCGCAACATTCCCGGCTCGCGGTTCAACGTGTCCGAATGCTGCCAGGCGCGGATCAGTGTTTCCTGGACGACGTCTTCCGTCCATTGTTGATCATGGCCCGTCAGGTACATCACCTGCCCGAACAGGGTGTCCCGGAAATCCTTGTACAGCACCGAAATGAACTCGTCTGGAACCTCGCCCGGCCGATGGCCGCCATCGAACCGGCATCCTCTGCCCACTGCTTCCATAAAGTTCGCTACCTCCCCGGCGGTGGAGGATTTCACGGGTTCGTACACCGTAGCGCAGACTATCGCCGTGAGCCATGTGCAGTAGTGGTTCGTTTACATTTAGCCGGCCGGTACGTATCGCGGCGATAAACGGTTCTAAATATGTCGTGTGATGCACATCACACTGGCCTGATCCGGCTAGATCGAACCGGCCGCTCCGGTTCGCCGTACTCCCAGTGAGGCACTTCGAGGACGGGGACGGGTGAAATGATCTATCGACTGTTCGGACTGGTGATCGCCTGCTTGGTGATATGGGCTGGAACGCCCACCCATGCCTTCGCGGAAATCGACGCCCATGACCGGGAACTGCTCGTGCGGGTCCGCCAAGGGAGTTTGTGGGAAGGGCCGATCAGTCGTCAGGCGGAACAGCGTGGGAGCGGGCAGCGGGTACGGGAGGTCGGCCGGAAACTCGCCGACGACCACGACCGGCTCGACGCCCAGGTCCGCGCGCTCGCTTCGAAGGTCCGCGTCGAACTCCCCGCCGAGCCCACCGAGGAACAGCGCTCCTGGAGCGACGAGATCACCGGAGCCGCCGGTGCCGAGTTCGACCGCCTCTACGTCAATCGCGCCCGCGCCGCGCACGGGAGCGTCTTCGGTCTCGCCTCCCAGGTGCGGGCCGCCACCCGTGACGACGCGATGCGGTCCTTCGCCCAGACCGCCGTCGACACCGTCATGCGGCACATGACCCTGCTCGAAAGCACCGGGATCGCCGAGACCACCTCGCTGATGGTCGCTCCCGGCGACGGTGGCGAACTCGACGGCGGTGACGTCGCGTTCGGCGTGCTCATGGCGGGGATCGCCGGGGGCGCGACCTTCGGGCTCGTCCGGGTGCTCGGGGCATCGGGCAGGCGCGGATGAGCGCCGCGCTCCTGGCGGTCATCCCGGCCCCGTCGCCGCACGACAGCGGGGTGCGGGACATCGCCGCCCTGTCGGCCCGGTTCGCCTACGTGACGATGTGCCTGACGCTGGTGTGGGGCGTGCTGAGCGCCACCGGCTGGATCAGGCGCGTCACCGGTCACGAGGCGTTGCGCGGAGGTCACGTCGTGCTCGCGGTGTTCAGCCTCGCCACCGGTGTCGTCCATGGACTGTCCTATCTGTTCCTCGACGACGACTCGTTCGGCGTCCTCGCGCTGCTGATCCCGTTCGCCGGCGGCGGGCTCGCCCGGCACGCGGCCGGCGTGGTCGGGCTGGAACTGTTCATCGCCCTCGCGGTCACCGCGGCGGTGCGCCGTGGCGCGGCCGACCTCCGGGGGCAGCGGTTCCATCAGGCCGGTTACTTCGCGGTCGGCCTGCTGGCGATCCACTCGTGGCTGGGCGCGTCCGCGAACGGGAACCTCGCGACCGTCTGGCTCGGCGGGATCACCGTGCTCACCCCGGCCGTGGTGCTCACCGTGCTGCGGGTGCTCCCGCCGCGGGCGCTGGTCCTGCTCGGGCTGCTCGAAGGCGGGACTCGCCGGGCCGAACCGGTCCGGATCTCCGTCGACGACAAGAAGTGCCACCGCTACGCCATCTGTCAGGCCGAAGCACCGCAGGTCTTCCAGCTACAGGGCGACGGACAGCTGCGGTACCTCCGGAAACCCGGCGCCAAACAGGTACCGCTCGTACAAGCCGCGGCCAGAGCCTGCCCGATGCGGGCGATCCGATTGCAGGGGGCGGAACGATGAGCGAACGGATCGTCGTGGTCGGCGGCGGGCTGGCCGGGCTGCGCTGCGCGGAACGGTTGCGGGAACTGCGGTTCGACGGCGAACTGGTGATCGTCGGCAACGAGCCGGAGCCGCCGTATCACCGGCCGGCGTTGTCCAAGCAACTGCTGACCGGCGCCACCGGCCCGGCGGAGACGATGCTCGCCCGGCCCGACGAGATCGACGCCGAATGGCGGCTCAACACCCCGGCGACCCATCTGCAGCCGGGCCGCCAGGTCGTCCATCTGCCCGGGGCGGAAGAGCTGCCCTACGACGGGCTCGTCATCGCCAGCGGCGTCGAGCCGCGAAGGCTTTCCGGTGTGCCGCACGGACATCCGCGAGTGGTCGTCGTCCGGACCCTGGCCGACGCCGCGGAACTGCGCGACAACCTGGCCGCCGACCACGGCCCGGTCGCGGTGCTGGGCAGCGGGTTCATCGGCTGCGAGGTCGCCGCCAGCCTGCGTGAGATCGGCCGGGAGGTGACCATCATCGGCCGGTCGGCGCATCTGCTCGGCGAGGTCGTCGGCAAGCACATCGGGCAGAAGCTCTCGGCACTGCACCGGTCGCGCGGGGTGCGGCTGGCGCTGGGCGCGTCCATCGACAGCTGGCAGACCACGCCGAACGGGTTGCGGCTGCGGTCGTCCGACGGCTGGATTTTGGACGTCTCGTGTGTCGTGGTGGCCGTCGGCACGGTGCCGTCGATCTCGTGGCTGCGCGGGGCGAAGCTGCCGCTCGACGACGGCGTCGTCTGCTCACCGACCTGCCACGTGCTGGGGATGAACAACATCGTCGCCGCCGGAGACGTCGCCCAGTGGCCGAACCTGCGTTTCGACGAGACGCCGCGGCGGGTGGAGCACTGGCTCAACGCCGTCGAGATGGGCCGGGCGGCCGCGGAGAACCTTCTCGCCGGCCCGCAGGCTTCGCGGCCTTTCGCGCCGGTGCCGCGGTTCTGGTCCGAACAGCACGGCATGCGCATCCAGGCGGGCGGCATCCCGAAGCTGGGCACCGACACCGTCGCGCTCGCTTCACCTGTCGGTGGCGAACGGCCCGTCACCGGCTTCGTCCGCAAGGGACGGCTCGTCGGCGTCGTGGGCCTCGACAGCCCGTCCGCCGTCCTCCACTGGACCAACGAGATCGCGGAACAGAACCCCGTCAGCCACCCGGGAGAAACGGAGACGCCCGATGCGCCGATCGCGACTGACCATGCTCGCCGTCATCGCGGCGCTCGTCGTGGGCGCCGCGATGTGGTGGCAGGCGGCTGACCCCGTTTCGCTGACGGCTCAGGCTCCGGTGACGGAATCGCTGCCCAGCCCGCGGGTGTCGCAGCCCGCCACCTCGCGCGCCAGTACTCCGACGGACCCTCCGCCCGGCACGCGGCTCACCGCCGTCTACATGACCCGGATGGGGCAAGCCGTCCTCGACGAGACCGGCGCCGTGCTCTTCCGCTACGAACGCGACAACCCGCATAAGGCCCGCTCGGCGTGCCTCGGGGACTGCGCCGCGGTGTGGACCCCCGTCACGACCACCGGCACGCCCCTGGTGACCGGCATCGATCCGGCGCTGGTCGACACCATCAAGCGTCCCGAAGGCGCCGAACAGGTGACTTTGGCCGGTTGGCCGCTCTACAAGTTCGCCAACGCGCGGCCCGGCGAATGGACCGGGCAGGGCACCGACCACGTGTGGTTCGTGGTCCAACCCGACGGGCGGCGCAACCTGAACTGCCTGCCCGCACCCGTGCAGTAGGATTCGCCGACGGACGAGTCGGCGGGGCGGCCGCGAGCCGGGAAACCGGTTCGAGGAAAGTCCGGACTCCACAGGGCAGGGTGGTTGTTAACGGCAACCCGGGGCGACCCGCGGGACAGTGCCACAGAAAACAGACCGCCTCCGCTCGCTTCGCGGGCGGAGGTAAGGGTGAAACGGTGGTGTAAGAGACCACCAGCGTCCTGGGTGACCAGGACGGCTAGGTAAACCCCACCCGGAGCAAGGCCAAGAGGGAGCCGCGAGGCTCCTGCGCAGGCGATCGAGGGCTGCCCGCCCGAGCCTGCGGGTAGGCCGCTCGAGCCCGTCGGCGACGGCGGGCCTAGATGGATGGCCGCCACCCGTGCCGCCGCGAGGCGGGGCGGGGACAGGATCCGGCTTACACGCCGGCTCGTCCGTACTACTTCTCGAGGACGCTGGTTGCGGTGTTCCCAATGTCGCATTTGAGTCGCTGAGCGTCTCGAATGCGACATTGGGAACACCGGGTGAGCTACTTCGGCGGGTCGCTGATGTCTCGAAGCTCGGACGAGGGCGCGGGTGAGTTCCGGTGCTCGGATGAGGGCGCGTGGGTGTCCTGAAGGGACCCTTTGAGACGTTGAAGGTCTTCAAGGGACCCGTTGGGACATGGGGGTGCCGAGCGAGCTACCTCGACGCGTCCGGCCGTCCGGTCCAGTGGATGGTGTCCGGGAACTCGAAACGGTCCCGCAGATACCGCTCCTCGGTGCGGCCGTGCAGGGTGAACGCGAAACTCGAACCGTCCGGCCAAGTCAGGACGCGCTTGCGGAAGTCGATCGCGGGCGCTTGCGGTTTCCGGGCCTGCCAGAGGATCTCCGGAGGCGGCGCGTCGGCCGGGTCCCGGTAGGTCGAACCGGTGTCCACCACCGCGATCGCGGACGGCGAGCACACCAGCCATGGCCCGCTCGCCTTCCGGACCCGATCGGCGGGCTCGAGCGCCATCGCGTTCGCCGGGCCCTTCACGCGGATCTCCCGCTGGAACGGGTGACCGCCCTTGCCGCCGCCACTGCCCGCACCGTTCAGCAGCGCGAAGACGTAGACGAACGCGCCGCCGATCCCGCGGAACACGTTCCAGAAGAACCGCCGGACGAGCCGCTTCCCCTTGACCGTGCCGTCCAGGCGCCTGCCCGGCACGTCGAAACCCAGATCGGTGTCGCCCAGCCGCAGCACGATGACCGGCTCGCGCCACTGGGCGGCCATCAGTTCCTCGACCCGTTCACGGAAGCCAGGACGGACCAGAGCCTTGTCCGCCTTGTCTTCCATGCGCTCCTGGTGCGTGAAGATCTTTTCCGCCGCCCGCTGCCGGGAGTCGCTCAGATGTCGAGGTTCCCCCGCGTCTCCTCCGGGCTCTTGTCCCCGCCGATCTCGCTCTTGTTGAACCACGGCTCGTTCTCCCCCTCCGGCGTCACGGCTTCCTTGCCCTCGGTGTACGCGCCCTTCCCGGCTCCGATGCCGCCCTTGACGGCCGCGCCGGAGACCAGCGGGCGCGCGCCGACCGAGGTGCCGAACATCGTGGTGAGCACCCGGTTGCTCGGGGTCAGTGCGACCCCGGCGGTGTTCTCCAGGACGTCCAGCGAGAACTTCGACTCACCGGCGTAGGTACCGATCCGGAACTTCCTCGTCATGTCCACGACCTTGGTCGCGTACTTCGCGAGGTACTCGATGAAGGTGTCGAGCAGCTTGCCGAACTTGCCGAGGTACTTGGTGACCTTCTGCAGCACGCTGGCGGCCTTGGCGATCGACGCGGTCATCGCGGCGGCGACCGAGCTGCCGAAGCTGATCACCGACGCGGCCAGCGCGGGCAGCCAGATGGTGATCAGCCACGAGATCAGCTCGGTGATGATGCCCTTGATCAGTTCCTCGATGACCACCATGACCATCGACCACATCTGCAGCACTTCGGCCACCGATCCGGCGGCGGAGCCGACGCCGCGGATCCCGGCGGAGAAGTCGCCCAGCGCTTCCTTCGCGGCCTTGCCCGCGTCGTCCACCCACTCGGCGAGCGCCGCGTCACCGGTCTTCTCGAAGTCGTCGGCGAGGGCGACGAAGCCGTTCGCGAGGGTCACGAAGTTCTCCGACGCGTGCCCGATCGCCGGGCCGTCGCCGGTGACCTGGTGCAACGCGTCCTGCAGCGGCTGGACCAGCTCGAGCAGCATGTTCAGCCCGTGGCTGACCAGCCAGCCGATCGGGTCCATCGCGAAGGTGACCATGTCCGCCGCGGCGGCGCCGACGAACGCGGCCCCGTCACCGACCAGCGCGGCACCCGCGGACGCCAGCTCGGCCGGGTTGTCCGCCTCGGCGGCCTGCTGGGCGTGCGAGGCGATCGACTTGCCCGACTTGTAGATCGTGCCCGCCACGGGCACGTGCCCCATCGCGCGATCGAGGTTCGCGCTCATGCTCTCGTCGTACGCCTGGACGTTGAGCCCGTCGGCGATGCTCGACTTCTCCTCGGTCATGACCCCTACTTTCCGAGCGTTTCGTCGATGGTCGCCGCGTGCTTGCCGAACTCGACCTTTCCGGCTTCCTCGATGCCCCGGTACATCTCGGAGGCCTTGTTCAGCTTGGAGATGAACCCGTCCACGCCGTCCTTCATGTCGTTCATCAGCGAACGGAGTTCGCCGAGGCGATCGGTGTAGCCCTGTTTGGCCCAGATCCCGACGATGCCCCACGCCTCGTCGGTCACGTCGGCGGCGTCGATCTTGGCGCCGAACTTCTCCGCTTCCTGCTCGTAATAGGGGAGCTTCTGGGCGTACGCGGCGATCGCCGCGATATTCGTCTCGATTCCCTTTGACATCGTGGGAGTCCCTCGGTCGGTTCGGTCAGCTGCGGCGCAGGAAGGAGCCGTCGTCGAAGTAGTCGTCGTCGTCCCGCGGGGCGGGGCGGCGCGCCGGACGGGCAGGCTGCTGCGGTTGCTGCTGCTGTGACGCCGGTTCTTCCTCGACGGTTCCGAACGCCTCGGCCTGTGCCTCGCGGACCTGCTCCGCCGTGTTGACGCCGAACGCCTCGCCGAACGTGTCGTCCACGATCCCGGCCTGCTGCTGCGCGGCGCCGGCGACGGCCTTGCGCAGGGTGCTCATGATCACCGAGGACAGGTGGCCCGCTTCGAGGCGCATGGCGCCCGCGCTGAGCCGGAGGTCGGTGACGGTCCCGCCCGCCCCGGCGACGACGGTGACCTCGCCGGACGGGGAGGTCACGGAGTGCTCGACCTGTGCGATCCGCTCCTGCATGTCGCCGACCTCGGCGAAGCGCGCTTCGGCCTGGCGCACCTTGGCCTGGAAGTTCTCGAACTGGGCGATCAGTTGTTCCATCTGGGCGGACATCGTCGCTCCCGTGCGCTGTGGTGATCCGGCTTCAGGAGTATGACGTAGGCGAGCGGGTTCGGTTCCGTGTCGTCTCGGGGTGGTAGCAAAGGTCCCTTGCTCCCCGGCGCGAGGACTGTGTGGGTGCGGGCGCTGGCCGGGTTTCGGAGTGAGTGACCGTGTGGGTTTTGGGACATCAGATGTCCCAAAACCCGCACGGTCCAGCGGGGAAGCAAAGGTCCCTTGCTCCCGTCTTGGCGACTGTGCGGATTTCGGGTCACCCAACGCAACAAGATCCACGCGGTCACCACGCGGAGTAGTAGGTGTGTGGAAATAGGGACACTCAACGTCCCTATTTCCACACACCCCTGCCCAAGTGGTAGCAAAGGTCCCTCGCTCTCTTTTCGCAGGTCAGCGCCCCAGGTGGTAGCAAAGGTCCCTTGCTCCCTCCGGCACCGAGGCAGGACCCTTGCTCCATTCGACGGGCGAACCCTGCGCCCGCTACCTACCTGCCGGTAGGGTGCCGCCATGGGTGAAGCGAGTCGGGTCACGGGACGTTTCCGCGGGACGTTCGATGTACTGCATTCCCTTACCTACTTCGCGCCCGAGACGGAGGCCGCGCTCACCGGCGCGGGTCTCCGCCCGGGGCGCATGACGTACTTCGCGGGCCGCGCGGCGCCGATGGGCGCGGTCGGGCCCGGCGTGGTCGCGGCGACGTTCTACAACTTCAATCCCGAACTGGTCGCCCGCCACATCCCGCGCGCGTGGACGCTGGCCACGCCCGAAAAGATCATCGAAGCCCGGTTCGAAGCCGTCGACGCGGCGTTGACCCGGCTGCTCGGTAAGGACACTCTCGGCTCCGAAGAGGTCGCCGAGGCGGCCGAACTCGCCCGCGAGGCGACCGGCGGTTGCCAGGCCGACGGCCGCCCCCTCTACGCCGGGCACGCCGGCCTCGACTGGCCGAGCGAGCCGCATCTCGTCCTTTGGCACGCCATCACCCTGCTTCGCGAGCACCGCGGGGACGGCCACATCGCCGCGCTCGTCGCCAACGGCGTCGACGGGCTCGCCGCCCTCGTCTCGCACACCGCCACCGGCAAGGGTTTCCTGCCCGAGGCGGCCAAGGTCTCCCGCGGCTGGAGCGACGAGCAGTGGGACGCCGCGGCCGCCAAGCTTCGCGAGCAGGGCATCCTCGATGACCAGGGCGGCCTGACGGAGGCCGGAAACGATCTTCGCGAGCGGCTCGAAGTCGCGACGAACACGGCGTCGGCGGGGCCCTGGGAGCATCTCGGCGAGGAGAAGACCAAGCGGCTTCACGAGCTTTGCGGGCCTTTGAGCCGGCGAGCCGTCGAAGCCGGTGCTTTTCCCGCGAATGTGTTCTCGACCGGTCGATAATCACGCTATGTAGTGAAAATGCCGTCCCCGATTTCGCTTTGGGTAACGGAAGCGTGACTTTCGCTTGATCGGCGTTCGCGTTTTTTGTGGAATGCGTGCTCACCCAGCGGACTCGTGAGAAGCCACCGAACGAGTCATGTCACACTGGTCGAGGCCGGATTCTCCTCGGCCGACCCGTACTCACAGTGAGCAAGATGCCTCGCAAGCGAGTGAGGCCGTTCGCACACTGCGAAATACGGGTGGCCGGGGTTAATCCAGACGACCCTTGCAACGATGATGGAGACCGAGGATGGTCGTGGTGCTGTGCCTCGCTCTGTGAACTGTAGACAAAACGACATCTACAGAGCGCGCTTTGACCACTACGCCTCGTGACGCCATGATGTTCGAAGCACCACCGAGCCAGAACCGCGCGAACCCCCTCTCCGCGCACCGGGAGTAATGCGATGATGACCTTGACCACCCTCGACACGCTGGCCCAGGGCGGAGAGCTCGGCACCGGCAACGTCCGCACCTGGCTGATCGACAACATCATCCCCCTGGTGCTGCTGGCCGTCGCGCTCCTCCTGCTGTGGCTGGGCGGTGGCAAAGGGGACAACGCGGGTGTCATGCGCCGCCTCGCCGGTGTCGTGATCGCGCTGGCGATCATCGGCCTCGCGGTGAGTGGCGCCGGAGTCAACGTGGGCCAGTGGATCGCCGGCCTCTTCACAGGCTGAGGGCTCGCGTTGCGTATCCGCACCGATGACGAGGTTTACCGGGTCGATGCCGTATGGCTCGGCCCGCCGAAAGCGACTTTTCCCTGGAGAGCCCGCTACGTCGCGTGGCTCGTCGGTATCCCGGTCTTCCTGCTCGTGCTCACCGTCGAACGGTGGGCGGGCTGGAGCTTCGGGTTCTTCTCGACCGCCTGGGCCTTCGTCGCCACAATTGTGATCACCAGATTGATCACGGCCAAGATCAGCCACGAGCGCCCGCTGGGCGCCGTGGCCGCGATGGCGGCGAAAGAGCTCAACACACCAAGAGAACGGACCACGGGCACGGGGGGCGCGGCCAGCGCGTCCCGCGTCCGGGTACGGGCGAGCCGCCCGCTACCGAAGCACCGCAGGAGACGGCAGTACCAGCACCACGGCTACGGCGGCGGCGCCGGAGCTCAGGGAACACCACGAGCGCGTCGGAGCCGCCCCGCGGCTCGGGCCGGGAGGTAGTCGTTGTTCGGTCGCGGCGGAAGCCGAGGAAAACGTGATCGAGACCTGCAGCAAGGGGCCTGGAACCCGCCCCAGCAGGTCCGCTCCGCGCAGCCCAAGAAGGCCGGCAAGGGGAGGCGGTTGCCCGGCGAGGCGGCCATACCCTCGTATACCCCGTCGATCGCGGCGCGAAGCATCGACGGGCACCTGTTACGCACCGGTTATGAGGTGTACGCCTGGTATCGGCTCGCGCCGCAGCGCTGGTCGTTCCGGTCGGATTCGCAGCGGCGCGACCTGATCGCGGCCATCGCCGGGCAGTACGCGGAGCTCCAGGGCCGCTGGCTGCACCTGCGCGTGACCAACCGGCCGTACCCGATCCGCATGTGGGCCGAGGCCCACGTGCACAACGCCGTCGGCCGTCCCCAGGACGTCCAGGGCGCGCTGTCCTTCGACGACTACCTCATCGGCGAGCAGCAGCAGCTGATGGGCCGCTCGATGGCCGAGAAAGAGGTCTATCTCGGCGTCCAGGTGCAGACCCGGCGGATGATCGACCGCGCGGTCGAGAGCGCCGCCCCGGTGCTGCGCAAGATCCTGCCCGAGGCCGTCGACGCCGAGCTGGCCGCACTCGACTCCGAGGTCGAGCACCTCGACCAGGTGATCGGTTCCGCCGGGCTCGAAGGCCGTCCGGTGCACGCCGAGGAGATGTCCTGGCTGATGCACCGCTCGTGCTCGCTGGGCCTGCCCGCGCCGCGCAACATGCCCGCGGTCCCGGGCGCCGCCTGGGAGCCCGAGGATCTCGCCAGCTTCACCGACGCGGCGGATTTCCACGCCGAGCCGTACGCGCCGACGGTCACCGTCCGCGGCCGCACCGGGTCGAACGCCGGGGTCTCGCGGCATCTCGCGGTCCTCACCGTCGGCCAGATGCACGGGTTGCAGATCCCCGAGGTCGACGACCCCTGGATCCAGCACGCGGACCGGCTGCCCGCCGCGGTCGAGGTGTCCGCGCGGATCTACGTTCGGCGTCCCGAAGAGGTCGCGGGTGAGCTGCAGCGCCAGATGAACAAGGTGCGTTCGCAGGTCAAGCACTACACCGACGAGCACGAACTGGAACCGCCGCAGTCGCTGGCGCGCCAGGCGGGCCGGGTGCTGGAGATCGACGACGAGATGACGTCGGGCTTCACCGCGCTGGCCACGCGCGTGCGTTCGTGGTGGCGGCTGGCGGTGTCCGGGCCGACGGAGCGGGACGCGCTGCGCCTGGCCCAGCAGCTTCTCGACCTCTACAAGCCGAAGATCGCCGTCGAACATCCCGAAGCCCAGTACGCGCTGGCCAGGGAGTTCATCCCCGGCGAGCCGCTGGCCTCCGCGGCGTATATGCGCCGCGGTTCGGTCGTGTGGGCGTCCTCGGCGGTGCCGACGGCGACGGCCGAGGTGGGCGACCGCCGCGGCATCCTGCTTGGCGAGACGGTGACCGCGACCCGGCGCCCGGTGGCGTGGGACCCGTGGATGGCGCAGGAGATCCGCGACGGTTCCGGCCTGACGGCGATGGTCGCCGGCCTCGGTGGCGGCAAGTCGTTCCTCGGCGGCGGCATCGTCTACAAGACGCTGCGCGCGGGCGCGCACTGGACGATCCTCGACCCCTCGGGTCCGCTGTCGCGACTGTGCGACCTGCCCGAGCTGCGGCCGTACGCACGGCCGATCAACCTGCTCAACGCGCAGCCCGGCATCCTCAACCCGTACCGGGTGGTCGCCGAGCCGCAGATCGAGCACTTCATGGACGAGGACGACCCCGAGCGCTCCTGGCGGCGGGAGAAGGCCCTCGCGGGCGCGACGCGCCGCCGTCTCGTGCTCGACGTCCTCACCGGCGTCCTGCCGTACGAGGTCTCGCGGATGGCGCAGACCCGCATCGTGCTGCTGCGCGCCGTGCGCGCGGTCGGCGGCCGGTTCGACGCCGACCCGGGCCAGGTCATCGACGCGCTGCGCCGGGACTCCAGCGAGCACCACGAGCACGCCGTCGTCGTCGCGGACTTCCTCGACGAGATGCGCGAGCGGATGGCGCTGCTCATCCCGGAGACCGACGCGGACCCGTACTCCGAGACCCGCGACGACCGGATGACCGTGCTGACCATGGCGGGGCTGACCCTGCCCAAGGACGGCGTCCCGCGCGAGTACTGGACGGACGCGGAATCGCTCGGCGTCGAGATGCTGAACCTCGCCGCCTGGCTGACCCAGCGATCGGTGTACGAGAAGCCGAAGGAACTGCGCAAGGGCGTCTGGATCGACGAGGCGTTCTTCCTGTCCGAGGTCCCGACCGGCCGCGTGCTGATGAACCGCTTCGCGCGTGACTCGCGGAAGTGGAACGTCCGGGTGCTGCTGTCCTCGCAGATCCCCGCGGACTTCCTGAAGATCCAGGGTTTCGTGGCGCTGCTGGACTCGGTGTTCGTCGGCCGCCTCGACGACGACGACGCCCAGGCCGACGCGTTGCGCCTGCTGAAGGTCCCGGTCGGTGTCGGCTACGAACAGGTCGTCGCGGCGCTCGGCCGCCGTCCCGGTTCGCAGCGCGACATCCAGCGCGACGTCGAGCCGCGGCAGTTCATCTTCGGTGACGGCGCCGGCGGCGTGGAGCGGATCCGCGTCGACTTCTCCGGCCCGCACCTGGACCATCTGCGCCGGGTCATGGACACCACGCCGGGTTCGCCCGACGCGAAGCCGTCGAAGCCGGGCAACGAACTGGCTGTCCCGGAGGAGAAGCAGTACGTCCCGACACCGCCCGAGGACGACTTCGAACTCGAAGAAGACCTCGAGCTCGCGGCCGAACTCGAAGTCGGCCTCACCGATGAGCAGATGCTCGGCGCCCCGGACCCGTTGGCCGCCGAAACCGGAGAAGTGCAAGGCGCTGTCCAAAATGGACACAACGGGAACGGGAGTCAAGGCGAGCACGCGCGCGCCGGCAAGGGTGGCACCGGCAGGGATGCCGCATGAACACAGTGCTGACACTGGCGTTCGTGCTCGCGTTCGCCGCCGGCTGGCACGCGCTGCGCCGCCGCCTCAAAGAGGGGCCCCGCCCGGGCAAGACCAGACCGAGCCGTCGCGCGACGATGTTCGTCGTCATGCTGATCCTGGGCCTGCAGGCCGTGGCGACCGCTCCGGCGGCGTCGGCCGCGGCCTGTGGTGAGGCGCCGAACCCGGAACGGCCCGGCGCTGGCATGGTCGGCGCGCTCGACCCGCCCGCCACCGCCCGAGGCGAAGGCGGCAGCCCGTACAACGTCTACGGGTACGCGGGACACGTCTGGGACACCTTCGAAACCGACTGCGGCCCGCTCGCCGGGATCACCTCGCCCAACTCGACGATCGACACCTGGGCGGGCAACCAGCTGTTCAACATCGGCAAGAACATCGTCGGTGCCACGAACTCGCTGCACTACACCGTGCTGCAGGGCAGCCTGCTCAGCCCGCTGTACAACGCCGTCAAGGCCGGGGCCGAGAAGGTCTACAACAACATCTACGCCCAGTTGTTCGGCCTGGCCGCGCTGATCATGTCGATCATGTTGTTCCGCAACATCTGGCGCGGCGATCTCGCCGCCGTCAGCAAACGGGCGCTGTACGGGCTCGCCGCGGTCTGGCTGGCCGCGTCCTCCCTGGCGTTGCTGCGGTTCCTCGATCCGATCGACAACGCGATCGTGCAGACCACGACCAACATCCAGGCCGGCTTCATCGACGAGGCCAAGACCCCGCCGCCGTCCCAGCCGCAGCCGCCCAACGCGCAGCCGTGTCAGGCGACTCCGGAGGCCGTGGCCGCGCGCCAGCCATGGGACCGGGTCCCGACCGAGCTGCATTGCCGGGTCGTCTACGACAACTGGCTCCGCGGCGAATTCGGCAGCCCGGACTCGCCGCAGGCGATCCAGTACGGCCCGGCCCTGCTGGACGCGCGAGCGTTCACCTGGGGTCAGATCCAGCAGGGCGGCGACGCCGACGCCGCGCTGGTCGACTCCAAGAAGGCGGCGTTCAAGGACATCTCCACCAAGCTCGGCCCGGCGACCGGGTACTTCACCGGTGAGGACGGCAGCCGCGTCGGCGCCGGTTTCCTCTCGCTGGGCCAGGGGATCTTCTACTCGCTGTTCCAGCTGCTGGCCAAGGCGACGGTGCTGCTGGCGCAGGTGCTGATCAGGATCTTCGTCCTGACGGCTCCGCTGATCGGCCTGATTGCGCTGCTGCAGCCCCAGATCATGCAGCGCATCCTTAAGGTGGTCGGCGCGGTCGCCTTCAACCTGATGGTGCTCTCGGTGCTGGCCGGTGTGCACACGCTGCTCCTGGAAGCGATCTTCACCGCGGGGAACTCGTTGTCCCTGCTGACGAAGATGGTGCTGGCCGCCATCATCACCGTGCTGCTGTTCATGGTCGGCCGTCCGGTGCGGCGGCTGTGGCAGATGGTCGAGATGTCCGTCGGCATGGTCGGCGGCGCGATGCCGTCGCCGCGCGGCGGGCTTTTCTCCCGCTTCCGCAAGAAGAACAACGAACCGACCCCGCAGGACGCCTTCTGGCAGAACGTCCGCGACACCGACGACGTCGTCGACGGGGACCTCCGCGGTCCCGTCGGCGCGACGGTCGGCGGTGGGCGGTTCCGGCCCGAGGCGACGATCTTCGCCAGCTCCCATCGGCTCGACAACGGTTCCGGCGCCATCCGCCCCGCGGCGGCGTGGTCGGGAGCGCCGTGGCCGGGTGCCGTCGGCGGTGGCGGCGGGCTGCCCGCGCTGCCCGCCGGTGGCGGTGGCGGCGTGCCCGTGTTCGGCCAGTACAACCCGTCAGCGGGCAACCCCGGCGACTCCATGTTCACCTCGGGCGGGCGGAGCCCGATCCAGGTCCCGAGCCGCCGGGTCGACACCTCGCCGGTCGCCGACCGCCGCTGGAGCGACGAACCGGAGCCGGTCGTGGTGCCGTCGCGGATGAACGCCACGGGCGGCGGTTACACCACTCCCGACTACTCGGGTGCCGTGCCGGTGCAGGCGGGGCCGTCGACGCCGCGCCCGCGCCGCGTCGACCCCGAAGTCGTCGCGGGCAAGCCGGTCTTCGTGCTGTACCGGCCTTCGCGCGGGCTGGAGGTCCGCGAGGAAGTCCGGGACACAGACCACGCAGTGGGCCGGTGACCCATGCCGATCCGGACCAACCGCGGGCGTACCGCGGTCTACCGCAGACTGTGGGGCTGGCCGCTTCGCTCGCCCCGCCACCTCGTCGGCACGCTGGTGATCCTCGCGGTCGTGCTCACCGCCTTGGGCATCCTGTTGCCCAAGGCCATCGGAAAACCGGGACAGACGGCGAACGGGCCGGGTGCTTCGGCGACGACCACCTCGCGAACCGGCGTCGCGGCGCCGGTGACCGTGACGTCGACCTTGCCGCCGAGGCTCACCACCCAGCCGCCGCCGTCTTCCGCGCCACCTGACCAGGACGGGGTCCGGGTCGCCAAGGAGTGGGTGACGGCATGGGCGAATCATCCCGACGGCACGACGACCGAGCAGTGGCTGAACGGCTTGCGGCCGTACACCACCGAGGAGTACCTGGCCGGGGAAATGACCTCGGTGGATCCCGCGAACATCACCGCGACCAGGGTTTCCGGGGAGCCGCAGGTCGCGTCCTCGGTGGTCGGGTCGATGGAGGTCGACGTCCCGACGGACGGGCCCAAGGTCCGGGTCACCGTCGTCAAGACGAACCCGGGATGGCGGGTCACCAAGTACACGCAAGCGGGCTGACCCGATGAAGATCGGGATCATCGTCGGCGTGCTGATCGCCGCGGTCTTCGCCGCGGTCGTCACCACGAGCACGGTCACCAAGGTGGTGACCGATCATGTCGAGGCGCAGTCGGGCGGGGTCGTCAAGACCTCCTGCGACGCGTCGATCGGGCCGACCCTGCCAGGGCAGACCGATCGCGGTTCTTCGGACGTCAACAAGCTGGACGAGGAACAGAAGGGGATCGTCGCGCTGATCATCTCGATCGGCAAGCAGCGCACGCTGTCCCCGCGCGCGTGGCAGGTGGCGATCCAGGCCGGGATGACCGAGTCCAAACTGCGGAACCTGACCTACGGCGACCGCGACTCGCTCGGCATCTTCCAGATGCGCCCGTCGATGGGCTGGGGCACCGTCGCCCAGGTCACCGACCCGCCGTACCAGGTCAACAAGTTCTACGACGTCCTGCTCGCGGTGCCGGACTGGGAGAACATGCGGCCCGGCGACGCCGCCCAGCGCGTCGAGCGCTCCGGCTTCCCCGACCGGTACCACAACTGGGAGCCGATGGCGGCGCTCCTCGTGCAGAACGAGGGCCAGGTCGTCGACGTCGTCGGCTGCGGGACGAGCGTCGGCAGTGTCGTGCCGCCGAGCCAGGCGGCCGCGCAGGCCATCAAGTTCGCCCTCGCCGAGCAGGGCAAGCCGTACGTCTGGGGCGCCACCGGACCGAACAGCTACGACTGTTCCGGGCTGATGCTGCGGGCCTACGAGTCGGCGGGGATCATCATCCCGCGGGTTTCGCGTGACCAGTACAAGGGCGGCGCGATGCTGCCGGTGCGGCAGGCGCAGCCGGGTGACCTGCTGTTCCTCGCCACCGTGCCGTCGAACCCGGCGACCATCCACCACGTGATGATGTACCTGGGTGACGGCAAGATCGTCGAAGCGCAGCAGACCGGGGTGCCGGTGCACATCCGCGATTTCTCCTTCGACGAGGCCGAAGTGGTCGCGCAGGCGGTCCGTCCTGGCGTTTAGCATGGTGAAAGCGTGGTATCGCGACCGCGGGACCATCGGATTCACCCGAAGTGGCGGCCTGTCCACCGGCGAGCGGCCGCACACTGGCAGAGGATGAAGAACGTGGCACGGAAATTCGGAAGGCGAGGCAAGCCCGCGGCGGGCGCCGGCCAGGAGGTCGACCCCCGCGATCTTTTCGGCACCGCCCAGCCCGCACGGCAGGCGGCGCGTCCGGCGTCGAGCACGCCGCTGGCCGACCAGCTGAACCAGGGCTGGCCGGGCGTCGATCCCGGTTACGTCGTGCTGCCGCGTTCGCTGGCCGAGGGGATGTCGCTGCCGTGGCAGCAGCAGATGGCCGCGCTGCTGGCCCAGTTCCACCAGGAGAACGGCAGGCTCGCCTGGCCGATCTACCGGGTCGTCCCGTCGCGTTACGAGAAGCTCGTCGATCTCGACGAAGAGCAGCTGGCGGAGGCCGGCTACCTGGTCGAGATGGACACCGAAGGCGAGATGATCTACCGCGAGCGAAGCGGCCGGAAGGTCGAGGATCCGGCGAACACCACGGTGCTCGTCTCGTGCCTTGACCCGATCCCGAAGCCTTCGCAGCGTCAGGCACCTCCGCCGCCTTCGCAGACCGCGCCGCCGGCGACCGGGCAGCCGCCGCGTGCTCCGGCGCCGATGAACATCGGACCCGCGCCGGTGTGGCGCACGGTCACGCCGCCTGCCGGCCCGCCCGCGCCGCCGTTGCCGGGCAATCACGGGGCTCCGCAGGCGCCCGCACCGCAGCCTCCAGCCACTCAGGCGCCCGCGCCTCAGCCGCCTGTGTCCCAGGCGCCTCCGACCCAGCCACCGGTGTCCCAGGCGCCGCCTCCGCTGCCTCAGCCCAGTCGGATGCAGCCGCCGCCGGTCAGCGCCCCTCCGGCCACTCCGGAGGTGCAACCCGCGGCAGCCAGCCAGGCCGAACCGGAGCCGCCCGTGAGCCCTCCGGACCCGCCTGTCACGGCTCCGCCGTCGGTCGCGAGGCCGGCGTCGCCTCCGCAGGGCATCCCCGTCGCGCCGGAACCGGCGACCCCGCCGCGTGGCGTGCCGATGCACCGCGGCTGGTTCGACGAACTCGCCGAGAACGTGCCGGAAAGCTCGAAGGTGGATCCGCCCGAGGGCGGCGAGTTCGGCCCGACCGGTGATCCCACGGAGATCCCCTACCGCTATCGCAAGTGATGACAGGACGTCCGGGTGATGTCAGGCTTGACGTATGTCGAGCGACCCGAACCCGGATCAGGGCTGGTACTTCAACACCAAGACGAACCAGGTCGAGCACCTGGAACGCGGCCGGAGCATCGACCTCCTCGGCCCGTACCCGGACGAGGCGACGGCCAGGCGCGCCCTGGAGATCGCCAAGGAACGCACGAGGCAGGCCGACGCCGAAGACGCCAAGTGGAACGGCGACTGACCCGGGTCAGGACGTCGTGAGTGGCGATAAGGGTTAGAACCCGAAACGCCACTCACGACCACCCGGGCCGATCGCTCGCCTGCCCTCGCAGCGTGCCGCGCCCGGCAGGTCAGGCGTCCTGCCCGGCGAGCGCCGGCCCCAGCACGAACTCCGGATCCACCTGGGCCGTGAGATCTTCCCCGGCCCGCCCGCTGCCCCAAGCCCGCGCGTTGCGCAGGTGGAACTCGACGCCCTGACGCTGATAACGCGCCCAGTCTCGCCGCTCGCCGTCGACGGTCGCGAGCATCGAGCCCAGCGTCCCGAGGTTGTGCGCCTCGAGTTCGCCGATCGGGCGCGCGCGGCCGCGTTCGGCGGCGCGGACGTGCCGCGAGTTCTCCATCCAGCCCAGCAGGGCGTCGCCGACCTCTTCGCGCAGGAACTCGATGTCCTCGTCCTCGGTCACCTTGTTGCCCACGACGACCAGCCGCACCCCGAAGTCCCGCGCGTAGTCGGCGTACTGCCGGTACACGCCGACGCTGCGCACGGTCGGCTCGCACACCAGGAACGTCACGTCGAACCGCGTGAACAGCCCGGACGCGAACGCGTCGGCGCCCGCGGTCATGTCCATGACCACGTATTCGCCCGCGTCGTCGATCATGTGGTTCAGCAGCAGTTCCGCCGCGCCGACCTTCGAGTGGTAGCAGGCGACGCCGAGGTCGTCCTCGTCGAACTGCCCGGTGACGCCGAGCCGCACGCCGCCGAAGTCGCGGAAGCACGCCTCGAAGATCGGGTTGTCTTCGAACGGCCGGACCAGCCGTGACCCCCGCCCCGGCGGCGTCGTCTTGATCATCGAGGCCGCGTCGGCGATCCGCGGGTTGTCGCCGCGCAGGTACTCCTTGATCAGGCCCATGTTGTCGCCCAGCGTCGGCCACGCGATGGCCTCTTCCTCGCTCGCGCCGAGGGCGACGGCGAG
This sequence comes from Amycolatopsis sp. WAC 04169, assembly GCF_003947535.1. Lineage (NCBI taxonomy): Bacteria > Bacillati > Actinomycetota > Actinomycetes > Pseudonocardiales > Pseudonocardiaceae > Amycolatopsis > Amycolatopsis sp. WAC 04169. The sequence goes on along the minus strand of NZ_QHJI01000019.1, from coordinate 52,949 downwards.
GTGCTGGTTGATGTCCGCGTCGATCGCCAGCACCGGTTTCCCGTCGCCTGCCAGGTACGCGGTGAACAGCGACGCCAGCGTGGTCTTGCCGCTGCCGCCCTTCCCGACGAACGCGATCTTCACGCCACGGCCCTTCCTGTCGTTTTGAAAAGGGTATCGGTTTTCATTTCGATCCGTAACGTACACCCGACCGGCCCGCGCCCGAACGGGCGATCAACGGCGCCGGATCGGGATAGGGTTGGGTGGTGCCTCCACTCGTGATCAGGACACCTGCGGCGGGAGGGGACTTCGGTCACCTGCGCGCCGAGTTCGCGCTGCCGGAGTCGTTCGGGCCCGACGTGCTCGCCGAGGCGGAGGCGGCCGTCGTCGACCCGCTCGAGTCGGCCGGGGACCGTGAAGACGCCACCGGCCTGCCCTTCGTCACCATCGACCCACCCGGAGCCAAGGACCTCGACCAGGCGGTGCTGATCGAATGCGCCGACGGTGGCGGGTTCCGGGTCCACTACGCGATCGCCGATCTGGCCGCGTTCATCCCGCCGGGTGGCGCGCTCGACAAGGAGGCGCGCCGCCGCGGCCAGACGCTCTACCTGCCCGACGGGAACGTCCCGCTGCACCCGCCGGTGCTGTCCGAGGGCGCGGCGAGCCTGCTGCCGGGGGAGACCCGGCCCGCCGTGCTGTGGACCATCGACGTCGACGCGAACGGCGAGCCGACGGCGACCAAGGTCCGCCGGGCGCTGGTCCGGTCGATCGAGCAGTTCGACTACGAGACCGTCCAGGCCTCGATCGACGCGGGCGACCCGCATCCTTCGGTCGCCGCGCTGCCGGAGCTCGGCCGCCTGCGCCGCGAACTCGCGATCCGGCGCGGCGCGGTCGAACTGCAACTGCCGGAGCAGGAGATCAACGGCGACCCCGACGGCGGCTGGGCGCTGATCCAGCGGCCGCGCAACGACGTCGACGCGTGGAACGCCGAGATCTCGCTGCTCACCGGCATGGCCGCGGCCAAGATCATGATCGACGCGAAGATCGGTGTCCTGCGCACGTTGCCGCAGCCCGATCCCGAGGCGGTCGAATGGCTGGGCCGGTCCGCGCAGGCGCTGAACATCGAGTGGCCCGAAGGCAAGAGCGTGTCGGAGTTCCTGGCCGCGCTCGATCCCGGCCAGCCCGCGTCCATGGCCCTTTTCGCCGACACGACAAGGCTTTTGCGCGGCGCCGGGTACACCGCGTTCGACGGCGAACTGCCGGAGCTGACGACCCACGCCGGGATCGGCGGCGCGTATGCCCATGTCACCGCGCCGATCCGGCGGCTGGTCGACCGGTTCGCCACCGAGATCTGTCTCGCGGTGAGCGCGGGCCGCGAGGTGCCCGAATGGGTCCGCGCGGCGCTTTCGGAGGTGCCGGAACAGATGTCGGCGTCCGACACGCTGGCGGCCAAGGTCGAACGCGCGTGCATCGATCAGGTCGAGGCCTGGGTCATGGCCGAGCACATCGGCGAGGAGTTCGACGCGATCGTGCTGCGGGCCGACGAAGCCAAGTCGGAGATCCTGATCGAGAATCCCCCGGTCATAGGCAAATGCGCGGGCGAGAAGCCGCCGGAAGGCGAGCGGATCCGGGTCCGGCTCACCGCGGTGGACGTCGACAAGCGGAAACTGTCGTTCGAGCGGGCATGATCGACGACCTCGGCGAAGTGGTCCCGCTGCGCGAACCGGCGTCGCGGGTGGTCTCGCTCGTGCCGTCGCTGACCGAGGCCGTCGAGGTGAGCGCGCCGGGAAGGCTCGCGGGCGCCACGGACTACTGCACCCATCCGGTGGATCTGGACGTCCCGAGGGTGGGCGGCTCGAAGTACCCGAACGTGGACAAGGTGCTCGAACTCGAACCGGATCTGGTGCTGGCCAACTCCGAGGAGAACCGGCCGGAGGACGTGGAACGCTTACGCGCCAACGGGATCCCGGTCTGGGTGATGGAGGCGTCGGCGACCGTGCCCAGCGCGCTCGCCTCGATCCGGCGGATCCTGACGCAGGCCTACGACCTCGCCGAACCCGAGTGGCTGGTCGAGGCAGAGGAGATCTGGCGGGAGACGTCGCCGGAGCGCTTCCGCGCGGTCGTGCCGGTTTGGCGGAAGCCGTGGATCGTGCTCGGCAGGGACACCTTCGGCGGCGACGTGCTGCGTCGCGTCGGAATCGGCAACGTCTACGCCGACGACGAAGAGCGTTACCCCCGCCCGAAGCTCGACGAGCTCCAAGCGCGCTTCGCGACCGAAGACGCGAACCTGCTCGTGTTGCCCGACGAGCCTTACGAGTTCACTGCCGACGACGGCCCCGAAGCGTTCCCCGGCGCGAAGCACGTCCTGGTCTCCGGCCGCTACCTGACCTGGTACGGCCCTTCGCTCGTCGAGGCTCACTCCCACCTCACGCATTTAGTCCTCTGAATGCGGCCGTAGCGCATCCAGAGGACTAAATGCGGGCAGGTCAGAGGGTCAGGCCGGTCAGGACGGTGACGCGTTCCTCGGTGAAGTCCGCCATCGCCGACGCCGGGCCTTCGCGGCCGACGCCGGAGTCCTTCACGCCGCCGTAGGGCATCTGGTCGGCCCGGAAGCTCGGGACGTCGCCGACGAGCACACCGCCGACACGCAACTTCGCGGACACGTCGAACGCCGTCGGCAGGTCACGCGTGAAAACGCCGGCCTGGAGACCGAAGCGCGAGTCGTTGATCCGGCGCACGCCGTCGTCCACCGAGTCGACCCGCGTGATCGACACGACCGGCCCGAAGACCTCGTCGGCCATCACCGACGCGTCCTCCGGCACGTTCGCGAGCACCGTCGGCTCGACGGTGGCGCCGTCACGCTTTCCGCCGGTCAGCAGCTCGCCGCCCGCCTCGACCGCCGCCGTGATCCACGATTCCACCCGGGAAGCGGCGTCGGTGTTGATCAGCGGCCCGACGTCCACACCGTCCGTCCGCGGGTTGCCGGTCCCGAGCGCGCGCACCTGCTCCAGCACCTTCGCCTGAAGCTCGTCGTAGACGTCGGCGTGCGCGTACACGCGCTGCACCGAGATGCAGGACTGACCGGCCTGGTACATCGCGAACGTCGCGATCCGCTGCGCCGCGAAGTCCAGATCCGTCCAATCAGGACAGACGAGCACCGCGGCGTTGCCGCCGAGTTCGAGCGCGACGTGCTTGCGCGGCACGCTGTCGCGGATACCCCAGCCCACCGGCACGGATCCGGTGAACGACACGACCGGCAGCCGCGGGTCGGCCACCAGCTTGGCCGATTCCTCGTTGCTCACCGGGAGGATCGACCAGCTGCCGGCGGGCAGCTGGGTCTCGGCGAGGATCTCGCCGAGCAGCAACGCGGTCAGCGGCGTCGCGGGCGCGGGCTTGAGCACGATCGGCGCGCCGACCGCGATCGCCGGCGCCACCTTGTGCGCCACCAGGTTCAGCGGGAAGTTGAACGGCGTGATGCCGAGCACCGGGCCCTTCGGCACACGGCGCACGAGCGCGAGCCGTCCGGTGCCGCCGGGGTCGGTGTCGAGCCGCTGCAGCTCACCGGAGAACCGGCGGGCCTCCTCGGCGGCCCAGCGGAACGTCGACGCCGCCCGCCCGACCTCGCCGCGCGCCCACTTCAGCGGCTTGCCCGACTCGGCGGTGATCAGCTGTGCGATCTCTTCGGACCGCTCACCCAAAACTCGGGACACGTGGTCCAACGCGCCCGCCCGGACATGTGCGGGCAGCGTCGCGAACTCGTCCTGGACGTCGTGCGCGGCCTGGACCGCGGCTTCGATGTCCGAAGTGGACGGAACGTGGTGTGACCCGGCCTCGCTCCCGTCGAAGGAGTGCCGGACGACGACGGTCTCGTCGCTGGTGACCGGCTTTCCGGCTACCCAGTAAGGGAACGTGGTCACTTGGAGGCCTCCGTACGGACAGCGTGCTCCAGGACCGACAGGCCCTCTTCGAGCAGTTCGGTGGACAGGGACAGCGGCGGCAGCAGTCGGACGACGTTGCCGTAGGTGCCGCAGGTGAGGACGACGACGCCCGCCTGGTGGCAGGCCTGCGCGATCCGCTTGGTCAGGTCGGCGTCGGGTTCGGTGGTGCCCGGCTTCACGAACTCGGCGGCCAGCATCGCGCCGCGGCCGCGGACGTCGCCGATCACGCCGGTCTCCTCGGCCAGTGCGCGCAGCCGCGGCAGCACCGTGGCCTCGATGCGCTTCGCCGACGCCGCGAGGTTCTCCTGCCGCATGATCTCGATCGAGCCGAGCGCCGCGGCACACGCGATCGGGTTACCGCCGTAGGTGCCACCGAGGCCACCCGGACCGACGGCGTCGAGCAGTTCCGCGCGGCCGGTGACGGCGGCGAGCGGCAGCCCGCCCGCGATGCCCTTGGCGGTGGCGATCAGATCGGGCACGACGTCCTCGTGCGTGGACGCGAACCACTCGCCGGTGCGGCAGAAGCCGGTCTGCACCTCGTCGGCGACGAAGACGACACCGTTTTCGGTGCACCAGCGGGAAAGCGCGGACAGGAAACCGGGAGCGGGCTCGATGAAACCGCCTTCACCCTGCACCGGCTCCAGCACGACGGCCGCGACCTCGGCGCCGCCGATCTGCTTCTCGATGCGGTCGATGGCGATGCGCGCGGCCTCGGGACCGGACAGGCCGTCGCGGTACGGGTACGACCCCGGCACCCGGTAGACCTCGGGCGCGAACGGACCGAAACCGTGCTTGTAGGGGATGGACTTCGCGGTCAGCGCCATCGTCAGGTTGGTGCGGCCGTGATAGGCGTGGTCGAACACGACGACCGCCTGGCGGCCGGTCGCGGCGCGGGCGATCTTCACCGCGTTCTCGACGGCTTCGGCGCCGGAGTTGAACAGCACCGAACGCTTCTCGTGCGTACCCGGCGTCAGCTTGTCGAGTGCTTCGCACACCTCGACGTAGCCCTCGTACGGCGTGACCATGAAACACGTGTGCGTGAACCGGCCGGCCTGCTCGCGGACGCGGTCCACGACGGCGGGCGCGGCGTGGCCGACGTTGGTCACCGCGATACCGGAGCCGAAGTCGATCAGGACGTTGCCATCGGCGTCGGTGAGCAGGCCGCCTTCGGCCGAGGTGACGTAGACGGGCAGCACCGAGCTCACGCCCGCAGCGACTACGGCCGCGCGCCGTTGCTGCAGGGCGCGCGAGGCGGGGCCGGGGATCTCGGTGCGCAGCCTGCGCTGTGTTTCGGTGGTGGCGGTCACGGCCAAACTCCTGCGGACGCGAGGGACGGTGGTCGCCCTCCAGGATGGGAGCCGCGCCCGGCGCCGTCAGCTCGACATCTTGTCGATATCGAGGCGTAGAGTTGGACAACATGGCACTGACCCTCGCCGCCCTCGTGGCCGAACGTTCACTCGGCCTGCGGGTGCGCGCGGCCGAGGCGGTGCTCGACCGGCCGATCGGCTGGGTCCATCCCACCGAACTGACCGATCCGCAGGCCTTCCTCGAAGGCGGCGAACTGCTGCTGACCACCGGCCTCGCCCTCGATGAGACCACCTCACCCGGGTACATCCGGCGACTGGTCGACGCGGGCGTGGCGGGGCTCGGTTTCGGGGTCGGCCTCAGCCACGAGAGCATCCCTCGGTCTCTTGTGGACACCGCCGAAGAGATCGGGCTCCCGGTGCTGGAGGTGCCGAGGAAGACGCCGTTCATCGCGATCACTCGCGCGGTGTCTCGCGCGGTCGCCGCCGACGAATATGCCTCGCTCGTGCGCACCGGCAAGGGGCAGCAGGAACTGACAAGGACCGCCGTCGGCAAGGGCGGCCCCGGCGGGGTCGTGCGGAAGCTGGCGAAGCTGATCGACGGCTGGGTCCTCCTGCTCGATTCGTCAGGCGCGGTCACCGAGGCTTCGCCCTCCGCGCGGCCCTTCGCCGACGAACTCCAGGACGACTTCGCGCGGCTGCGCGCGGGCACGCTGGTGACGGTGGCGGGGGAGTACGAGGTGGTACTGCAGACACTCGACACGCGCGCCCGGGGCGTACTCGCCGTCGGCACGCGCGAGCCGCTCGACGCCGCCGGACAGCACATCGTCAACACCGCGGTGTCGTTGCTTTCCCTTGCCCTGGAACAGAACCGTGAGCACAGCGGAGCCCTGCGGCGGCTGAGGTCGGGGCTGTGTGACCTGCTCGCCGCGGGACACGGCGAAGTCGCCACGCGGACGATGAAGTCGCTCTGGGGCGGTGTCCCGGAAGCGCCATGGTCCGTGCTGGCCGTCGCCGGTCCCGCGAGTGCGCGCCGATCGCTCGCCGATGTGCTCGACGCCGAACTGGCGGGGGAGACGGTGTTCTTCGGCGAGTCCGGGGCGTTCGTGCTCGCCCTCGGTGACGTGGAGGCGGTCGTCCGGCACGCTTCCCGGATCGGTGGATTGCACGCCGGGCTGTCGGAGCCGGTGTCCATAGTGGACTTCCCGGCGGGGTTACGGCAGGCGAAACAGGCGGCGGAAGCGGCGAAGGCCGAGCGGTCCCCACTGGTCCGGTTCGCCGAACACGCCGGACGCGGCTTTCTCAGCCTGGTCGATTCCCAAGCGGCGCAAGCGTTTTCGGACAGTCTGCTGGCGCCGCTGCGGCACCATGACGAAACCGGCAGGGGAGAACTGGTCGCCTCGCTGACCTGCTGGCTCGAACACCACGGTCACTGGGATCTGGCGTCCGCGCGGCTCGGCGTCCACCGGCACACCCTGCGCAACCGCATGCGCAAGGTCGCCGAACTGACCGGCCGTGACCTCGATTCCCCAGGGGTGCGCGCCGAATTCTGGCTCGCGCTGCAGGTCAGCGCTCGGACCTGACCAAGGCGATCGGCGAGTCCCCGCACCGCCGCAGTTGCGTGCCGGTCTCGGTCGTGACCGGCTCCGCACCGGCGGACCACCACGCCGGGACGTCGACCTCGCGGACCAGCGAGCCCGTCGCCTGCCGCGCGTTGTTCGACACGATCACCCGGCCCTGCGCGTTGACCAGGGCCGCGCGGCCGCCCAGGGCGCGCAGCTTCGGCTGCAGCAGGCGCTCGACCTCGCGCACGTAGATGTCCGCGCCGACGACGCCCGCGAAAGCCCCATCGCGCTGGACAGGGACGGTGAAGGTCAGCGTGTACTCGTCGGTGCAAAGGTAGTCGACGTACGGGCCGTTGATGTGGCGGCGGCCCGTGTCGCGCGGGACGGTGAACCACGACTGCCGGGTGTAGTCGAGGAAGTTCTCGCTGTCCGGATCGAGGCTGATGACCAGTTGCACCGGTTCGGCATCGCCGGTCTCGGTCCACCACTCGAAGCCGAATTCCTGATCGGACAGCAGATTCGGCGCGCTGATGAACCCGGCACCGACGACCAGGCCACCGAGGACCTCGAAGACCTGCGGCCGGAGACGGGTCAGGTCTTCCGCGGTGACATCGGCGGATGCGGCCAGGAGTCCTTCAGCGCCGGCCAGTACCGGCTTCAGCCGGCCGAAGACGTCCTCGACCAGGGCGGATACCTGTTCCACGACCTCGGAACCGGCGGACGGTGTGTCGTTCACGATGCTCACCTCGGATGCGCGGATGCCGCAGCTTAAGGGGCCAGAAGGTCTAAATGCACGCCCGCCAGCCGGTCTATCGCTTCGAGGATGTGCTCCTCGGTGAGCTTCCTGGCCAGCTCGCCGTCGCCCTGTGCGATGGCGGCGGCGATCGCACGGTGTTCGGCGTAGGCGTTCTCGCGGGTGCCGTGCGGCTCGAGCGGCAGCCACAGCAGTCCCCCGCGTTCGCTCTGCAACTGCACTTCTTCCCGGGTCAACCGCGGCGATTGGGCGGCCGCGGCGACTTCGAGATGGAACTGGCGCTCGGCGCGCGACGCTTCCGCGCCGGTGGCGGTGCGGATGTCCTCGGTCGCCAGTTCGAGCCGCTCGATGTCCTCGGGCGAACTCCGCTCGGCGGCGAGTTTGGCGGCGGCACCCGCGATGGCGAGGTAGTGATCGCCGACGTCGCGAAGCTCGGAAAGCGAGACCGTGCGAAGGCGCTCTCGCCACGAAGCGGCCGAAGGGTTGGCAGGCGTCTTCACGAAGCTTCCGCCGCCTCGGCCGCGTCGCGTCTCGACAAGGCCCTGCTGTCGCAAGGCCACGAGCGCTTCGCGGACCGTCACGGTGGAGACGCCGAACTGGGCGGCCAGCTCGGCTTCGCTCGGGAGCTGTTCCGAATCGGCCAGCAAGCCGAGCGTGATGGCGTCGACCAGCCGCGCGGTGACCGCTTCCGCCCGGCCGATCTGGTCGAGCGGAGCGAACATCGCTGATCGCGCGCTGTGCGACATCCCCTTACGCATGGTGGCCCTTCGCCCGTACCGCTACCCGATGGAAGCAATCTTGCACCATCGTCTTGTCATTTAACCTATGGACTTATATGTTTTAGCTCCCGCGCAACCCCACGAGGGAGCAAGGGACCTTTGCTACCACCTCACGCCCCCAGGCCCCTGGAGGTCTCGTGCAGCAGTTGAAGCACTTCATCGGCGGTGAGTACACCGGATCCGCGTCGGGCAAGGTCGCCGACATCGTCGATCCCGTCACCGGCCGCCCGTATTGCACCGCCGCCGTCGCCGGCCCCGAAGACGTCGATCGCGCGCTCAAGATCGCGGCCGCCGCGTTCGAAACCTGGCGTGAGACCACGCCCGCGCAGCGCCAGCTCGCGCTGCTGAAGATCGCGGACGCCGTCGAAGCCCGCGCGGACGGCCTCGTCCTCGTCGAATCGGCGAACACCGGCAAGCCGGTCGCGCTCACCGCGGCCGAAGAACTGCCGATGATCGTCGACCAGTTGCGGTTCTTCGCGGGGGCCGCGCGTGTCCTCGAAGGACGGTCGGCGGGCGAGTACATGGAAGGGCATACCTCTTTCGTCCGCCGAGAACCGATCGGCGTGTGCGCGCAGGTTACGCCGTGGAACTATCCGCTCCTCATGGCGGTCTGGAAGATCGCGCCCGCGCTCGCCGCGGGGAACACCGTGGTGCTCAAACCGGCCGACACGACGCCCGCGTCGACCCTGCTCCTCGCCGAAATCTGCGCCGAATTCCTGCCGCCCGGCGTGCTCAACGTGATCTGCGGCGACCGCGAAACCGGGCGGGCGCTCGTCGAGCACGAGATCCCCGCGATGGTGTCCATCACCGGCTCCGTGCGGGCAGGGATCGAAGTCGCCGCTTCGGCCGCGAAGGACGTGAAGCGCGTACACCTCGAACTCGGCGGTAAAGCGCCCGTAGTCGTCTTCGCGGACGCCGACATCGAAGCGGCCGCAGAAGGCATCGCCGCGGCCGGGTACTTCAACGCGGGCCAGGACTGTACGGCGGCGACGCGCGTCCTGGTCGCCGACGAGGTCCACGACACCTTCGTCGCGGCTCTCACCAGGCAGGCGCTGGCGACCACCACCGGCAAGCCCGACGACACGTCGGTCACCTATGGCCCGCTCAACAACGCCGCCCAGCTCGACCGGGTCGCCGGTTTCGTCGATCGGCTGCCCGCGCACGCGATAGTCCACTGTGGAGGTAAGCGGCATGGGAACGAGGGTTACTTCTACGAACCGACGGTGATCTCCGGGGTCCGTCAGGACGACGAGATCAGCCAGACGGAGATCTTCGGTCCGGTCATCACCGTGCAGCGCTTCGAGACCGAAGCCGAAGCGCTCGCCGCGGCCAACGGCGTCGAGTACGCGCTCGCGTCGTCGGTGTGGACCACCGACCACCAGCGGGCGATGCGGCTGGCCGGGAAGCTCGATTTCGGCTGCGTGTGGATCAACACGCATATCCCGCTGGTCGCCGAAATGCCGCACGGCGGCTTCAAGAAGTCCGGCTACGGCAAGGACCTCTCGCTCTACGGCCTCGAGGACTACACCCGCGTCAAGCACGTGATGAGCGCGCTGTGACGACCACCGAAAGGCACGCCATGCCTCATCAAGCGCCCACCGCCGCCGCGGGGGAGCAAGGGACCTTTGCTACCACTTCCGCAGGTGGAGGCGACATTCCGGCCATCCGGCTGCGCGGGCTGCGCAAGGAGTTCGGCCAGGTCCACGCGGTCGACGGCGTCGATCTCGACATCCCGCCCGGCGAGTTCTTCTCGATGCTCGGCCCGTCCGGCTCCGGCAAGACGACCGTGCTCCGCATGATCGCCGGCTTCGAACTGCCGACGGCGGGCACGATCGAACTCCACGGCCGCGATGTCAGCCGCCTCGCGCCGTTCGACCGCGACGTCAACACCGTCTTCCAGGACTACGCGCTCTTCCCGCACATGACGGTGCAGCAGAACGTCGAGTACGGCCTTCGGGTGAAACGCGTCCCCCGCGCGGAGCGCCGCCAACGCGCGAAGGAGGCTCTCGACACCGTCCGGCTCGGAGAGTTCGGGGAGCGCAAACCCGACCAGCTCTCCGGCGGCCAGCGGCAACGGGTCGCCCTCGCCAGGGCACTGGTCAACCGGCCCAAGGTGCTCCTGCTCGACGAACCACTCGGCGCGCTCGACCTGAAACTGCGCCACACCATGCAGACCGAGCTGAAACAGATCCAGCGCGAGGTCGGCATCACCTTCATCTTCGTCACCCACGACCAGGACGAGGCGTTGACGATGAGCGACCGCATCGCGGTGTTCAACGCCGGCCGCATCGAACAGGTCGGCTCACCGGTCGAGGTCTACGAGCGGCCCGCGACGGCGTTCGTCGCCGGCTTCGTCGGCACCTCGAACCTGCTCAGCGGCGGCGGTGCCGAGAACATCATCGGCGAACCCGGTGTGTTCAGCATCCGCCCCGAGAAGATCCGCATCGACGCCGATCTCTCGAAATCCGCCGGAGTCGGCGAGACCAGCGCCACCGGCACGGTCACCGACACCGTCTACGCCGGCGCGACCGTGCGCTACGAGGTCACCCTCGACGCCGGCGGCCAGCTCGCCGTGGTCCGGCAGAACACCGCCGAACCCGCGGACTTCGAAGGCGGCCGCGTCCGCCTGAGCTGGCGGCACGAACACAGCTTCCGCGTCCCCGAAGCCGGTTAGTTCTCCCCCTGTACCGAAAGGTTGTTCAATGAAGAACAGGAAACTCGCGCTCGCCGGCCTGCTCGGCGCCGGCCTGCTCGTGGCCGCCTGCGGAACCTCCGGATCCAGTTCGACCGCCGCCGCGCCCGGCGGACAGGGTTTCACCCCGCCGAAGCTCGACGCGCTCGCGCAGCTCGGCCAGCCGGAAGGCCAGGTCAACGTGCTGGCCTGGCCCGGCTACGCGGAGAACGGCTCCAACGACCCGGCCGTCGACTGGGTCACCGGCTTCGAGAAGGAGACCGGCTGCAAGGTAAACGTCAAGGCGTTCGGCACCTCCGACGAGGCCGTGAGCCTGATGAAGACCGGGCAGTACGACGTCATCTCCGCTTCCGGTGACGCGTCGCTGCGGCTTATCGCGTCCGGCGACGTCGAACCGGTGAACACCGCGCTCGTGCCGAACTACGCCGACGTCTTCGACTTCCTCAAGAACCGGCCGTGGAACAGCGTCAACAACGTTTCCTACGGCGTGCCCCACGGCTGGGGCGCGAACCTGCTCACCTGGCGCACCGACAAGGTGACCCCGGCGCCGACGTCGTGGTCGGTCATGTTCGACGCGAACAGCCCGTACAAGGGCAAGATCACCGCCTACGACTCGCCGATCTACATCGCCGACGCTGCGCTGTACCTGCAGACGCACAAACCCGAACTCGGCATCAAGAACCCGTACGCCTTGGACGACAAGCAGTTCCAGGCCGCCGTCGACCTGCTCAAGCAGCAGCGGCCGATGGTCGCGGAGTACTGGTCGGACTACCTGAAGGAAAGCCAGGCGCTCAAGAGCGGCGACGCCGTGGTCGGCACCGCCTGGCAGGTGACGGTGAACCTGACCAAGAGCGAGGGCGCGCCGGTCGAGTCCGTGCTGCCGTCCGAAGGCGCGACCGGCTGGTCGGACACCTGGATGGTGGGCGCGAAGTCACCGCACAAGACGTGTTCCTACAAGTGGCTGAACCACATCGTCAGCCCGAAGGCGAACGCCCAGGTCGCCGAGTACTTCGGTGAATCGCCCTCGAACCCGAAGGCGTGCGCCGAAACCAAGAACAAGGCGCACTGCGAGACCTTCCACGCCGGTGACGCCGCGTACGCCTCGAAGATCCAGTACTGGACGACGCCGATCACGCAGTGCCTCGACGGCCGCACCGACGTCAAGTGCAAGGACTACGGCGAGTGGACCCGCGCCTGGACCGAGATCAAGGGCTGACCTCCCGACTCCGGGAGCGGCCGGTGGGCCCCCCACGCCGGCCGCTCCCGGTCCCATCTCAAGGCGGAAGATGATGACGACCACCCTCGACTCGCCACGGCGGAAAACCTCCGCCTTCCTGTACCGCAAACCCAAGCTGCGCCTGGGAATCCTGCTCTCCGCGCCGATGCTGTGGCTCGGCCTCGCCTACCTCGGCGCGCTGGCCGCGTTGTTCGTGACCGCGTTCTGGAGCACCGACGTCTTCACCGGCCAGGTCGTGACCGAGTGGTCGCTGAACAACTTCGTCACCCTGTTCAGCGACGCGGTGTATCGCACGATCACCCTCCGGACGGTCGGGATCGCTGCGCTGGTTACGGTGGTCACCGCGATCATCGCCTTCCCGATGGCGTTCTACATGGCCAAATTCGCGTCACCGAGGGCCCGGCGGCTCCTGGTGATCGCCGTCATGACGCCGCTGTGGGCGAGCTACCTGGTGAAGGCCTACGCATGGCGGACCATGTTGTCCGGCAACGGGGTCCTGCACTGGTTGCTGAACCCGTTCGGCCTCGACACCCCGGGCTACGGCGTGCTCGCGACCGTGATCACGCTGTCGTACCTGTGGCTGCCGTACATGATCCTGCCGATCTACGCGGGCCTGGAACGGCTGCCGAACTCGTTGGTGGACGCCGCGAGCGACCTCGGTGCCCGGCCGTTCCGGACGTTCCGCTCGGTGGTGCTGCCGGTGACCTTCCCGGCCGTCGTCGCCGGCTCGATCTTCACGTTCTCGTTGTCGCTGGGCGACTACATCGCGGTGAAGATCGTCGGCGGCACGTCGCAGATGCTCGGCAACGTCGTCTACGACAACATCGGCGCGGCCAACAACCTGCCGTTCGCGGCGACCGTCGCGACCGTGCCCGTGGTGATCATGCTCGCCTACCTCGCCGCCGTGCGCCGCACGGGCGCGCTGGACAACCTGTAGGAGCGCGCGATGCGGCTTTCCCGGACGACCAAATACCTGCTGCTGGCGGCGCTGGTGCTCGGCCTCGGCGTCATCTACTTCCCGCTACTGGTGGTCCTGCTCAATTCCTTCAACGCGGACACCACCTTCGGCTGGCCGCCGTCGAGCTTCACCCTCGAATGGTGGGGCCGGGCCGCGGAGAACGAAGGCGCGCTGAACGCACTGTGGACGAGTGTCCAAGCAGGACTCGCGGCCACCGCGATCGCCTTGGTACTGGGCACAATGGCGGCCTTCGCACTGCAGAAGTACCGCTTCTTCGGCCGCAACCAGGTGTCGCTGCTGATCATCCTGCCGATCGCGCTGCCCGGTATCGTCACCGGTATCGCGCTGAACAACGCCTTTCGCACGATCCTCGGTATCGACCTCGGCCTGTTCACCGCCATCGTCGCGCACGCGACGTTCTGCATCGTGGTGGTGTTCAACAACGTCGTCGCCCGCCTGCGGCGCATGGGCGGCAACCTCGAAGAGGCGTCGATGGACCTCGGCGCCGACGGGCTCACGACGTTCCGGCTGGTGACCTTCCCGATGCTGCGTTCGGCCCTGCTGGCCGGCGGCCTGCTCGCCTTCGCCCTGTCGTTCGACGAAATCATCGTCACGACGTTCACCCTCGGGACCGGGCTGGAGACCCTGCCGATCTGGATCCTGAACAACCTGTTCCGGCCGAACCAGGCCCCGATCGTCAACGTCGTGGCGGCGGTGCTGATCCTGGCCTCGACGGTGCCGGTCTATCTGGCGCAACGGCTTTCCGGCGACACGACGTCGGGCGGACGGCTGTAGACGGCGAAACGCCGGTGCGACCCTTTGCGGGCCGCACCGGCGTCTCACTGTTCACTCAGTAACGACGGTCTTCGATCGCTCCCGTCGATCCGTTGTAGGTGATGTAGCCGTACTGGAAGTCACTGCGCTTGCCGGTCGGGATGTTGTACTCGCCGCTGGTGGGGAAGCCGAGGTACGAGGTCTCCCAGCCGAGGTCGCGCCAGCGAAGACGGATCATCCCCTTGACCTCCCAGGCGACGTTCGTTCCCGCACGCCAGTAGATCGAGTGATCGAAACTGCCCTGGCGGAAGTGGTTGTACTTCCCCTTGCTGCCCGGCGTCCACGTCTCGTCGGTGATGGGGTAGCCGACACCGGTTTGCCAGCCGGTCGCGGCGAACCGGTCACGGATCGTTCCGTGCACTTCGAAGGCGTCCGTTGACGGGGACCAGTAGATCGAGCCGTTGCCGCTGAAGTGGGTGTACCGACCGACGTTGTCCGGCGTGGCCACTTCGTCGGTGGTCGGGTAGCCGAAGAACTTTTCCCAGCCCAGTGAACGCCACTTCTGCCAGATCCGGCCCATCACGTAGTGCGCGCCGGTCGCCGCGGTCCAGTAGATCGAGGCGTTGTTGTTGTTGAAGTGGTTGACGCGGCCGATCCCGTCCGGTGTCGTGAGCTGATCGGTGGTCGGGAAGCCGAGCGGCCCGGCCTCGCCGTTGGTCGCCTGCCACTTCGCCCGGATCTCGCCGTGGATCGCCATGGCCCCGATGCTCGAGGTCCAGTAGATCGACGCGTCACCGGTGAGCGGGCCACCCACGAAGTCGTTGTAACGGCCGTTGTTCGCTCTGGCCACGAGTTCGTCGGTCTTCGGCGACCCGAGGAACGCGTGCGCGCCTAGCGTGACGTACTTGGTCAGGATCTCTCCGGCGACGGTTTTGACGCCGTACTGCTCCGTCCAATACAGACGTCCCGAGGTGTACAGCTGCCAGTGCCCGTCACCTTCGATGAGCTCCAGCCCCACCGGAGTGCCCACGAGCGTCCGGAGAGGGGCTTCGTCCGCGTAACGTTTTTGGATGGGGGTCTGGTAGTCCGCACGGAGCGCGAGTCCGCTCGCGGGCATGATGATCTGCCGCGTCGGGTCCGTGCTCTGATTGTCGGCCCACTTGGTGAAGTTCGCTCGGTCGAGCGATGTCGCCGGGGCGGATACCTGGACGGGGGAACCCACGGTCACCAGCCGGTTCGTGTCTTCGTGCGCCCCGATCTTGATCCGCGCCGAACGACTGCCCGCGACACTGAACCGGGCGGTCCTCGGGTTCACGACGTACCGCTTTCCTGCGGCCACGTTGCGGCCGTTCACCGCCGTCGCCGTCACCACGACCTGGGTGTCGGTCTCCGAGGGGAAGAGGAACGAGAAGGTCGGGCCGGTACCCGTTCGCAGAGAGTTGACTTCACACGTGCTGCTGCGGGGGCAGTGCAGCCGGTCGGCTCGCCAGGCGACAGTGAGCGGCCCATCCGTGTCATCGTTCGCCGACGCGGCGAGGTGCACCGACTCCCCCGCGGAGAAGACGGTCGCGTCGCCGGGAGTCGTCAGTGAGACGGTAGGACCGGCCTCACCGGGCAAGAAGGTCTGACTGTAGTTCGCCACAGCGCCGTGGGAATCGCTCACCGTCAGTGTGACCGTCACCGGCTCCGTAGCCGAGTACGTGTGTTCCGTGGTGCGACCGCTGCCGGTGGTGCCGTCGCCGAAAGCCCACTGATAGCCGAGGGGCTCGAGGTCCGGGTCATGCGATCCGCTCGCGTCGAACGAGACTGTTTTCGTCGCCGGAGCGACTGTCGCGTTGAAGGCGGCGACCGGGGCCTTGTTGGCAGGCTTGTAGCTCAGCCTGCGCATCTTGGCGGAAGCGGCGTCGGCCACCACTATGTCGCCGTTCGGTGCCGTCAATACGGCGACAGGGTCACCGATATCGGTGGCGAGGGCGGTGATCTGCTGCGTCGCCCGGCCGCTCGAATCGAAGGCAAGGGTCGAAAGCGAATGTGCACCCTTGTTGGCTACGAAATGAATTCCCCGGTACATGGCGGGATAGGAGGTTCCGGTGTAAGCGACTCCGCCGACCAAGGTATCCGCGGTTCCGTGCACGGATTCGGCGAGTGGCCCGGCGTTGGCGACATTGGCGCATTCCGGTAGGTCGCGATAGCCAGGCGCCCTGGTGGTTCCTTCCCAGCACGGCCATTTGAGGTTCTGCCCGGCGAAAGCGAGGTTGACCTCGTGACGCGCGGCCCAGCCGGTGTCCGTGACGACCACCCCGCCCCGGGGGTCCAGGGTGATTCGCGGATCACGCAGCCCGCTGACGTAGTTGCGGCTTCGCCAGGAACTGGAAGATCCCGCCTCGTAGTACGGATTCGTGGACAAGCCGTGGCCGTTGGTGTCGATCCGCAGCACTTTCCCGGTCGGCTGGGCCGGATCCAAAGCACGCAGGGCGAACTTGTCCACGTTGTCCTTGGTCGCACCGCCTGCCGGCTGGACGGTGGCGTTGTCACCCACCGCGACCCAGAGAGTGTCGCCCGACGGCTCGACCACGACATCCTGGATGCCCTTGTTATCGGCGTTCACCGGGAGCTCGAGGAGCGGGGTTTCCTGCCCCAGGCCGGTCGGTGCGCCCGTGCCGTCCGCCTGCCACTTGCTGAGGCGGAACACCTGAGTGGACGTACCGGTCGACATCGCCCTGGTGGTATAGACCGTTCGGCTGGTGGTGAAATCCGGTGCCACCGCGATTCCGGTGAGGCCGAGCGAACCGGAGGTGAACACCGGGAGTGACGCGATCTGGGTCGGCTGGCCGCCCTGTGGTGTCAGATGGACGGTTCCCAGACGACCGGTGCTCAGGACACTTCCGTCCGGAAGGAAGGCGGCGTCGGTGAGTTCTCCAGCCTGCTGGCCGGTGGGCGTGTCGATCAGTGCGAAGTCTTCGGGTAGCACCGGCGCGGCGTGAGCCGCGGGTGCCGTGACGACCACGGTGCCCAACAGGGCGGTGGCGGCCGCGGAGACGACCAGGGATCTTCGAGTCCGCATTGGACCTTCTTTCTCCGAATACGGAGAGTGCCATGTGCGGAAAGTGCTCACGAACGCACAAAATCGCGAGTTGCTCATTCTGCAACGCGACGAGACGTTCCGCCCCCAGCGCCCTCGTTTCTGGCTATGAGCATGCCGGACGCTAGCGCCTGGTCGGGGTCACGTCATTCGGCTGAAAGTGTGATCCCGTGCGCCCCAAGACGGCCTGTGATAAACCTCATCTTCGGCTAACGCTGAAATCGCCGCGTCGAACGGGCGTTCGATGCCTTGGTGGACAAGTCCGGGTGTTCATTCAGGCACGGCCATTCGGCCCAAAATCGACAAAAGGTCTTGCCGGACTTCTCGGGGGCCAGCAATATCGACTCGCCGACCTGATCTGAAGGAGCCGAGGGCTGTCCTGGGTGGGCATCCCAAGGGGGGAAGTCATGAAGCGGATCCGTCGTAGACCTGTCCTGCGCGCAAGACTTCGGGTGACTCTCGCGTTGCTGCTGATCGTCGCCTTGGTCGCGACGCTGGGGCCGGCGGCTTCGCAGCGTTTCCCGTCGTCGGACGAAGCAGGGGCCGCCGCCGCGGCGGACGCACCGAAACAGCAATCGGGATCCGCCGAGGGTGTTCCGGACCGGCCCACAACCGACAGCCCGGCAGCGCCTGCGGTCAACAGGGCGACGGCCGTTTCACTTCAGTCGAAGTATCCGCCGCTGACCTTCCCCGAGCCCGCCGCGGACAAGCGCAGCAGTGCGAAGGCCGTACCGCCGCCCGCCCCCCAGGTCCGTGGTTTCGACGCACAAGCCAGTAAGGAACTGCCTCAGCAGCGCACCACGTACAGCAGTGTCTACGCCAATCCCGACGGTACGCAGACCACCGTGTACGGCCAGGACCCGTTGAACTTTCCGCTGCCCGGCGGTGGCTACGGCCCCGTCGACACCACCGCGGTTCCCGATCAAGCGGGTGGATGGCGCAAAGCGGGCGACGAACTCCAGGTCCACATGGGCCAGACGAGCGGCTCGATGCGGGTCAGTGATGCCTCGGGGCACGAGGTCGCATTCACCCTGCTCGGCGCGCGGGCGGTAGCCGGACGCGCGGAAGGCAACGCGGTCGGCTACCCCGACGTGCTGCCGAACGCCGACATGCGGGTCGAGTTCACCGCGGGTGCGGCCAAGGAATGGTTCGTACTCAAGAGCCCCGACGCGCCTCATGCATGGGAGTTCGCCCTCGACTTGAAGGGGCTCGAGGCGAAGATCGCCGACGGTCAGATCGTCTTCGCAGACCAAGCGGGTGCGGTCGTCCTGCGCGTGCCGGCCGGCTACATGATCGACTCCAGTCGGCAGGAAACCGGTGAGCCCGCCACCTCCCACGGCCTCACCTACCGGCTCGGAAACCGTGACGGTAAGCAGGTCCTCCGGGTGGAGCTCGATTCCGGATGGCTGCGCGACCCGGCCCGGGTCTACCCAGTGCGGGTGGATCCGACCGTGGTCAAGGAGTCGGTCAGCACCGGCAACATGGTGGTCGAGAACGGTGCGCGCTACACGAACCACCACGAGCTGCGTATCGGCCGCAGCGGGGGCAAGACCGCATCGAGCTTCCTGAGGTTCGGCGGGATCGGCGGCGACCTGAAGGACAACCGGATCTTCGGCGCCCAGCTGCAGGTCACCAACTTCTGGTCCGGTTCCTGTACGCCTCGCCCGATGTCGGTGCACCCCGTTACCGCGGACTGGGGTTCTTCAGGGACACCTCCGACCGGCGCGGCGCTCGGCGGAGGAGTCTTCTCGCACGGGTACATGGCGCCTTTGGCGACCCGATCCAACTGCCCGACGGCGCACGAGCTGATCGACCTCGGCGTCGGAGGCCGTGACCTCGTCCAGCAGTGGGCGAGCGGCTCGCCCAACCACGGTCTCGCGCTTCAGGCGCCGACCGACCCCGCGGCATGGAAGCGCTTCACCGGGTTCGGAACGGCCAACCCGCCGCGGCTGTACGTGACGCATTCGCCGTACAACGCCGATTACCGCATCGACCGTGCCACCCCGGAACCCCCGGTCACCCGGGCCACTCCTGGCAAGGTCAAGATCACCGTGACCAACCGCGGGGCGCAAGCGTGGTCGCGCAACGACTTCGCGCTGGGCTACCGCGCTTATGACCGAAGTGGGACGCTGCGCGATTCTCACGTGGCCGCGGAGCTTCCCGGTGATGTGGCGAGAGGCGCGTCCGTCACACTCGACGCCGAGATCAAAGCCATCGGTGTCGGTAGCTACCTGCTCGACTTCAGCATGCTGCGCAAACCGGGCGACTACTTCACCGATCATCAGGTCGCGCCGGCGCGGATCGGGCTCGACGTGTACGACGTGCCGCCGTTCATCAAACAGCAGTACCCGCCCAACGGCGCCTCTGTTCAGACACTGACGCCGCAGTTGTGGGCGAACGGGATCGACGTCGACCCACCCGCCGGCAGCACCCTGAAGTACCGGTTCGAGGTGTGTGAGAAGGGCGCGGACGACAACCCGGTCAACTGCTTCAGTTCAGCGCATCAGACGAGTCCTACTTGGACCGTCCCGGACAAGAAGCTGTTCTGGAACAAGATCTATCTCTGGCGCTCGTTCGCGTTCGACGGCAACAGCGAGAGCGAAGCGTTGCCCTTCAGCGCCATCTTGAGCGCTGTTCCGCAGCCCGCGATCACCTCGCATATGGCCATGACGCCGCACAGCGGCTCCGATCGTGACTTCGACCCGATGGTCGGCAACTACTACTCCAGCGCGGTCGACGTCCAGATCCCCACCGCGGGCCCCGATCTCAGTGTCATCCGGACCTACAACACGCTGGACCCTCGCCGCGACCACTGGTTCGGCACCGGTTGGGCGACGAAGTACGACATGCGGGTGGTCCGGGACTACGTGGGGAACGTCCTCGTCACCTATCCCGACGGCCAGCAGATGCGGTTCGGGCTCAACCCGGACGGCACCTATGCGCCACCGCAAGGCCGATTCGCCGCGTTCAAGTCCGTCCCGGAGGGTGGGTGGACCCTGACCGACAAGTCGGCGACCACGTACCGGTTCGACGCGGCGGGCAAGCTCACCGGATACACAGACGGCGTCGGACGTGGCGTGCTCCTGTTCTGGGAAGGGGAGAACCCTGTTCGTGCGCTGGACATCGCCAGCAAGCGCCAGATCGTCTTCCAGATCCAGGATCGCAAGGTCAGCAATGTGTTCGCCACCGAGGTCAACGGACAGATCCGGCAGTGGAAGTACTTCTACGAAGGAAATCGGCTGCGGCGGGTCGAAGACCCGATGGGGAACAGTACTCGTTACGACTATGTCGATCAGTCCCGCTTCCGCACGGTCGTCAACGACACGACGCCGGACGGGTACTGGCGGCTCGGTGATCAGACCGGGGATGTCGCGGTCAGCCAGGTCGCGCTCAACCGGGGCAAGGACAACGGCAAGTACCGGAACGTCGTACTCGGGGCACCGGGCGCGGTCCCGGGGTCGGCGGACAGCGCCGCGACGTTCAACGGTTCGTCTTCGTCGATCCAGTTGCCGGACGGTGCCGTCAAGAAGAGCAGGGACCTCGCGGTCGAACTGTGGTTCAAGACCAGCGGTTCCGGCGTGCTGCTCGGCTATCAGCAGAACGATCTCGCCGGGACGGTCCAGAACGCCTACACACCGGCGCTGTACGTCGGCACGAACGGCAAACTCCATGGTCAGTTCGCCGACGGTACGACCGCTCCGATGGTCACCCCGGGCGTGGTCAACGACAACAAGTGGCACCACGTAGTGCTTTCCGGCTCGCTGGCGACCCAGTGGCTCTACCTGGACGGCGTCCAGGTCGCGTCGAAGCAGGGGGTGATCGACCACGGCAACCAGACCAAGGCATACGTGGGAGCGGGTTTCGTCTCGGGTAACTGGCCCGCCAAGCCCGCTAACGATCATGGCTACTTCGCCGGGGCGATCGACGAAGTCGCGCTGTTCACGAAACCCCTCGGGGACAACGCGGTGCGTGAACATTTCCAGGCCGCTCAGCCTTCGGATGGGCTGAGCAAGATCGTCCTGCCCAGTGGCAGGATCGCCGCGGAGGTGGAGTACGACACGGTCAGTGAGCGGGTCAAGACCTACACCGACCGCAACGGCGGGAAGTGGCGGCTGGGCGTCCCGGTGGTCACCGGTGAAGAAAGCAACCTGATTCGCACCGTCCAGTTCGCCGACCCGGCGAACCGCAACCACACCTTCGACTACGACCCGGTCCGTGGCCGGATCCTGCGGACGGTCACTCCGCTGGGGCTCGGCGTACGCCCGGAGGATCAGACCGGCCAGCCCGCCGGCGAGGTCGGCTACGGGATCCGGACCTACGACTACGACGACGAAGGCAACCAGAACACCATCGTCTCCGAGAACCTCAACAAGGTCACACTCGGCTTCGACCAACGCGGCAACGTGATCAGCAAGCAGACCTGCTTGATGGTCGGGCAGTGCCAGACCGAGTACTTCGGCTATTACCTCAACTCCACGAACCCGCTCGATCCCGTCAACGACAAGGTCTTGTGGAGCCGGGACGGCAGGTCGACGAACGCGAGCGACAACCGGTACCTGACGACGTACTCCTATAACGCGAAGGGCGACCTCCTCACGCAGGAGATGCCCGACGGTGGGAAGGTCACGCACACTTACACGACAGGCACCGAGCAGTCGCTCGACGACGCGCAGTCGCCCGTCCCCGCGGACCTGCTCCTGAACACCGTCGGCGCCACGGGTGAAAACACCAACTACCGGTATTACAAGTCAGGCGATCTCGGCGAGATCCATCAGCAGTCCGGTATGCGCACGCGCTTCGTTTACGACGTCGGAGGGAGGCGGACGTCATCCACGATCTACGTGGACGCGTTCCCTGACGGCATCAAGACCACCTATGAGTACGACGCGCTTTCGAGAGTGATCGCGGAGACGGGACCCGCGACCACGAACAGCGTCACCGGTGTCAAGCACCAGGCCCGGACTGTCACCGCCTACGACGAGGACGGCAACGTCAAGCGGGAGGAGACCACCGACGTCCTCGGTGGCGACCCGGCCCGGGTCACCGCGCGCGAGTA
Source organism: Amycolatopsis sp. WAC 04169 (assembly GCF_003947535.1). Taxonomy (NCBI): domain Bacteria; kingdom Bacillati; phylum Actinomycetota; class Actinomycetes; order Pseudonocardiales; family Pseudonocardiaceae; genus Amycolatopsis; species Amycolatopsis sp. WAC 04169. Next base: position 30,831 of record NZ_QHJI01000019.1, on the reverse strand, counting down.
CGACGACCACGGGCGTCTCGTGAACCTCGTCAACCCCGAGGGCAAAGAGACGCGATACGGCTTCGACGTCTTCGGCAACCGGATGTTCGAGATCGATGCCAGTGGGGTGAAGCGGTCCTACGCCTACACGGCTCGCAACGAGGTCGCCGAAGTACGGCTGCACGATTGGCACGGTGGCGTGGTCGACCCGGCCGGGGGCGACGGTCGCCCCGGTGACGGTGAGGGCGACACCGATCCGGCGAACTCGAAGCCGACGGTGCTCGAGTCCTTCCGGTACGACGAGTCCGGGCGGCAGATTCTGCACGTCGACGCGATGGGCCGCACGACACGGAACAACTACTACGCCAACGATCTCGTCGCCCAGGTCGTGGCGGAGGGCTACAAGGATCCGGTCACCGGATACGTTCGCGACCTCGTGCTGGAGAACAACAGCTACGACGGTGCCGGGAACCTGACCAAGCAGACCACCGCGGGCAACCGGACCACGACCTACGAGTACGACGTCGTGAGCAGGCTCATCCAGACCAGGGAAGATCCCGGCAGGCTCGACCGCAGCACGAGGCTGACCTACGACCGCAGCGGCAACGTGATCCGCACCGAGAAGTCCGGCAACCCCTCGAACGCCGGTGGCGGGCAGGTGAACACCGCCGAGGTCACCGAATTCGAATACAACGCCTCCGGCCAGCGGATCAAGCAAACCGTCCACAATGGTCTGGAACGGCTGGTCACCCAGTGGGCCTACGACGAGCGTGGCATGCCGACGGCGGTGACGGATCCCCGCGGGAACCCGTCGTTGCCCGACTACACCACGACGATGAAGTACGACGAACTGGCCAGGCCCATCCAGGCCACCGGGCCGCGAGTCCGCACCGAGTCGAACGGCGGTGCGCCGGCCGACACCCGGGCGACGATGGTCACCGGATACGACACCTTCGGCTCGGTCACGCATACGAAGGATCCGCTCGGCCGGGTCACCACGGCGGAGTACGACAAGCTCGGGCAGCTCGTGAAGGCGAGTATGCCGTCGTACACGCCACCCGGTGCCACGGCGCCGATCACACCGACCAAGGAGATCCGTTACGACGCTATGGGGCGGGTGATCAAGCAGATCGACGCGCGTCAGCACGCGACCGAGCTCCGATACGACCAGCTCGGCAGGCTGCTGGAACGGCACGACCCGCAGGACGGCGGCACGGCCGCGGGGGTCTGGAAGTACTCGTACACGATGACCGGTCTGCCTCTGTCCGCGACTTCGCCGACAGGCGCCCGTGTCGAAGCGACCTATGACGAACTGGGTCGCAAGGTGACATCGACCGCGGTGGAGCGGTTCCCCAACCCGACTTCGCACACCACGCGGTACCGGCACGATGACGCGGGCAACGTCATTTCAGTCGAGAACCCGGCCGGCGAGAAGATCCTGAGCACCTACGACAAGCTGAATCAGCTGATCACCGCGGTCGATCCGGCCGGGGTCACCACCCAGCGTGGCTACGACCGGCAGGGACGTCTCGTCCGGGCCAGTGATGGCGCGGGCGTCACGAAGCGGCTCAACTACGACTTGGCGGGCCGCAAAGTCTCCGAGTTCGATGTCGATGGACAGTGGACGGGCTCGCAGCCGGTACTGCGGGAGCGCAAGTTCACCTACGACCCGGCCGGAAATGTGAAGACGGCAGAGGACTGGGAGAAACGCGTCACGACCTTCTCCTACGACTCGGCGAACCGGCTGTCCAGCCAAGTCGAGCCGGTCGCGGACGGTAAGACGATCACGACGTCGTTCGGCTATGACGCCGCCGGGAACCGCACCAGATTCACCGACGGCCGGACGAACAAGACCGTCTTCACCTACAACAGCCTGAACCTGCCGGAATCGGTGATCGAGCCGTCCACCGCCGCGCATCCCGCGGCTGCGGACCGGACATGGACACAGTCCTATGACGCGGCGGGCAACGCGACTCGTCTGACCGCGCCAGGGAACGTGAACCGTGATCGGACCTTCGATGCCTTGAACAGGATGGTGACGGAGACCGGCTCGGGCGCCGAGACGCAAACCGCCGACAAGACACGGACCTACGACGCCGACGGTCGTCTGCGGGTGGCGGGGAGCAACGCGTACACCTACAACGATCGCGGTGGTCTGCTGACCGCGACCGGTAGTTCCGGCGCATCGTCCTTCGAGTACGACACCGCCGGACGGGTCATCACCCGGACGGATGCCGCGGGCACGACCCGATACGGCTACCTCAAGGGGCGCCTGGACACCGTCACCGACGGTGCTACCGGTGGCGTGCTCACCTATGGCTACAACGAAGCCGGCAAGGTCAAGACGGTCGATTACGGCGCAGGGCGTGTCCGCACCTACGACTACGACAACCTCGCGCGGCCGAAGTCCGACGTCCTGAAGGAAGCGAACGGGACGGTTCTCTCGTCCATCGCCTACACATACGACCCGAACGACCGGGTCAAGACGAAGACGACCGCGGGATTGGCCGGCTCCGGGCAGAACAGTTACTCATACGACCACCAGGGGCGGATGCTCTCCTGGACCGACCCGGCAGGCAAAGCGACCGAGTACGGCTGGGACGACGCGGGCAACCGCGTCAAGGCGGGTGACAAGAACGCCACCTATGACGAACGGAACCGTGTGCTCGCCGATGGCGATTACACGTACGCGTACTCGCCGCGTGGTTCGCTGAGTTCACGCACGTCGTCCGGCATGGAGGAGAAGTACTCCTTCGACGCCTTCGACAGGCTGGTCAAGTTCGGCACGACCGAATACACGTATGACGACTTCGACCGGCTCGCGACCCGAGGCGGACAGAAGTTCTCCTACGCGGGGATGGAACGGGACGCTGTCAGCGACGGGGTCTCGCGCTTCGGCCGCGGGCCCGATGGCTCACTGGTGTCGCTTTCGCAGGGAACCGACTCCCGGCTCACGCTTTCCGACCGGCATGGTGACGTCGTCGGTGCCTTGGCGCCCGCGGCGGGTGGAGTCGTCGACTCGACGGCGTACGACCCGTACGGCAAGCGGATCGCGTCGACCGGTGCTTCGCGAACCGTCGGCTTCCAAGGTGACTGGACGGATCCCGACAACGGGAACGTCAACATGGGAGCCCGGTGGTATCAGCCGGGGTCCGGCACCTTCGCCTCGCGCGACAGCATCGAGCTCCCGTTCTCGCCGTCGATCAGCGCGAATCGCTACTCGTACGTCTTGGGTTCGCCGCTGAACTACTTCGACCCCGATGGTCACGGTTGGTTCAGTGATCTGTGGGACAAGGCGGGCGGCATCGTGCACACCGCCCTGGACGTGGCGGGCATGATCCCCGGGATCGGTGAGATCGCCGACCTGGCCAACGCCGCGATCTACGCGGTGGAAGGTGACTGGGAGAACGCGGCGTGGTCGGCTGCCGGCGCGATCCCGTTCGGTGGGAACGCCGCGACCGCGGCCAAGTGGGCGCGGAAGGCAGGCGACTTCATCGGCAATGGCCGGCGGGCGGGTCGTCACGCTGATGATGCGATCGGTCTGGGCCGTCGATATGGCGATGATGTCGCCGGTGCTGCTCGGCGGGGTGTCGACGATGCCGCGTCGGCTGCTGCTCGGAAGGCTTCGGCGGTGGCGGCTGCCCGTAAGGCGGCTGCGGCGGCCGCCGCAGCCGCGGCTCGGCGTGCTGCGGCGATTTTGGCGAAGAAGAAGGCTGCTGCGGCTGCTGCGCGGGGTGCTGCGGAGCGGACGGCGAAGCGAAATCCGATTCCGACGTTGAAGGCTGCGTTGAAGCCGGTGTTCAAGGGGACGGATCTGGTGTCGTCGTCTCCGTTGATGCCGGCTCGGGTGGTGCAGGCGTTCAAGGCGGATGTGCAGGATTCGGGTCGGGTTTTCGACTTCTTCAAGAAGCAGGTGGTGGGGGACGGGGCTGTCGTCCAGAACGTCGCGGAGACTGTGACGGCGGTGTCGGAGGTTGCTCAGCCGGGGGCTTCTCCTGATGAGATTCTGTCTGCTTTGGGTGGTTTGGCTGGGCGGAACAAGAGTCGGGGTAAGCATCACGACGAGTCGTCTGGTGGCGCGGATACGAGCTGTGTGTCGAACAACAGTTTTGATCCGAACACGCTGGTGGTGATGGGTGACGGGTCTCGTAAGCCGATCAAGGATGTGAGGGTCGGGGACAAGGTTCTGGCGAAGGATCCGACGACGGGGCGTTCTGCGGTTCGGGTGGTGACGGATACCCGTTCGCATGCGAGTAAGCGGACGTTGGTGGAGGTCGGTGTCGCGAGTGGGGCCGGTCGTGGGTCTGTGGTGGCGACGGATGAGCATCCGTTCTGGGTGGAGTCGGAGAAGCGGTGGTCTCACGCTGGTGATCTGAAGGCCGGTCATCGGCTGGAGACCGGTGATCATCGAGATGCGACGGTCACGGGGACGCGGTCGTGGTCTGAGGTGCGGCGGGTCTACAACCTGACCGTCGACACCGACCACACGTACTACGTCGTCGCAGGTCGGACACCTGTCCTCACCCACAACTGTGACAAGAAGCTTGACTTCGTGCATGGGACGACATCAACACACGCGGACAACATTGACGCCAATGGTCTGAGCGGTCAGGCAGCGCGGGCGAACGCCCATGGAGGCCTCTTGAACCAGCCGGGAAGCTTGTTCACTTACCAGGTGAACTCTACTGATAGTGAAACACTGAGCGCCGCAGCGTCGTTCGGTGCGACGCGTACCGAGACCGGGGAACGGCCGTCGATTCTCATCTTCCAGATGTGCCAGTGCGACTATGATCGGTTGAAAGAAGCTGGGCACATCCGGACCCGCGTCACGGACGAAGTCAGCAACAGGACTGAGCACATCTTCGGTCCGGCGGCGATGCCGTACCTGGAGAGGATCTACCGGAGGGACTTCTGATGGATCGGTCCGTTTGGGTGAATAGGAGCGTGGCGATGTCGGGTGCAGGCGGCTACGACGACAAGATGTCGCAAGTTGCAGACTACCTACACGACTACCGAAAAGTCCTGGAGCAGGTGCGGTCGTCCCGTCAAGGTCGTCCTATCAGTGAAGTGCGCCAAGCGTTGAGAGAGGGCTTCGAATCGGAGGGAATCGAAGTGTGGGATGAAGTGCTCGAAGACGCTGCTAAGCTGATTTCAGCAGAAGATATCGATTCCTCCGCGTGATTAATTTCTGTCAGCAGTGACACAATGAATCGTCGGACGAATTCGAGTGTAGATTATCGACAACCCTGGCGCCCGAAGGTCGGAGGTGCACTTGGAAGACGCAGGTGCTCGCATGGTTCTCCCTGGTGGCGTGCCGTGCACTTCTTAATTACGGGATGTTTGACCTTGGCCTGCTGTGTGGGAACATGCAATTTTGGATGAGTTCCTCTTTGCTTGGTCCTGCTCGTTTGAGGGCAAGGCTGACTAGTGACTTTTTTGTGATCTTCCGAATTCAAGTTTACGGATACCCGTTCGTATGCGAGTAAGCGGACGTTGGTGGAGGTCGGTGTCGCGAGTGGGGCCGGTCGTGGGTCTGTGGTGGCGACGGATGAGCATCCGTTCTGGGCGGAGTCGGAGAAGCGGTGGTCTCACGCTGTTGATCTGAGGGCTGGTCATCGGTTGGAGACCGGTGATCATCGGGATGTCACGGTTACTGGGACGCGGTCGTGGTCTGAGGTGCGGCGGGTCTACAACCTGACCGTCGACAGCGACCACACGTACTTCGTTGTCGCAGGTCAGACACCAGTCCTCACCCACAACTGCGGTGGCGGCAAGGACGCATCGGGAGCAAAGTGCGCATGTCCGAGTCGTCGTCCAACAACCTGGCGACTCGATGCAGTCGATCACCCAGGCAGTTCGATTCACGGAGCTGAACAAGGTGGCGACGGCCTAATGGTCACTATCGATCGACCGGGTGCGAGCAATCGGCGCGCCGCCAATCTCGACGGCATTCCGGCCATCTCAAGTTTTGACAGAGATCTCGATGATGAGGGCTGGGATTCGACCAATTTCGTTGGGTGGGTGGACGCCTCAGTGAGGAAGGATGCGCGGCTGCCCCGCTGATCCTTAAGTGTCGTCGTGCAGAAAGAGAGAATAAGCCGGTGGTCGCAGACTGGAAAATTGAGATTGTCGAGTGTGGTGACCTCGTTCAAGACGATGACGACGTTACTCCTCAAGATGAGGCTGAGCGTCGCTGGAATCGGTACGTCGAGCTGGCTGATTCAGTGATTGGCAATGAAGGTTCAGCTGGGGTCGCAGCAATCGTTGCTTCCTTTCGGGCTGAAGAAGATTACGGCGCCTATCAATCGGCGCACGCGGCTTTGCGGCGCTTTCCAGCTGAAGATCTTGGGAAAGGAGTGGCGCAGGCGGCTTCGGACATGCTCGCTATCCCGAAAGACAATAGTGGCAATGTTCTGATGATCTTGACGCGCTCCGACCCTATCGCGGTGAATAGCTTCAATGAGGAACTTGGGGTCACTGACTCAGGTCTGCGAAATGGCATGCGTCAGCTTGTAGAGTTTCATGAATCAGAAGAATGGCTCTCTGGTGTAGAAAGTCGAAATTTGTTTCTGGTGCCGCGGGTGTAGCAGGGGCGGCGATGTGTGGTCACTGTGCGGGCGTCCGGGCTGGTGCAGCAAGGTTCTCGCGGCTGCCGACCTTGTGGCCTGCGCTGACAGTCTCCCCGCACTCCAGTTCTCGGGAGCAAGATTCCCTCATGCGGGAATATGCGGCCGTAGGACGGCGGGCTGCTATCCGGGATACGCAGAGATCATGTGTCGCATCAAAGCTGAGGTGGTGCCGGCATCCGATTAAGAGATTTCGAGTGGAGGTGAGGGTGATAGGCTTGAACGTGGCACCCTTGCCAGATCATGCGCGTTAGTCTATCAGTCCGGACCGGATCGCCAGGGAATCAGTTACCGAGGGAAATGATGTGAGCAGGCAGCATCTTCGTATAAACCGTTTCGGATTTGCCGAATACGAAGACATGAGTGAACTCTCTCGTCAAGTGAACATTTCCGATCTGGTCGAGGTTTTGGGTTCAATCGTGGAATTCGTCTTCTCGGAAGAAACCGAATTTCTTGATTCGATGACAGACGAGGCCCAAGCGAACTTCGTGGTCCCTTTGGGAATGTCTGCGAAGATGCTGTCGAGTGGAGAATATTCGGCGATGGAGTTTGTCTCAGCGGCCTGCGCTGTGAGGTTTTGCGCCGAACCGCACATGGTGGAGTTCCCAGACGAACTCGCGCGGATGTTGTCTCGATTACCTAGATAACGAGGGCGAAGGAAAGGCTCCGCCCAGCTGGGCTGGCGGGGCCTTTGCAGTGCCGTGACGGTCGCATGAGTTCCAGGTTTCGCTGCCTGGCAGGCGCGGGCGAACTCAACTCAGGGGTCTTGGTCAAGCCGGCCGGAAGGAATCCGTCGCGGCCCGAAGTGCCGCCAGCATCCCCGGATCCGTCACCGCGTGCCCCGCAGCTTCAACGAGGTCCAGCTTCGAGTCCGGCCAAGCCCGGTGCAGCTCGTAAGCCGTCGCCGGCGGGCACACCGCGTCGTACCGCCCCTGCACGATCACGCCAGGAATCCCCGAAAGCTTCCCGGCCTCCCGGATCAACTGCCCTTCCTCAAGCCACGCCCCATGGCAGAAGTAGTGCAGCGCCAGCCGGGCGAACGTGACCGCGAACTCCGGCGACGCGTACTGGTTGTGGAAAGCGGGATCCGGGCGCAGGCAGACGATCGCGCCTTCCCAAGTGCTCCAGGCGATGGCCGCACGTTCCCGGATCGCCCGATCGGGGTGATAGACGAGCTCGCGGTACGCCGACAGCGGGTCGTCGCGGCGGTCTTCGGGGATCGGCGCGAGGAAGTCTTCCCACTCGCGGGGGAAGAGGTTCGCGGCACCGCCGTTGTAGATCCAGTCGAGTTCGCCACGGCGGACGGTGAACACGCCGCGCAGGATGATCTCGCTGACGCGGCTCGGGTGGGTTTCGGCATAGGCGAGGGCGAGGGTCGCACCCCACGAGCCGCCGAAGAGCTGCCACTGGTCGAGATTCAGCCGTTCGCGCAGCTTTTCCATGTCCGCGACGAGGTGCCAGAGGGTGTTGGCCGACAGGTCGACGTCCGGCGTGCCGATATGCGGGGTGCTGCGGCCGGCGCCGCGCTGGTCGAACAGGATGATCCGGTAGGCCTCGGGGTCGAAATGCCGCCTGGCCATGGGGGAGATGCCGCTACCAGGGCCTCCGTGCAGTACGACCACGGGTTTACCGTCCGGGTTCCCGGCTTCCTGGCAGTAGATCCGGTGCCCGTCGCCGACGTCGAGCATGCCCTCGGCGCGCACCTGGATCGGCGGGTACAGGTCATCCATAAGAACACTCTGCCCGAATCGGCGAGTGTCCGAAGGGTGGGGGCCCGCCCCCGCCGCCGGGCTGAGCGGGCCCCCGGTCTTCGATCGCGTCAGCAGCCCGCCGTGGCGGCCACGTTCGCGAATCCCTTCTCGGCACCGGTCACCTTGTTGCTCGCGCAGACCTTGTTGCCCGTCGCGGCCTTCACGAGATAGAAGCCGTACGCGTAGCTGGACTGCACGTCCGCGATGTTGCCGGAGAAGGTGTTGCCGCGGCCCCAACCGTCGAGCTGGACATGGACCTCGAAGCCGCCGTAGGTCGCGTCGTGCACGAAGACCTTGCTGCCCCGGTTGTCCGCGACCACGTAGTTGTTGCCCTTCATGTCCACCCAGCTGTCGGCGAAGTGCTCGCCGCTCTGCCCGGTCCCGTCGAAGACGTTGCCGCGCAGTTCGCCGCCGGTGGTGCCTTCCTTGATGTCGATCGACTCGGCTCGCACATTCGGGCCGATCTTGTTGTTCAGCGCCTTGTTGCGGTCGCTCCGGTCGGGCGTGCCGCCGGGCCAGTTGCCCTTCGCGGAACCGAAGTAGATGCCTTCGCCGTAGCCCGCGTACTCACGGCCGGTGTCGGTCACCTCTGAGTTCTTCACGACGTTGTCGGTGCTCGTGTACTGGAAATGGATGCCCTCGTGGCCGACGCCGGCGACCTTGATGCCGTCGACGACGGTGTTCTTGACGCCTGTCGCCATCAGGCCCTTCTGGCCACCAGTGAGAGTGAAGCCGGTCAGGTTCCAGTAGCTGCCGGTCAGTTCGAGCGTGCGCCCGGCCGATGCCTTGATGACGGCGCTTCGCGGACCCTTCAGCGTGATGCGGCTGCTGGACGTGCCGCTCTTCGCCGCCTTGAAGTTGCCCGTGAAAGTCGTGTCGGCCGCGAGTTCGATGACGGTTCCTGGAGTGACCGAAGCGAGCGCCGCCGTGAGCTGCTCCGAAGTCCCGACGCGGACCGTCGCGGCCTGTGCCGGGTACGCCGCCAGCGTCGACAGCAGGGCCGCACCGGCCGCAACGGCCAGAATCCGCTCACGAACACGCATCCGTGGTCCTCCTCGTCGAGGGATCGAAACTCGGTCGTGGCGGCGACGGGCTAGACGTTAAGCCTCTTTACGAATGAGAGTCAAGGACATGATTGAAGTTCATATACGTGAACAACTAAAGGATGGTCACTCCGCACCGGCCTCCCAGATGTGAAGCATCCGCGCCATGAGGCGGAAGGGAATGGCCTGGCCCCTGGTGTGGTCGACGGTGCCGGTCAGATGCAGATCGAGCTCCGGGCAGTGGAACAGCCATGTTCCGGTGACGCCGGAGTGGCCTACGAGCGTGAGCGGGCGCCGGCCAGGCGACATGAGGCGGCCGACGGTGAAGTACATGGTGCCGAGTCCATAGCGAAGGATCGGGATGTTGCGGAGCCTGTTCCGTCGCTCGGTGAGGAGGTCCACCGTTCGGGTGTTGTCGAAGACTTCGCCGGCGAGCAGGGCGCGCTGGAAGGTCAGGAGATCGTCGGTGGTGCTGATCAGATCGTTGCTGGACTCGATCAACGAGGGCAGTTCGACACGGCGCTCTCCGGTGTGGAGTGGCAGGGGTGCCGCGGTCTCGGGACCGGGAAGCCGGGTGTGGCCGAGGCCGAGCGGGGTGGTGATCCGCTCGGCCAGCAGATCGGCGAAGGACTTCCCGGTCGCCGCTTCCGCGATGCGGATGAGCAATTGGAAGCCGGTGTCGGAGTAGCGGGCCTTCTGCCGGGTGGCCGCCAGGTCCTGCGGCACGAAATGCGGGCGCTGCTGCTCCCGGACGATCCGAAGCGCGTCCTCGAAGCTCCACCCCTGATCCCGCCCGGTGCGGAGGTGTTCGTTCAGGCTGGGACCCGAGCGGCGCTTCTCGAAGTAGTCGGGCAAGCCGGAGGTGTGGCTCGCCAGGTGGCGAACGGTGATCGCGGACGTCCGGTCGACGCCGTGGAGGACATGAAGGCCGGCGATCGACTCGGCGGGAAGATAGCCGGTGATCGGTGCGGACAGTTCGAGTTCGCCGCGTTCGTGCGCCTGCAGTACGAGCGTGATGATGAAGCGCTTGGTGATGCTCGCGATGAAGAACGGGCTGCGTGAATGTGGCGATTCGGCCGTGGAGCAAGCGGCTGACCAGCGGAGCTTTCGGTCGCCTGTCTCGATCGCGGCGATGGCGTGGTGCAGCCGGCGCCGGGTGACGAGGTTTTCCGCCAGGCGCGTCAGCCGAGTGTCCACGTCGGGGGAGACGGTGTTGTCGGGCGCCGGAGTCGTCGTGAGCGGAGGTGTCATGTCGGCTCCCTCTGAATAAGTCTCTTAGACAGGTCTACTGGACATATCTAAGAGAGTCAACCGACTAGGCTCGCCGCATGGCGCATGTCATCCTCGGGCTGCTGTTGATCGCCCCGCAGACCTATTACGGCCTCGTCAAAGGGTTCGAGTCCGGCGTCACGCTCTTCTACAGCGCCAGTTCCGGCAGCATCAAACGCGCGCTCGACAAGCTGCTCGCCGAAGGGCTCATCGAGCTCGCCAGCACCGAGAAAGGTGGCCGTGGCAAGAAGATGTACCGGGTGACCGATGCCGGTCGGCAAGAGTTCCGCCGCTGGATGACCGGCGAGCTGGGCGGATCGGACCTGGAGAGCGCGGCGCTGCCCCGGCTCTACTTCCTCGGCCTGATGGATCCTTCGGAACGTGTGCCCGTCCTCCGCCGCATCGAGGCTCGCGTCGAAAGCGACCTCGCCAGGTTCACGCGGCTCGACGAACGACTCGACACCGTGGACATCCCCGAAGGACTCGGCGATGTCGCCGCCCATCAGCGCGCCACGCTCGACTACGGCGTCGCTTCGCTCCAGTTCGCGCTCAGCTGGTTTCGCGACTACATCGCCCATCACGAGCCGGAGCGCGAGTAGCCCTCACACCTGCGCGGGGAGCAAGGGACCTTTGCTACCACGCTCCCCGGTCGGGAGTGGTAGCAAAGGTCCCTTGCTCTCTTTTCGCAGGTCAGAGGTGGGTCAGTCGTGGAACGAGTGCTCCGGAGCCGGGAACTCGCCTCGCCGGACGTCCTCCGCGAACGCGGACGCGGCCCCGGCCAGCACGCCGGCGAGGTCGGCGTACTTCTTCACGAAGCGAGGGGTCTTGCCGCGCCGCAGCCCGGCCATGTCCTGCCAGACGAGCACCTGCGCGTCGCAGTCCGGCCCGGCGCCGATGCCGACGGTCGGAATCTTCAGTTCGTGCGTGATCCGCTTCGCGGCTTCGGCGGGCACCATCTCCATGACGACCGCGAAGGCGCCGGCCTCCTCCAGGGCGAGCGCGTCGGCGAGCAGCGCTTCGGCCGCTTCGCCGCGCCCCTGGACGCGGTAGCCGCCCAGATTGTGTTCACTCTGCGGCGTGAATCCGATATGTCCCATCACGGGGACACCGGCCGACGTCAGCGCCTCGACGTGCGGAGCGAATTTCCGCCCGCCTTCGAGTTTCACCGCGTGCGCGCGGCCTTCCTTCATGAACCGTACGGACGTCTCCAGCGCCTGCTGCGGTGAAAGCTGATACGAACCGAACGGCAGATCGGCCACGACCAGGGCCCGCTTCACCGATCGGGTGACCGCGCGGACCAACGGAAGCAACTCGTCCACGGTCACCGGAAGTGAAGTGTCGTAGCCGAAGACGTTGTTCGCCGCGGAATCCCCGACGAGCAGCACGGGAATGCCCACTTCGTCGAACAGTGCGGCGGTGTACATGTCGTAGGCGGTGAGCATCGGCCAGGCTTCGCCGCGCTCCTTCATGTCGCGAAGGTGATGTACGCGGACCTTCTTCCCAGATGTGGCCTGGGGCGCCGCGCCGGTCCCGTACGGCGCGGTGAGCTCGCCGGAATCCTTTTCGGTGGCAGACATCCTTGTCGACCGTCCTTCCCTCGAGGCCTCGAAGAGGTCCCCGGGTCGTGGAGCTGAACAAGACAAAGCGTGACATGCCCGGATACCGCTCCCAAGGCCCTGCGACCAGCTTCACACGGCGGCGTCACACCCGCGGATGGGGAAATTCAGACCAGAGGATGATGATCGTTGACAACCACACAGGGTTGTGTGACGTCAAGTAAGTACAGCTGTCGATCTCCTGTGTGTACCGCGAAGGACCAGAATGGCAAACCCAGTGGGCCGAGTCGCGCCGTGGAAGGCGAGGGCGGGCGGGATCGTCGCCACCCTCGTGCAGCTCGCGGCCGTGTTCTCGGTGATCCTCCTGCTCGCCGGCGGCGTGAAGGGGCCGGTGCTCAGGACGGGTGACATCGCCTTCTCGGCCTTGAGCATCCCGACGAACGCGAGTCTCGTGATCGTCCTGCTGCTCGTCGTCCTCGGCGCCGCGCTCCGCCGCCGCAAACGTGCGGCCCTCTACACGCTCCTGCTGTTCCAGGTCGGCGGCCTGGCGGTGACGCTGGCCTTCCAAGCAGCCCTGCTTTGGTGGCCCGAATTGCTGAAACTGGGCCCGTGGCAGGTCCGGCACATTCCGCACCAGGTGTGGGTGCTGGCCATCGCCGACCTGATCTCGATCGGGATGATCGCGTTCCTCTGGATCCTGCGGCCCGCGTTCCCCGCCCGGCTCGCGCCTGGAGCCTGGCGCGACGGTCTCACGGTGCTCTTCGGCGGCCTGGCCGCGGTCATTCTCGTCGGCTGGGGCTTGAGCGAAGCCTTCCCCGGCCGTCTCGCCGACACCTGGGCGCGGTTCGCCTGGGTCGTCAACCACACGACCGGGGAGAACATCCAGCTGCGCCGGGTCGGGATCGGCGAGGGGCCCGCGTGGCTCGACCTCGTGCTCGACCTCAGCGCGACGGCCGTCGCGACGGCGGCGTTGTACACGCTCTTCCGCGGAGTGCGCAGCCGTCGCTTGAGGACAGACGAGGAAGAACTGCGCGTACGCCGTCTTCTGGCCGAACACGGCGAAGACGACTCTCTCGGCTATTTCGCCACCAGGCGCGAGAAGAGCGTCGTCTTCTCGCCGAACGGCCGCGCCGCCGTGGCCTACCGTGTGCTCGCGGGCACCAGCGTCGCCAGCGCGGATCCCATCGGTGATCCCGACTCCTGGCCCGACGCGGTCCGCGCCTGGTTGAACGAGGCACGCACCTACGGCTGGACGCCCGGCGTGCTCGGCGCGAGCGAACGCGGTGCGAAGGTCTACGCCGACGCGGGTCTGCGCGCGCTGGAAATCGGCGACGAAGCCGTCCTCGACGTCCGCGACTTCAGCCTCGCCGGGCCGGAACGTCGCTCGGTCCGGCAAGCGGTCAAACGGATCGAACGGGCCGGATACAGCACGAAAGTCCGACGGCACAGCGAAATCCCGGCCGACGAAATGGCCGGGCTGTTGCTGCACGCGCAGCAGTGGCGCGGCGCGGAGACCGAGCGTGGGTTCTCGATGGCGCTCGGCAGGCTCGGTGACCCGAGCGACGGCCGCAGCGTGATGGTGGAGGCGTACGACGCCAAGGGCGAGCTTCGCGGCATGCTGTCGTTCGTGCCGTGGGGCCGTCGCGGCCTGTCGCTCGACCTGATGCGGCGCGACCGCGACGCCGAGAACGGGCTCAACGAGTACATGGTCGCCGAGGTCGTCGCGGCGAGTTCCCACCTTGGCGCGCAACGGATTTCGCTGAACTTCGCGATGTTCCGCGCGGTCTTCTCCGAGGGGGAGCGGATCGGCGCGGGCCCGGTGCTGCGCGCCTGGCGCGGCGTGCTCAGCATGGCGTCACGGTTCTTCCAGCTGGAATCGCTTTACCGGTCCAATGCCAAGTACGGGCCCGACTGGGAGCCGCGCTTCCTGTGCTATTCCTCGGCTCGGCGGTTGCCGCGGGTCGGTATCGTCGCCGGCGCGCTCGAAGGTTTCGTCCCGACAGGACGATCGGGGCGGGCGCTCAAACTGGAGACGGTCACCGAGGAATTCGTCGCCGAAGTCCACCGCATCGAAGCGAACGCGGCCACTCCCGCACCGAAACAGGTGCGACGCCCCGACCAGGTCCGGGTGCGGATGGCGAAGCTGGACCGCTTGCGAGAAGCCGGAATCGACCCCTACCCGGTCGGTTTCGCCCGGGAGGATCTGCTCGGTGACGTCGTTTCGAAGTTCGGTGATCTGAGCCCGGATACCCACACCGGTCATCGGGTCCGCGTCGCGGGCCGGGTGCTCGCGATGCGCAACCTCGGTGGGCTCTGTTTCGCGCGGGTCAAGGATTTCAGTGGCGAGATCCAGCTGATGCTCGACGCCTCCGTTCTCGACCTCGGCGGCTGGCGGCGAGGCATCGACCTAGGTGACCATGTCGGCGTGAGCGGGCAGGTCGTGACGTCGCGGCGCGGTGAGCTTTCCGTGCTCGTCGACGAATGGACCGTGACGGCCAAGAGTCTGCATCCGTTGCCGGACAAGCGAAAAGGCCTCACCGACCCGGAGACGCGGGTGCGGCAGCGGTACCTGGACCTCGCGGTGAACCCGGACTCGACGGCGATGCTGCGGATGCGCTCGACCGTCGTGCGCGCGGTGCGGGAGCGGCTGCATCAGGGCGACTACCTCGAAGTCGAGACGCCGATGCTGCAGACCGTGCACGGCGGCGCCAACGCGCGCCCGTTCATCACGCATATCAACGCCTACGACATGCGGATGTATCTGCGGATCGCGCCCGAGCTCTACCTGAAGCGGCTTTGCGTGGCGGGCGTCGAGCGCGTTTTCGAACTGAACCGGAACTTCCGCAACGAGGGTGTCGACGCGACGCACAACCCCGAATTCACCATGCTGGAGGCATATCAGGCGTATGCCGACTACAACACCATGCGGACCTTGACGCGCGAACTCGTGCAGTGCGCCGCGGAGGCCGCGTACGGCGCGCAGGTGGTCCGCCGCCCGGGGCCGGACGGGAAGGTCGTCGAGTACGACATCTCCGGTGACTGGCCGGTGATCCCGGTGCACGAAGCCGTCTCGGCGGCGCTCGGGGAGAAGATCGACGCGAGCACCTCCGTCGCCGAACTCCAGCGGCTGTGCCGCGCGGCCGGGGTGCCGGTGAACGAGGACGCCGGGCACGGCGATCTCGTGCTGAAGGCACACGAGCACTTGGTCGAAGGCGCGACGGTGCTGCCGACCTTCTACACCGACTACCCGACCGACGTTTCGCCGCTGACCCGGCAACATCGCGTGGACCCGCGGCTGGCCGAGCGCTGGGACCTGATCGCGTTCGGCTCCGAGGTCGGCACGGCCTACACCGAGCTGACCGATCCGCTTGAGCAGCGACGGCGGCTGGAGGCCCAGTCGCTGCGCGCCGCGAGCGGCGACGTCGAGGCGATGGAGCTGGACGAGGACTTCCTGCTCGCGCTCGAACACGGCATGCCGCCGACCGGTGGGCTCGGCATCGGCGTCGACCGGCTGCTGATGATGCTGACCGGGGCGTCGATCCGGCAGACGGTGCTGTTCCCGTTCGTGCGTCCGCAGGGGTAAGTGGTAGCAAAGGTCCCTTGCTCCCTTCCTGGCCGAATCGCCCCAGGAAGCCGGTGCCGGGTGTCATGATCCCCTTCCAACGGAAGGAGCCACCATGGCTGGAAACGTTCCCCCGGTCGCCGACGAGCGCGAAGGACTCCTCGCGTATCTCGAGCAGCAGCGTCACGTCCTGCGCATCGCCGCGCACGGCCTCACCGAAGAACAGGCCAGAGCCGTCCCGACCAGAAGCTCACTGAGCGTCGGCGGCCTGATCAAACACACCGCGCTCACCGAAGACGGCTGGATCGACATCCTCCTTCAGAAGCCCTCGAAGCCGATGGACGAGGCCATGAAGGAGTACGAAGCCGGCTACGTGATGGCTGACGGCGAGACACTCGACGACGTCTTCGCGCGTTACGACGAAGTCGCCCGCCGTACCTCGGACGTCATCGCGGACATCGCCGACCTCGGCCAGCCGGTCCCGGTGCCGAAGGGCGTGCCTTGGTACCCGAAGGACGTCGACGCGTGGTCGGTCCGCTGGGTGCTGCTCCACCTCATCGAGGAGACCGCGCGGCACGCCGGGCACGCCGACATCATCCGCGAGCACATCGACGGCGCGACGGCGATCCCGTTGATGGCCGCCGCGGAAGGCTGGCCGGAGACGCCGTGGCTCAAGCCCTGGTCGCCGGGTCAGAGCGACTAGAGCCCACAGCGATCAGAACAAGGTCGGTTCGTCCGCCAAAGCGCCTTCGATGACCAGCATCCGGCGCTTGGTGGCGACCCCTCCGCGCGCGGAGAAGCCGCCGTCCTTGCCGCCGGCAGCAAGCACGCGATGGCACGGCACGATGATCGGGACCGGGTTCCGGCCCATCGCCTGCCCCACGGCCTGCGCGCCGCCGGGCATGCCGAGGATGTTCGCGATGTCGCCGTAGGTCAGCGTCTTGCCCGCGGGGATCGTGCGGATGAATTCGTACACGCGGTGGTGGAAGTCCGGTACTCCTTCGTAGTCGAGTTCGACGCCGGTGAGGTCCGTGCGCTTGCCGTCCATCAACGAGACGATCCCGTCGATCGCGCGCTGGATCTCCTCCGGCGGTGTGGATTCGGTCGCGTGGGGAAGGCGCGCGGTCAGTCGCGCCCTCGTCTTCTCTTCACTGCCCTCGGGGAGCTGAACCGCGACGACCCCGCGTTCGCTCCACGCGATGCCGCAGTCGCCGATCGCGGTGCCGAACACGGAGTAGCCCGGTGCCGTCATGAGCCCAGGGTACGAGAGCGGTCCGACAGTTTCGGATCCATCGCCAGGCCGCGGTGCCGCCGGAGCCTTCGCTGCGGTAGGAGTATGGACATGAGCGACCTCGTGCTTGATCACCTCGTCTACGCCGGGCCGGACCTCGAAGAGGCCGTCGAGCGCGTCGCCGAGCTGACCGGCGTCACGCCGGTACGCGGCGGAAGGCATGTCGGTTTCGGTACGGCCAACTACCTGGCCGACCTGGGCGCCGGTGCCTACCTCGAGGTGGTCGGTCCCGACCCGGATCAGCCGGAGCACATCGGGCCGCGTCCGTTCGGCATCGACGAGCTGATCGCTCCCGCCCTGATCACCTGGGCAGCGCGTGTGGACGGCATCGACGAGGCGATCGCGGAGGCACGCCGACGCGGTTACGACCCGGGCGAAGCGTCCGAGATGTCACGGACCACCGACGACGGCGAACTGCTGGCCTGGCGCCTCACCGGTGCGGGCGGCCTCGACGGGCTCGCGCCCTTCCTCATCGACTGGGGGAGCACCCCGCATCCGACGACGCGGGGGCTCCCGTCGATCCCGCTGCTCATGGTCACCGGTGTCCACCCCGAGCCGGCCGCGGTCGAAGCCGCGGTCCGCGCGCTCGGGATGGACATGCTCGTCCGGCGCGACACGAAGCCCGGCCTGGTGGCCGTGCTGACGAACTCAGCCGGGAAGCAGGTCGCGCTGAGCTGAGCGGGTCACGACGGTGCCCTCCCGCCAGCCGTTCGTCATCGGCAGCCGCCGGTCCCGCCCGAACGCCTTGAACGTGATCTTGGTGCCCGGCGGGTACTGGCGGCGCTTGTATTCGGCCTTGTCGACCATCCGCACCACGCGGTCGATGGTCTCCGGCTCGAAGCCCGCGTCGACCAGGTCGACGTAGCCGCGGTCGCCCTCGATGTAGTCGTCGAGGATGTCGTCGAGCATCAGGTAGTCGGGCAGCGAGTCGCTGTCCAGCTGGCCAGGGCGCAACTCCGCCGACGGCGGCTTGGTGATCGAATTCTCCGGGATCGGCGGGGTTTCGCCGTTCTTCTCGGCTTCCTTGTTGCGCCACTTGGCCAAGTGCCAGACGTGCGTCTTGAAGAGGTCCTTGATCGGCGCGAAGGCCCCGACGGCGTCGCCGTAGATCGTCGAGTAGCCGACGGCGAGTTCGGTCTTGTTGCCGGTCGCCAGCACCAGGTGACCGTCCTGGTTGGACAGCGCCATCAGCAGCATGCCGCGGACACGGGCTTGGATGTTCTCCTCGGCGAGCCCGGTCAGCTGAAGCTGCTCGACGTAGACCTTGACCATGTCCGCGATCGGTTCGACGCGGTAGTGCGCGCCGATCCGGCGGGCGAGGTCTTCGGCGTCGCCCTTCGAGTGCTCCGAGGAGTACTCCGAAGGCATCGAAACGCCGTAGACGTTGTCGCCGCCCAACGCGTCGGCGGCCAGCGCCGCCACCACCGCCGAGTCGATGCCGCCCGAGAACCCGAAGGTCACCGACGAGAAGCCGTTCTTGTGCACGTAGTCGCGCAGACCGACGACGAGCGCGTGCCACACCTCGGCTTCGTCCGACAGCGGCTCGCTGATCGCGGACTCGGTGCTCGGGGTGTACGCCGGGACCGTGTCTTCGCTGAGCACGCGGCGCTTGACCCGCAGGCCTTCGAACTCGCCCTCGGCGGTGTGCCCCCCGGCGACGAGGTCCGTGTCGACGACGAGCAGGTGCTCGACGAACTGGGGCGCGCGCGCCAGCAACCGGCCGTCCGCGCCGACCACGATCGAGTCGCCGTCGAAGACGAGGTCGTCCTGGCCGCCGATCTGGTTCGTGTACACCAGCGGCGCCCCGGCCTCGGCCGCGCGGCGGGCGATGAGCGGCAGGCGGATGTCGTCCTTCGCGCGCTCGTAAGGCGAAGCGTTGGGCGCGACCACGAGGTCGACCCCGGCCTTGCCCAGCGCGGAGATCGGGCCGCCGTCCTGCCAGACGTCCTCGCAGATCACCATGCCGACGTCGACACCGTGGAAGCGGACGACCTCGAGCTCCTGGCCCGGCTTGAACCAGCGGTGCTCGTCGAAGACGCCGTAGTTGGGCAGGTGGTGCTTGAACTGGCGGGCGACCACTTCACCGCGGTACAGCGCGGCGGCCGCGTCGCGCGGGCCGGTCTCGTCCAGGTCGAGGTAGCCGATGTAGGTGAGCACCTCGCCACAGCCGGCGTCTTCGAGCCGCTTGGCGAGGGCTTCGACCATCTGCTTCGAGGCGGAGGCGAAGGTCGGGCGGAGGGAGAGGTCCTCGACGGGGTAACCGGTGAGGGACATCTCCGGGAAGACGACGATGTGGGCGCCTGCTTCGGCGGCCTTGCGAGTCCACTCGACGGTGAGTTCGGCGTTGCCTTCGAGGTCGCCGACGGTGGTGTTGACCTGGGCCAGTGCGATGCGCAGTTGCGGCATGCCGACATTCTCACCCACCGGCGCCCGCGGGGACGACCGGATGTGCCGAATCGCCCACCCGGGTGCGCCCGTCGCGAAAAGAGAGCGGGGGACCTTTGCTACCACTCGCCGGAAGAGAGTGGTAGCAAAGGTCCCCCGCTCCCCGCGCGCTACTTGCGCTTGATCATGCTCCGGACCTTCTTGATGGTCTGCTCGAAGTCGGAGTCGAACGGGTTGTCGTGCACCAGGTAGGTCCACGTTGTGTTCGCCCGCCGCACCCCAGCGTCACCGAGGTCGATCCCGTCGTCGGTGATCTCGGCCTCCTCGAGCGTCTTCGCCGCCCGCTCGGCCGCCTCCGGGATGATCTTGTGGAACTCGGGGATCGCCGCGCGGTGGAACTCGTCGATCGGCGTCTCCCGCGCCAGCGCCCGCAGGTGGATGCTCTCCCGCACGTCGGTCAGGAACGCCAGGTGGTCCGACCACAGCTGGTCGATGTGGAACAACAGCACCTCGCGGCACAGCTGCTCGACGCGGGCCTCGTCGTCGACCTTCTCCGAAAGTTCCTTGAACTTCTCCGGGTGCGCCTTCTCCAGCACCTCCGCCGCGTGCGCCGTCCGCAGCACCTTGTCCCGGTGCTCCAGCAGCTCGCCGCGCTGCCGCTCGATCAGCCGCGTGTAGCGCCAGGTGTTCCGGTGGATCTCCAGGTCGACACCCTCGGCGACGCGCTGCGCGTGGTTGATCTGCCGCAACGCCGCCGGGTCGACGATCTCGCCGCTGCCCACGTCCGAGCTGATGCCCTCGGGGATGTCCGGCGCGTTCGACAGCACGAGCTCGTCGTTCAGGCTGGCGAAGAACACCGCGCTGCCCGGGTCACCCTGCCGTCCGGACCGGCCGCGCAGCTGGCCGTCCAGCCTGCTCGACGGGTACCGGGCGGTGCCGATCACGTGCAGGCCACCCAGCTCGACGACCTCGTCGCGGCCGTCGCCGTCCTTGCCGCCCAGCCGGATGTCGGTACCCCGGCCCGCCATCTGGGTCGAGACGGTGACCGCGCCCTTCTTGCCGGCGTCGGCGATGATCGCGGCTTCCTCGGCGTCGTTGCGCGCGTTGAGCACGACGCATTCGAGGTCGACCTTCGCCAGCTTCTCGGCCAGCTCCTCGGATTCGGCGACGTCCTGGGTGCCGACCAGGATCGGCCGCCCGCTCTCGTGCACCCGCCGGATCTCCTCCTCGATCGCGCGCAGCTTCTGCGACGGCGACCCGAAGATCCGGTCTTCCTGGTCTTCACGGATGTTCGGCGTGTTCGGCGGGATGACCGCGACCTCGAGCTTGTAGAACTCGCGCAGCTGCTCGGCGACCGCGACCGCGGTACCGGTCATGCCCGCGACCTCGGGGTAGCGCGCGAGCAGCGCCTGCACGGTGATCGAGTCGAGGATCTCGCCCCGGTCGGTCGCCTTGACCTGCTCCTTCGCTTCGACGGCGGCCTGGAGACCGTCCGGCCAGCGCTGAAGTTCTGCGACGCGGCCGCGCGCGGCGTTGATCAGCTGCACCTTGCCGTCGCGCACGAGGTAGTCGACGTCGCGGGTGAGCAGCGCGTGCGCGTGCAGCGCCACGTTCACCGCGGGCAGCCGGTCCGAGCCCGTCTCGTCGTAGAGGTTGATGTCGTCGCCGAGGGCCTTCTCGACCACCGAAGCGCCGGCCTTGGTCAGCCAGGCGTTGCGGCCGTCGGCGTCGGTCTCGTAGTGGAGCCCGAGCCGCAGCCGCCGGACGATGTTCGCGACCTCTTCGTCGGCGTCGGTGTGGTCGATCGAGCCGGCCATCACCAGCGGCACGCGGGCCTCGTCGACCAGCACGGAGTCCGCCTCGTCGACGATCGCCACCTCGGGCTCGCGCTGGACGAGGTCCTCTTCGCGGGTCACCAGGCGGTCGCGGAGCACGTCGAAGCCGATCTCGCTGACGGCGCCGTACGTGACCTCCTTCGCGTACGCCTCGCGGCGCTCGTCGCGGGAGTGCGCGGGCTCGACCCAGCCGACGGAGACACCGAGCAGGGCGTAGATCGGGCCCATCCACTCCGCGTCACGCCGGGCGAGGTAGTCGTTCACCGTGACGACGTGGACGTGCTTCCCGCGCAGGGCGTACCCGGCGCCGGCCAGCGCACCCGCCAGCGTCTTGCCCTCACCGGTCTCCATCTGCACGATATGCCCGCTGAGCAGGCCCATCGTGCCCAGCAACTGGACGTCGAAGGCACGCTCGCCGAGCGCCCGCCGCGCGGCCTCGCGACCGAGCGCGCAGACCTCGATCAGCTGGTCGTTGCCGAAGGAAGCGGCGTCCCGAAGCTTGCCGGCCCGCTCTGTCAGCTCCTCGTCGGAAAGCTTCTCCAACTCGGGCTCGAGCTTCTCGATGGCCGGCAGCAGCGCCTCGTAGCGGGTCAGTTCGACGCTGCCCGGCCGCTGGATGATCCGGCGCAGCTTCTTGCTCACCCGGCTGATCAGTGCTGCCACCCCTGTGCTCCCGTCTGTTCTTCTGCCGTCCGCACCCGTATCACCAACGCAGTGGTGGTGCGGCCGAGTTCCATGGCCGATGGCACGATCCAACCGTGTCCACTCATGTCAGCGCCAGGTCCCGTGCCCGTCGATTCGCCGCGATCACGCTGTCCGGCCTGCTCGCGGTCACCGTCGCCGCGTGCTCGTCGGGAGAGGGTAGAACCCAGCCGCCGCCTCCGGCCACCGAGTCGCACGCTCCGACCGGACCGGTGCCCGCCGGACTCGAAAAGTTCTACGGACAGAGCCTGACCTGGGCCGACTGTGCACCCTACGCGACATCCGATGACGCGAAAGCGGCGTTTCGGGTGAAGGACGCACAGTGCGCCCGGCTCACCGTCCCGCTCGACTACGCGAAGCCCGAAGGCGACTCGATCACGCTCGGCCTGCTGCGCCGGAAGGCGCTGGATACCGACGAAAGGATTGGGGCGCTCGTGGTCAACCCCGGTGGCCCCGGCGCCTCCGGCATGCAGGCCGCGGCCGGTCTCGCCTCCCGGACGGCGACGAACGAGCTGGGCAAACGCTTCGACATGGTCGGTTTCGACCCGCGCGGCATCGGCGCGAGCCAGCCGCAGGTCCGTTGCCTGACCGACGCCGAACGCGACGCGGACCGCGCGGACGACAGCGAGACCGATGGGTCACCCGAGGGAGTGAAAAAGCAGGAGACCGAGTCCCAGGACTTCGCGGCGAAGTGTGCCGAACGGACCGAACACGGCGCCGCGATGCTCGCCAACCTGGGTACGCGTGACGTCGTCAAGGACATGGACATCCTGCGTTCGGTCCTCGGCGAGCCGAAGCTGAGCTACCTCGGCTACTCCTACGGGACGCGGATCGGGTCCGCCTACGCCGAGGCCTTCCCGGCGAACGTCCGCGCGCTGGTGCTCGACGGGGCCGTCGACCCGGAGCAGGACGCGGTGGAGTCGCTGGTCGCGCAGGGGCAGGGCTTCGGCAAGGCGTTCGGGGAGTTCTCGAACTGGTGCGCCGCGCGTGAGGACTGCGCGCTGGGGCGCGACGCCGCCGGCGCGACGAAGGCGTTCCAGGACCTGGTGCGGCCCCTGATCGACTTCCCGGTGCCGGTCGGCGACGGCCGGAAACTGTCGTACGAGGACGCGACGACGGGCGTGATACAGGCCCTCTACCAGGAAGATCTCTGGGAACCGCTGAACACCGCGCTCAACGACCTGAAGCGCCAGCGCGGCGGCGGCCTGGAAAAACTGGCCGACCTCTACAACGAGCGCGGCGCCGACGGCCGCTACGGGACGACGCAGGACGCCTTCGTCGCGATCCGCTGCGTCGACGACCCCCGGGTCACCGATCCGGCGAAGATCCTCGACGCGCAGAAGCGGTACGCGCAGGCGGCGCCGTTCCTCGACGACGGCAAGCCGGACGGAGCCGCGCGCGACTCCTGCGCCTTCTGGCCGGTGCCGAACACCTCGGAGCCGCATCAGCCGAACGTCGAGGGCCTGCCGAAGACGCTGGTCATCTCGACGACGAATGACCCGGCGACCCCGTATCAGGCGGGCGTCAACCTCGCGAAAGCGATCAAGGGAGCTTTGCTCACATTCGAGGGCAATCAGCACACGGTGTTCCTCCAGGGCGTCTCGTGTGTCGACCAGATCGGCATCGATTACCTGGTGAACGGCGCCCTGCCGGACGAGGGCACGCGCTGCGCCGCCAAGTAACGAGTTCGGCGTGAAGGGCCATGAACGGCCGGGACGCTGCGAAGATCGCGAGATGAGCCTTCGCCGCGTCCCGGCCGTGCTCGTCGTCGCCGTGCTGGTCGCCTCCTGCACGACGCAGCAGCCACAGCCCGCGCCGACGGTGTCGCCGACCAGCACGGCGTCGCCTGCTCCGGACCCGAAGGCGCTCGAGAAGTTCGCCGAGCAGAAGCTGGCGTGGGGCGCGTGCTTCGAGGACAAGGCGTTCGACTGCGCGAAGCTCACCGTGCCGCTCAACTACCTGAAGCCGGACGGCGAGACGATCTCCCTCGGAGTCCTCCGGCACAAGACGAAGAATGCCGGCAAACGGATCGGCTCCCTCGTGCTCAATCCGGGTGGCCCCGGCGGCTCGGGCGTCTCGGCCGCGGCGCGGATCGCGAAGTCCCGGCCCGCGGCCGCGCTGGCCGAGCGCTTCGACATCGTCGGATTCGATCCGCGTGGGGTCGGGACCAGCGAGCCGAAGCTCGTCTGCCTCACCGATGCCGAACGCGACGCGGATCGCGCGGAAGATTCGGAAAGCGACTCGACACCCGCCGGGGTCGCGAAGCAACTCGCCGACGCCAGGACGTACGCCGCGAAGTGTGCCGAGCGCACAAAGCACGGCAAAGACCTGCTCGCCAACATCGGGACCAGGGACGTCGTCCGCGATCTCGACGTCCTCCGCTCGGCCTTGGGCGACGAGAAGCTCACCTACCTGGGGTTTTCGTACGGCACGCAGATCGGGACTGCCTACGCCGAGGCCTACCCGGACAAGGTGCGGGCGCTGCTCCTCGACGGCGCGGTCGATCCCGAACTCGACACCGCCGAATCGCTGGTCACGCAGATGGCGGGCTTCCAGAACACGTTCACCGAATTCGGCAAGTGGTGTGCCGCTCGCGCGGACTGCGCGCTCGGCCGTGACGCGGGTGCGATGACGAAGGCGTTCCAGGACCTGGTCCAGCCGAGGATCACCGCCTCGGTACCCGCGGGGACCCGCAAGCTCTCGTTCGAGGACGCCATCACCGGCACCAGCGCCGCGCTGTACTCGCAGGACGCGTGGAAATTCCTCAACGACGGGTTCACGGAGCTCAAGCGGGGAAGTGGCAAGACGCTGGTCGCGCTGGCCGACAACTACTACGGCCGCGAGTCGGACGGCCGGTACACCGGCATCCTCGACGTGTACTTCGCCGTCCGTTGTGTCGACAGCACGCGGATCGCCGACAGACGCGTCATCGACGACGCTCACCAGCGGATGCTGCAGGGCGCGCCGTTCCTGACCGGCGGCACCCCGGACATGAGCGAACTGGACATCTGTTCGGTGTGGCCGGTGCCCGCAACGTCGGAGGTGCACAAACCGGACGTCGACGGCCTGCCGCGGCCCCTGGTCATCTCAACCACCGACGATCCGGCGACCCCGTACGCGTCCGGTGTGAACCTGGCGCGGGACCTCAAGGGAGCTTTGCTCACGTTCGAGGGCGCGCAGCACACCGTCTTCCTCGACGGCAACGAGTGCGTCGACAGCGCCGGCCGCGCCTACTTGATCGAGGGCGACCTGCCCGCGCCCGACACCCGCTGCTCCTAGCGGGGGAGCAAGGGACCTTTGCTACCGCCCGGCCCCCACGACCACCGCGTTATGCCTGGTCAACGCCAGCTCCAACATCACCGCGAACTCCTCCGGCTTCGTCGGCGGCACCTGCAACCACACCCGCACCAGCCGCCGCGGCTCGTCCCTCGAAATCCACAGCTTCACGAACACGTCCGACTTGATCTCCGGCACGATCCCGCCGATCACCGCGGCTGGCACCTTCGCGGCGATCCGGAACGACTCGGTGTCCTGCACCCGCTCCCACCGCTCGCCCCGCAACTCGGTCGCCCCGGTCAGCAGCCGCCGAAGCCCGCCTTCAGGTCCGAGCATCGCTTCAGGCGTGTACGCCGCCGAAGCCGGAATCACCCGTTCCCCACCAGGCCCACGGAGCGTGATCTCCGAGCCGGACAGCCGGTAGTCGACCTTCACCCGTTCGAAGTCGTCCTGCAGATCGGCCTTGCCGACCGCGCCACCGTCGAGGCTGATCTCGCCATCGAGCGCGCGCACCGGCAACCCGGTGACGACCCCGTTCACCCCGAGCGTGAACCGCACGCTGCGCAACGAGACGAGGGAGTCGGCCGCCGCGCTCACGTAGTCCTGGGCAGGCGGCAGCGGGGGAGACCCCGCGCAACCGCCGATGAGCCCGAGCGTGAGCAGCAGCGCCGGCACGAGGTGACGGCAGCGCATGGGCAGAGCCTATGGCCATGGCCCGAATCTTGCGCATAGTGTCCTTCCGGCCGCTTTCGCCGGACGCCGCCGCCGATGACGCTGTACCCGTGCAAACCGAGACCCGTCTCCACCGCGCGTGGTTCGTCGCCGCCGCCGCGTTCATCGCCCTGCTCGCCGCCGCCGGTTTCCGCGCGGCCCCGGGCGTGCTCATCGACCCGCTTCACAACGAGTTCGGCTGGTCGCGCGCGACGATCGCTTCGGCCGTCTCCGTGAACCTCGTCCTCTACGGACTCTTCTCGCCCTTCGCAGCGGCTCTCATGGAGCGCTTCGGCATGCGACGCGTCGCTTCGACGGCGTTGTTCGTCGTCGCGATCGGCGCGGGCGGCACGGTGTTCATGAACGCGAGCTGGCAGCTTATCCTCTGCTGGGGAGTCCTGGTCGGCGTCGGCACCGGCTCGATGGCGATGAGTTTCGCCGCCACCGTCGCCGCACGCTGGTTCGTCCGCAGCCGCGGCGTCGTCACCGGCGTCCTCACCGCGGCGGGCGCCACCGGCCAGCTGATCTTCCTGCCGATCGTGGCGAACCTCGCCGTCGACGAGGGCTGGCGGACGGCATCGCTCGTCATCGCCATCGCCGAGCTGGCCGTCGTCCCCGTCGTCCTCCTGGTGGTCCGCGATCACCCGTCCGATATCGGAATGACCGCTTACGGCGCGGAGCCCGGCGAAGTCGCCCCTGCCACTCGCACGGGTGGTTCCGTCCGGCGCGCGCTTTCGGTCTTGGGCTCGGCAGCCCGCACGAGGACGTTCTGGCTGCTCGCCGTCGGCTTCGCGATCTGTGGCGCCACGACGAACGGCCTGGTCAGCACGCACTTCGTGCCTGCGGCGCACGACCACGGCATGCCGCAGACGACCGCCGCCGGCCTGCTCGCCCTCGTCGGCATCTTCGACGTCGTCGGCACGATCGCCTCGGGCTGGCTCACCGACCGCGTCGATCCCCGGATCCTGCTCGGCGTCTACTACGCTCTTCGCGGCGTTTCGCTCGCCCTGCTCCCACAGCTGCTGAGCGGAACGGTGGAACCGAGCATGTGGGCGTTCATCATCTTCTACGGCCTCGACTGGGTGGCGACGGTTCCGCCCACCGTCGCGCTCTGTGTCCGGCAATACGGCGCCGCCGGGCCGATCGTCTTCGGCTGGGTCTTCGCCAGCCACCAGCTCGGCGCCGGTCTCGCGGCCTTCGGTGCGGGCGCGATCCGCGATTCCTCGGGCAGCTACGCGCTCGCTTGGTACATCGCCGCGAGCCTCGCTGTGATCGCTTCGGTCGCCTCGCTGTCGATCACCAAGGCGGCCAAGCCCGAGCCGGTCCTCGTGGGGTGAACCACCACTTCCGGTCGATCGGCGCGTCGCGAAACATGTCGTTAACACGTTCTCGTTAGGGTGCGGCCATGGATCGCCAGCAGGAGTTCGTGCTCCGTACCTTGGAAGAGCGCGACATCCGTTTCGTCAGGCTCTGGTTCACGGATGTGCTGGGGTTTCTCAAGTCCGTCGCGGTGGCGCCCGCCGAACTCGAGGGCGCCTTCAGCGAGGGCATCGGCTTCGACGGATCGGCCATCGAAGGATTCGCACGCGTCTACGAGTCCGACATGGTCGCGAAGCCCGATCCGGCCACGTTCCAGGTCCTGCCGTGGGAGACGCCTGACGGCGGCCCGTACTCGGCGCGCATGTTCTGCGACATCGCGATGCCGGACGGCTCCCCGTCCTGGGCGGATCCCCGGCACGTCCTTCGCAGGCAGCTCTCGAAGGCGGGCGAAGCGGGCTTCACCTGTTATGTCCACCCCGAAATCGAGTTCTTCCTGCTCTCCAACCTGCCCGACGACGGCAGCGAGCCCGAGCCCGCGGACAACGGCGGCTACTTCGACCAGGCCAGCCACGCGACCGCGACGCACTTCCGCCGCCACGCCATCGAGACGCTCGAGGCGATGGGGATCTCGGTCGAGTTCAGCCACCATGAGGGCGCGCCCGGCCAGCAGGAGATCGACCTCCGGTACGCCGACGCGCTGACCATGGCCGACAACGTGATGACCTTCCGTTACGTGGTCAAGGAGGTCGCCCTCACCCAGGGGGTCCGCGCGACCTTCATGCCGAAACCCTTCACCGACCAGCCGGGTTCCGGCATGCACACGCACGTGAGCCTGTTCGAGGGCGATCGCAACGCCTTCTACGACGCGGAAGACCCGTACGAGTTGTCCGCGACGGGCAAGGCCTTCGTTGCGGGGCTGCTGCACCACGCGAAGGAGATCTCGGCCGTCACCAACCAGTGGGTGAACTCCTACAAGCGGCTGATCAGCGGCAGCGAGGCCCCGACGACTGTTTCGTGGGGCCGCGCCAACCGCTCCGCGCTGGTCAGGGTGCCGATGTACTCGCCGGGCAAGGCGTCGTCACGCCGCGTAGAGATCCGCACGCTTGACTCCGCGTGCAACCCCTATCTGGCGTACTCGGTCATCCTGGCCGCCGGTCTCAAGGGCATCGAGAAGGGCTACGAGCTCCCGCCGCCCGCCGAGGACAACATCTGGCAGTTGTCGGACGCCGAGCGCCGCGCGGCCGGATACGCCCAGCTCCCGCAGAACCTCGGGGAGGCGCTGGCGGAGATGGAAAAATCGGAACTTCTGCCCGAAGCGCTCGGAGAGCACGTTTACGACTTCTTCCTGCGCAACAAACGTGTTGAATGGGATAACTACCGCAGCGCGGTGACCCCGTACGAGCTGCGGACCCTACTTCCGGTTCTCTAGACGAAGGAGACCTGATGGTGCGGCGGCCGGTGTTCGGAGTTCTGACGGCGCTGGTCGCCGCGACCCTCGTGGCAAGCGCCGCACCAGCGGCGTCGGCCGCCGGAAAACCACTCGATCTCGACGCCGCCGACATCCCCGCGCTCCAGGCCCGGATGTCCTCCGGACGGCTGACCGCCGTCGGCCTGACCTCGGCTTATCTCGACCGCATCCACAAGGTCGACCGGAAGGTGAACGCGGTCATCGCGGTCAACCCGGCCGCGATCGCGCAGGCCGCGGAGAGCGACGTCAGGCGCCGTGCCGGCAAGACCCGAGGACCGCTGGACGGCATCCCGGTCCTCGTGAAGGACAACGTCGACACCCGCTCCCAGCAGACGACGGCGGGGTCGCGCGCACTGCGCAGCAAGCCCGCGAAGGACGCGACCCTGATCCGCCGTCTGCGCGACGCGGGCGCGGTCGTCCTCGGCAAGGCGAACCTGTCGGAGTGGGCGAACTTCCGCGCCGCCAAACCCACTTCCGGGTGGTCGGGCGTAGGTGGGCAGACGAACAACCCGTACGTGCTCGACCGCAACCCGTGTGGGTCGTCCGCCGGATCCGCCGCGGGTGTCGCCGCTTCACTCGCCCAGGTGGCGATCGGCAGTGAGACCGACGGCTCGATCGTCTGCCCGGCGGGGATGACCGCGACAGTGGGGCACAAACCGAGCCTCGGCCTGGTCAGCCGCACCGGCGTGGTGCCGATCTCGGCCGAGCAGGACACCGCCGGCCCGATGGCCAGGCACGTCGTCGACGTCGCGCTGACGCTGTCCGCGCTCCAGGGCCGCGACCCGAGCGACCCCGTCACCGGCACGTACCCGCCGAACCAGCCGACCGACTACGCCGCGCACCTCCGACCCGGCGTGCTGAAGGGCTCCCGGATCGGGCTCTGGCGTCTGCCGGTCCTCGGGCCGGACGTCGAAGCCGTGATGACGAAGACCAAGAACTCGCTGGCCAAGGCGGGGGCTGAAGTCGTCGAGGTGACGCCGCCGTACCAGGCGAGGCTCGGCGAACTGGAGTTCCCGGCCCTGCTCACCGAGTTCCACCGCGACATCGATCGCTACCTGGCCACGCGCCCCGAAGGCCCGCGCGACCTCGCCGCGCTGATCGCCTACAACCGGTCCGACCCGCTGGAGCAGACCTGCTTCGCCGGACAGGAACTCTTCGAACAGGCACTCGTCGCGCCCAGTCCGTCCGATCCCACCTATCAGGCCAACCGCCGCGAGCTCACCGATCTGGCGAAACGCTCGATCGACGAGACCCTCGCGAAGTACCGCCTCGACGCCATCGCCGCGCCCACTAACCCGCCCGCTTGGAAGACCGATTGCAAGACCGGCGACAACGACGTGATCCCGTCGTCGACGCCGGCCGCGGTCTCGGGCTACCCCGCTGTGACCGTGCCGGCCGGTTTCGTCGGCGAGCTCCCGGTCGGGGTTTCGTTCATGGCGGGGCAGTGGGCGGACGCCCGAGTGCTCGCCTACGCGGCCGACTTCGAACGCGTCGTCCCCGCCCGCGAACCGCCTCGCTACCTGAAGACCGTCGGATGACGGGGGTTTGTACCGGCTGACCTGCGGCGATGTCGTTAAGTGACCCCCCTGTTTTCGGGGGGTTCCGGGGCATGTAATCTTCTCTTCGTCGCCAGGAACACCGGGCCGCCGGGGCCGAAAGCCCCGAGGTCAGGAACCAGGGCCGAGCGGGTTGACACCGCGAACCGGACCAGGTAACGTTCAGCGTCGGCCCACGAGCGGCCGCCGACCCCCTACGACTAAGACCGTAGGATTCGGCATGCTCGACCAAAAGCTTGTGAATATCGCTTGAAGCAAAGCGTGTTGCTTGAGAACTCAACAGTGTGCTAGTGAACTAAGCCAGTAGAGCTTATGTATTGAAACCTCGTAAGAGGTTCCTTTGAGAGCATTAAATTGCCTCGATTGAATTCGAAGACATTGTTGGAGAGTTTGATCCTGGCTCAGGACGAACGCTGGCGGCGTGCTTAACACATGCAAGTCGAACGATGATCCGGTTTCGGCCGGGGATTAGTGGCGAACGGGTGAGTAACACGTGGGCAA
>NZ_QHJI01000018.1:0-129812 GCF_003947535.1 Amycolatopsis sp. WAC 04169 | reverse complement strand
GCCGAGGATCAGCGGGTTCAGCACCACGATGTAGGCCATCGTGAAGAAGGTGACGATCCCGCCGCGGATCTCCCGCCCCGGTGTCGAGCCGCGCTCGCTGATCTTGAAGAACCGGTCCAGTGTGGACCGGGTGCGCTGCTCCGCCATCGCGTACCACCCTTCGCCCGTTGCCGGGTACCCTTCCCCACGTGGGCGAATCGATCAATTCCGGGGAAGTAAACGGTTCATTGCGGCCAACGCCGGAGCTGCCGAAGCGGCTGACCGACCTGACGCCGGTCGTGATCGTAGGTACCTCGCTCTGGGCGGTCGCGACCGTGGTCCTGTTCTTTGTGACCGACGGCATCTGGGTGCAGACGGCGTTCTCCGGCGTCGTGCTCGGCTTCATCGGTCTCGCGATCATCGCCTGGCAGCGCGCCGCCGCGCGCCGGGGCTCGAAGAGCGCCCAGCGCCTCTAACCCCTGCATTTCGTCCTCTGAATGCGGTCCTTGCGTGTGCAAGTACCGCATTTAGAGGACGAAATGCGGTCAGTTCAGGAGGGCCGAGGGCGAGGGGTCGTCGAGCAGGGCCGTCAGGACGTGGCGGTCGGCCCATCGGTCCGTGGCCCAGGCGAAGGCCCGGCCGAGGCCTTCGGGGGTATCCGCCGCGTGCAGCCTGCCGTCGGACCACCAGGCGACTTCGTGCTCCGCGTCCTCGAAGGTCACCGTCAGCGCCTCGTGCAGCAGCACACCGCCCTCGGGCAGTTCGACGCCCAGCTGATCGGCGGCCAGCCGGAGCGCGGACAGCTCCGTCCACGGCACGTACTCGCCGTCTTCGGTGACCTTGGCGTCGAGCCCGCTCGCCACCGGCAGGTCCAGCAGTTCCGCCAGCGCGACGGCGCCGCTCGCCGAGACGACCATCCGCTCCGGCGCCAGCACGGCGGCGAACCACGGCACGTCGAGCACGACGGCGTCGCGAGCGTCGACGGCCGAGCCGTCCGCGGCGCGGACCCGGTCCGGCGCGGGAACGTCCACTGTGTACTCGGCGAGGGCCGCGTGCGCCCGGGAAGCGAGCCCGGGGCTCACCTTGCGCTCGGGGTCTCCGAGCCGCTCCAGCAGGTCCTCGACGTCTTCGGCGTCCGCTCCCAGCTCCGTCCGGACACCGGCGGCGAGCAGGATCTCCTTGCTCAGCCCCGAATCCGGGACGATGTCGTAGAGCCCGGCCAGCGCCGACGCTTCCGGCATC
Organism: Amycolatopsis sp. WAC 04169; assembly: GCF_003947535.1. NCBI lineage: Bacteria > Bacillati > Actinomycetota > Actinomycetes > Pseudonocardiales > Pseudonocardiaceae > Amycolatopsis > Amycolatopsis sp. WAC 04169. Next base: position 128,591 of record NZ_QHJI01000018.1, on the reverse strand, counting down.
CGCCAGTCGAGCGGGGCGTGCCCGTCCAGCAGCGCGTACCGCGCGAGCCACCAGCCCGTGTGCCCGCCGGGTTCGGTGAGCGCACGCCAGGTCTCCGGACGCGCCGCGAGCAGGCGCAGCGCCTCCGGCCAGGCGTCGTCGCCGACGAGGTCGAGGTCGCGCACGGCGAGCACCCGTGACGGCGGCCGTTCCCGGGAGTCCCACCACTCGTGTTCCTCGGGCAGGCCGTGTTCCGGTTCGAGCGGTTCGTCGTCGGTGATGATCGCGAACGAATCGAGCACGCCGACCGCGACGAGCGTCGCCACCGGCCAGTCTTCGGCGAATTCCTCGTCCAGCACGGACAAAGCGCCGTCTTCCTCGAACACCTCGGGGTCGAAGATGTCGCCCAGCGGCGACGTCGGCAGGACGAGTTCGTCCGCACGACGCCAGCCGTCCTCGCTCGGCAGGGCCAGCGCACCTGCCCATTCGGGGGCTTCGTCACCGACCTCGGCGATCAGGCGGAGCACCGCGCCCGCGAGCGCCATACCGTCCAAACCGGACCGGACGTCTTCGACACTGCGTTCGACGGCCGCGCTCAACGCGTCGGCTTCGAGCAGGTCGCTCGCCTCGGCGTGCTTGGCTCCCAAGCGTTCCAGCAACGGATGCGCCGCGGCCGGGTGCACCAGCCGCAGGCCGATGATGTCCACATCGGACAGAAGTTCGAGCAGTTCCGCCGAGCCGCCGACGAGCAGCGCGTCGCGGACACCGGGCAAGGTGCGGCCGTCCGACATCGGCACCGGCAACGCGCCGAGGTCGTCCTTGGTGAGGTCGTGTGCTTCGAGTGCCGGGAGCAACACGTCGTAGAGCGAGCGCCACCACGAGGGCTCGCGTTGGGCCCCGGTCAGCAGTTCGATGGCTTCGACGGGCGAAAGCGTCCGCGCGCCGACCGCGCGAAGGTCCACACCGGACAGGGAAACCAGTCCGGGCACGAGATCGGCCAGCAGCGGAGCCAATCCCGGCACGTCCACCGAAAGGACACGCGCCTGACGCCCCGGCAGGTCGTCGCCCTCCTGCGCGGGAAGCCAAGGCGAGTCGGCGAGATTCTCCAGGATGGCCTCGCGCAGCGTTCCGTCCACAGTGGAACGAGGGAAGCCCGCGCCGGGCACGAGTGCCAACCGCTCCTTGCCCGGCAAGGAGCGGACGAGATCGACGTACTCCCGTGCGGCGTTCTTCAACGCGGCGGTCAGCTCCGGTCCCGGCAGCGCGCGGCGCCGGGACGGCTCGATCGGAAGCGTCGCGATCAGCCTGGCCGGCAGGGAAAGTTCGTCGTCGGTGGGGGTCGGCGCGTGCAGGACGTCTTCGCCGAGCGGCCGGGGCGAACCGGATCCGTCGAGCGGGACGGCCCAGACGACCTCGCCGCGATGCACCTGCCAGTGCTCGGAACCGTCCGGCGACGCGAGTTCGACGACGCCGTCACCGAGATCGGAGCGGCGCCAGACACCGCCTTCGACCTCGACGCGCTCCAGCCAGGGCAAGGTGAGCAGGAGATCGCCGATGTCGTTCTTCAGATCCGCCAGCAAGGCACGGACGTCGACGCCTTCGCGCAGCGGAAGCCGGACCTCGGTGGTGAAACCTTCGGGCACCGCAGGCTCGTCGTCCCCGACCGGCCACGGCAACCGCAGCACGGGAACGTCGCCGGTGCGCCCGGACTCGGCCCGGGTGCGCTCCGCGGAGAACGCGACGCCGCCGGTCGCCGAAACGATCCTCGGCTCGGCGGAAACCGTGAGCACGGCGGCGAATCCGACGCCGAACCGGCCGACGGTCTCCTCCCCCTTGCCGGAAGCGCGCAAGGAGGCGAGGGATTCGACCCCGCGGGCGTCCAGGGGCGCGCCCGTGTTGGCGAACCTCAGCTCACCGTCCACAACGGACACCCGGAGCGTGCCGCGGTCACCGGCGGCCAGCGCGGCGTCGGCGGCGTTCTGCGCCAGTTCGACGAACAGCCGGTCGCGGTAGCCGCCGACGCGGAGGTCGTTCTCGGTGTTCGTGTCCTCGGTGAACCGCGTCGGCGAATCGGCCCACGCCCGCAGGACGGCGGCGCGGAGCCGCTCGGTGCCGAACGGGTCAGTGCTCACTGGCGCTTTCGGCCTCGACCTGCGCTTCGTCGGCGGTCTCCGTGACCACGGCCTCGGGTTCGACCTCCGGCTGGACCTCGGCGGTCTCGGGCGCCTCGGCCACCGGGGCCTCGGCCTCGTCGACGACCGCAGCCTCCGCGGTCTCGGCGGGCTCGGGTTCGGGAGCCTCGGCGGGCGTCTCCGGAGCGGGCTCGAAGTCCATCAGCGAGTCGTCGTAGACCAGTTCCGCCACCGGCACCGACGAGGTCACCTCGACCTCGATCTCGGAATGCGCGCCGCAGCCGTACTCGACGTCGACGACGTGGCCGTCCGCCGGGGAGATGTCGTTGGTGCACGCACCGAAGACCGCGCTGAGCGACCCGGCGAGCGGCACGAAGAACCCGCAGCTCCCGCAGACGTCCGGCGCGCTGCGCGCCATGTCCGACCGCGGGCCGAACTCACCTCCGTGCCAGCGGGCGGCGGCGTCGAGCCTGCCGTACCGGGACAGCACGTGGACCCGGCCGAGACCGGTCTCCTTGGCGACCGCTTCGACCGCGGGGTCGTCGGACTCCAGGTACGCCGGGGCGAGCCGCGGGTCGTCCTTCTCCACCGGGAAGATGTCGCCGACGCCGAGGTCGCCCGCCTGCACGCGGCGCTCCCACGGCACCCACGCCGGGGCGACACGCGCGTCCGGACCCGGGATCAGCACGACCTCGCTGACCGTGATCGGCTCGTCCTCGCCGGCGAGCGCGACCGTCACCGACCAGCGCCAGCCTCGATAACCCGTCACGGTCGCCTCGAACAGGTGACTCGCGGAGACCGCGTCCTCCCGGTCCACGCCGACGTGCGCGCCGACCTGTTCGGCACCGGCGTCCTCCAGCACCGCCGCGCGGGCCAGATCGACCGCCTCGGCGAGTTTGCGCTGGATGGAGCCGTCGTCCAGGGTCAACAGCAGGGTCATGCCCCCATTCTGCCGCACGCGATATCGCGGTCCGTGTCAGGCTGTCCGCGTGCGTACGCTGATGACCACCTCGCTCCTGCTGGCCGCCGTCCTCGGTGGCTGCGCCGCCGCGCCGGTGAGCGACGCGGCGCCGCCCGCGCCCGAGAAGCTCAAGGTGCGGGTGCTCTCGACGTTGCCCCACGACCCGGCCGCCTTCACCCAGGGCCTCGAGTTCTCCGGCGAGACGCTGTACGAGGGCACCGGCCTGGTCGGGAAGTCGTCGATGCGGGCCGGGCCCGCGGGCGCGGCGCCGACGGTCCGGCAGGAGCTGCCCGGCCTGTTCGGCGAGGGCATCACCGTGCTCGGGGCGACCGCGTGGCAGATCACCTGGAAGGACGGCGTCGCGATCGAACGCGACGCCAAGACGCTGGCCGAGCTGCGGCGGGTGACCTACACCGGCGAGGGCTGGGGCCTGTGCCACCAAGACGGGCGGCTGGTGATGAGCGACGGCTCGTCGAAGCTGACCTTCCGTGACCCCGCGTCCTTCGCGCCGACAGGCAGCGTCGATGTCGGCCGTGACCAGCTGAACGAGCTGGAATGCGTCGGCGACTCCGTGTACGCGAACGTCTGGCAGACCGACCGGATCCTGCGGATCGACGCCGCGACCGGCCGGGTCACCGGCGAGATCGACGCTTCCGGCCTGCTGGACGGGGCCGAACGCGGCTCCGCGGACGTCCTCAACGGCATCGCGGCGGTGCCCGGGACCGACGAATTCCTGATCACCGGCAAGCTCTGGCCGAGGATGTTCCGGGTGAAGTTCGTCCCGATCCCCTAGAAAGCAGTGGTGAACGCGCGAAGCGGACCTCGCGTAAGGCAGGATTGACTGGTGGGAATCTTCGGCTCGAACTCCGGACCCGACGGCACGCGTTCCGGCCGGCCGGGCAAGGAGCGTGGCCGCAAGAGCAAGCGCAAGTGGACGCCGGAGCCCGGCGCCGCCCAGGCGCGCAGCTGGTCCGCACCGCCGCCGACCCGCGTCGATCAGCAGCCGGTGCCGCCCCCGCCGCCGCGCGCGGCCCGCCCGCAACCCCAGTACCAGCCACATCCGGCCGGGCCGACCGCCGACGAGGCGCGCACCGGCGCGATCCCGATGGGGCACCACCAGCCACCGCCTCCGCCGAGGACTCCTCCGCGTGGCGCGCGGCCGTACCCGGATCCCTCGCAGCGTCAGACCGAACCCGTCCGGCGTCGTCCGGGCGGGTTCTACGACGAGCACCCGCCGGGCAGCGGCGAGTACGAGCACTACGACACCGGCGGTTACGCGGGCGAGCCGCGTGAAGTGCCGGACCCTCCGCACGAGCATCCGACGACCGCGGTCCCGCCCCGGGCGGGCGCGCTGCCGAAGATGCCGAAGAAGATCACGGTCACCCGGGTCGCGGCGATGCGCAGCCGCCAGCTCACCGGGCAGGCCGTCGGCGCGTTCCAGCGCGCGACGAAGGCGGACGGCGCCGACAAATCGGGCCTCACTTCGCTGACGTACGCGGTGATGCTGAACTACGCCAGCGACGCCGCGATGGCGATCGCGCTGGCGAACACCTTGTTCTTCGCCGCCACCAGCGGGGAGAGCAAGGGCAAGGTCGCGCTCTACCTGCTCATCACGATCGCCCCGTTCGCGCTGGTCGCCCCGGTGATCGGCCCGGCGCTGGACAAGATCCAGCGCGGCCGCCGGCTCGCGATGTGCGTGTCCTCGGCGGGGCAGGCGCTGATGGCGATCGTGATGGCGCTGCATTTCGACGACTGGCTGCTGTACCCGGCGGCGCTGGGCATGATGGTGCTCTCGAAGTCGTTCACCGTGCTCAAGGCCGCGGTGACCCCACGGGTGCTGCCACCCGAGATCACGCTGTCCAAGACGAACGCGCGGCTGACCGTGTTCGGCCTGGTCGCGGCCGGCGCGTTCGGCGCGCTCGCGAGCGGCTTCAACGCGCTGTGGGGTTCGCAGGGCGCGCTGTGGTTCACCATGGTCATCTGTGTGGCCGCCGCAGTGCAGTCGATGCGGATCCCGTCGTGGGTCGAGAAGACCGAGGGCGAAGTGCCCGCGTCGCTGTCCGCGCATCCCGAGCGGCGGATCAAGAAGCAGCGGCAGCCGATGGGACGGCATATCGTCGTCTCCTTGTGGGGCAACGGTTCCGTCCGGGTGCTGACCGGGTTCCTGATGATGTTCTCCGCGTTCGCGGTGAAGGCGCAGACCGAAGGCAGCGGGCAGAGCCCGTTCGCCCAGCTGCTGCTGCTCGGCATCATCGGCGCCGCGGCCGGGGCGGGCGGGTTCCTCGGCAACGCGCTGGGTTCGCGGCTGCACTTCGGCAAACCGGATCAGGTGATCCTGGGCTGTGTCGGGGCGTGCCTCGGCATGTCGGTCATCGCCACCGTGGCGGCCGGGCTGGCGACGGCGGCGATCGTCGCGCTCGTCGGCGCGACCGCTAGCGCGCTGGCGAAGATCAGCCTCGACGCCGTCATCCAGGAAGACCTGCCGGAAGAATCGCGGGCTTCGGCGTTCGGGCGGTCGGAAACCGTGCTGCAGCTGGCCTGGTGCTTCGGTGGCGCCGTCGGCCTGCTGCTGCCGCCGACGTACTGGATCGGCTTCCTGGTGCTGTCGATCCTGCTGGCCGTCGGGTTCACGCAGACGTTCATGGTGCGGCGCGGGACCTCGCTGGTCCCGGGTCTCGGCGGCGACCGGCCGCTGCGCCCGGAGCCGACCAGCGAATCGCCGGTCCCCTCGCAGCCCGGTGACTCCCGGTGGCGGCCGGGCTCGTAATCTTCACCGTATGCGGCGACTTCGTATTTTGGCCCTGCTCGCGGCGGGTGGTTTCGTGGTGGCCGGTTGCTCGGCCCCCGGCCCCGAAGAGGTGACCTTCTTCGCCGACGGCAAGACGGTGAACGTCGGCCCGCTGGCGTCGTGCGACATCAAGAGCGCCCAGTGCACCACCAGGCCCGACGCCGCGGGCAAACTGCGGATCCGGCCGGGGAAACCGGTGCAGATCTCGGTGCCGAGCGCGATCGCGGAAACGCCGTGGAAGGTCACGGTGCAGTACGTGAACGGCAAGGGCGAGCCGCAGGAGCTCAAGCAGGACATCATCACGTCGCTGGACCGGTTCGCCTACACCGTGACGACGCCGCGGCCGGACGACCAGATCCTCGTCGTCGAGGTCGCGCAGGCTTCGGTGCTCAGCCGGACCGGACGGCCGGAGGACGCCGAGGCGGTCACGACGGCGATCTGGTCGCTGCAGGTCGAGCCGCCGGCCGCCTGAGGGAGCAAGGGACCTTTGCTACCACGCACGGCTGCCGTTCGGCGCTCTTCGAGTCCGTGAAGGCCTCCTTGCCTACCCTGAAAGTAGTGAAGGAGGCCTTCACGGACCGGGCGAGGATCCCAAGGCATCGACGTACGCGAGCGCTATGAACGGTCCGTTCCTTGCAAATTTTGCAAGGAACGGACCGTTCATAGCGCGTTACGTGGGTGGGGAGCGCCGATCAGGGATCGAGGTCCCGCGCGACCGCGCGCATGATCTCGGCGATCTGCTTGGTGTTCTTGCGGTCCGGGTACCGGTTGCGCCGCAGGTCCGGCTGCACCTTGAGCTCGAGCAGCTTGATCATGTCCTCGATGAGCCCGTGCAGCTCCTCGGCGGGGCGGCGGCGCGCCTCGGCGACCGAGGGCGGCGGGTCCAGCAGCCGGACGGAGAGCGCTTGCGGGCCGCGGCGGCCGTCGGCGACACCGAACTCGAGGCGCTGGCCCGCCTTGAGCCCTTCGACGCCCTGCGGCAGCGCGGCTTTGCGGATGTAGACGTCGGCGCCCCCATCCTGGGTGACGAAACCGAAACCCTTCTCCGCGTCGTACCACTTGACCTTGCCGGTCGGCACTTCCCTCACCAATCCTTTGCTGTCCCGCTCACAACGAACGCGCCCGGGGGCGTACCCAGGGCGCGCGTCCCATAAGCGTATCTCGCCACAGGCCCTGTGGAGAAGCGGATACCGGCGGATACCCTTTCCGTCATGGAGACCGCAGTAAAGGAGGCCGCTGTGGCCGTCCCCGAAAAGCCCGGCAAACCGATCCTCATGCGCGTCGGCATCGGCCTGTTCGCGCTGGGCATGATCGCCGTCACAGCGGTTTTCGTCATGTTCGCCGCCGGGCTCGAGAACCTGCCGGTGTGGCTGTCCGCCGCGGCGGGCGTGATCACTCCGCTGGGGCTCGCCCTCGGCCTGATCGCCCTTATCCGCGAAGCTCGCCGAAAGAGCTGAGCCAGCCGGGGAACTCGGTCAGCGAGTCGAACACCACGTCGGCTCCTTCCGCGAGCAGCTCTTCCTTGGTGCACGGGCCGGTGGTGACCCCGATCGGGACCGCGCCCGCCGCCAGCGCGCCGCGGATGTCGCCGAGGTGGTCCCCGACGTAGACGCGGGCGCCGTGCTCGGTGAGCGCGGCGGCCTTCTCCGTCGACCACAGCTCCCCGACCAGGACGTCGACCTCCAGCCCGAGCGCGTCCAGGTGGAGTTTCGCGTTGGGCGCGTACTTGCCGGTGACGACGACGGTGCGCCCGCCCGCGGCACGGACCGCGTGCAGTGCTTCGGCCGCGCCGGGCATCGCGACCGTCACCGGCACGACCGTCTCCGGGTACATCGCGCGGAAGCGCGCCACCAGTTCCGGGATGCGCTCCTCCGGCGCGCCGAAACCCCGCAGGCTGGCGTCGAGGGGCGGGCCGAGGTTGGCCGCGAAGTATTCGCCGTCCAGCGGCAGGCCGGACTCCACGCCGAGCGCGTTCATCACCGCGACCATGCCCGGCCGCGGATCGATCAGTGTCATGTCGAGGTCGAACCCCACAGTGATGTCCACACGATCACGGTAACCGCCACCACCGAGCGATTTACACCGGACGGAGGCTCGTCAACTTCTTTGACATGAGCGTGATCTGTGTCAAGCTGGAAGTGTGGGCGAGATCACGAGCTTCTCCGATCGGACCAAGGCCTCTCTGCGGGAGGCGCTGCTCGACGCGGCCACCGAGCTGCTCACCGAACACGGCTACACGGCCCTGCGGATGGCGGACGTCGCCGCCCGCGCCGGCGTGAGCAGGCAGACCGTCTACAACGAGTTCGGCAACAAGGGCACGCTCGCCGAAGCCGTGGTCCTCCGGACGACTTCGGAGTTCCTGGAAGGCATCCGCTTGCGCGTCCAGGACGCGCGGGACCTGCGCGACGGGATCCGCGAGGCGGTCGTGTACACGATCGAGCACGCCCGCGAGAACCGGCTCGTCGCCACCACGCTGGGCACCGAAGCGGGCGAGGACCTTCTTCCCCTGCTCACCACCAAGGGCGAACCGATCCTGACCGCGGCCACCGAGGTCGCGGCCGGGCAGTACCGCGAGTTCGAGCCGTCGCTCTCCCCGGAATCCGCCACGCTGCTGGCGGAGACCGTCGTGCGGCTTTCCCTGTCCCATCTCGTCATGCCGACGCATTCGGCCGGCGAGGCGGCGGCGGCGGTCGTCGCCGTGCTGGCACCCGCGATACGGGCGCTGACCACCGATTCGAAGGGGACACCATGACCGACACGCTCTCCGAACTGCGGACCGGCTTCTCCTCACTGCGCAAGGGCGGGCTGAACTGGGACTCGTTCCCGCTGCGGCTGTTCGTCAAGGGGAACAAGAAGTTCTGGAACCCGGCCGACATCGACTTCTCCCGTGAACGCGAGGGCTGGGAAAGCCTCAACCCGGAACAGCAGCGGTCGACGACCTATCTGGTGGCGCAGTTCATCGCGGGCGAAGAGGCGGTCACCGAAGACATCCAGCCGTTCATGCGGGCGATGTCCGCGACCGGCCGCTTCGGCGACGAGATGTACCTGACGCAGTTCTGTTTCGAGGAGGCCAAGCACACCGAGGTGTTCCGCCGCTGGATGGACTCCGTCGGGCTGACCGAGGACCTGCATCCGTACGTCGCGGAGAATCCCCACTACCGCAAGCTTTTCTACGAAGAGCTGCCGCAGTCCCTGCGCGCGCTGGAAGACGATCCCAGCCCGCTCAACCAGATCCGCGCGAGCGTCACCTACAACCACGTCATCGAAGGCAGTCTCGCGCTGACCGGGTACTACTCGTGGCAGCTGATCTGCACGCAGCACGACATCCTGCCGGGTATGCAGGAACTGGTGCGCCGCATCGGCGACGACGAACGCCGCCACATGGCGTGGGGCACCTTCACCTGCCGCCGTCACGTCGCCGCCGACGATTCGCTGTGGGACGCGGTGCAGCAACGGATGGGCGAACTGCTCCCCCACGCGCTGGGCATGATCCAGTGGGTGCAGGACCAGTTCGAGGAGATCCCGTTCGACAACGATCCCGAGGAGATCATCCAGTACGCGGCGGACCGGGCACAGCGGCGCCTCGGCGCGATCGAGTCCGCGCGCGGGATGCCGGTGGAGCAGATCGATCTCGACTACTCGCCGGAGAATCTCGAAGAGACCTTCGGCGAAGAGGACGCGAAGGCGATCGCCGCGGCCGCGGCCAACTCCGCGGCCTGATCCCCCCGTGAAGGCCCCCTTCCCTCGGCTGAGCCGAGGGAAGGGGGCCTTCACGCGCGTTAGCCGGCGGGCCAGTACACGGCGTGCGTGCGACCGTTTTCGTTGTCGGACAAGCCGACGATCGTCCCGTTCGCCGCGATGCGGGTGGCGACGCTGTAGACACCGCCCGGCAACGCGCCGAGGACCGTCGGAGTGCCGTTCGCCGACCACTTCGTCGCGATGCTGTTCTCCAGTCCCACCACCGTGCCGAGCCGGTCGATGTCGTAAGCGAGTCCGCGTGCGGTCGAAAGCGTCGTACGGGTCCCCGCGCGGTTCCACTTGACCGGGCTTTCCGTGCCGAACACCAGATAGCCGCCGCCTGCCGCGACACCGGCGTTGTTCACCGCGCGCGCCCAGCCCGGATCCCGTTCCGGCCAGTCGAGCCAGGTCATCCGCCCGTCACGTTCCCACCGCACGGGTTTCGTGGTGCCGTTCACCTCGGCGCTTCCGACGATCACCCCGAAATCGTTCATGTCCTCCGGAGTGCTGCGCGGATTACCCGGGGAAAGGTCGGTGATGGCACCGGCGAGATTCCAGCGCACGACATGGTCGTTCCCGGCGGCGTCGGTTGCCGTCCCGGCGACGGTCCTGCCGTCCGGGGTGATCCAGCCCGCGTTCGCGTAGGCGCCGCCCGGCAACCCGCCGAGGTCCACCACCGTGCCGTCCGGATTCCACCGGACGGCGTGCGTCGTCCCGTCCGCCGCGCGCCCGGCGCCGACGATCACGCCACCGTCGGTGATCGCGTTCGCGATCGCGTAATCCCCGCCGGGCAAGTAGGGCAACGCGGTCACCGTGCCGTCGGGCGCCCATTTGACCGCCGCCTGGTTCCAGTTCGCGTCCTTGTGGGCCCAGCCGACCGCGACCCCACCGCGGTTGACGTCCGTCGCCTTGCTCTGCTCGCCGCCGAGGCCGGGCAACGCGGAAATCCGGCCCAGCGCGTCCCATTTCGCCGCGTGGTACTTGATCTGGGTTTCCAGCGGTGTCGACGAACCGACCATGACGCCGTCTTCGTTGACCGCGTTGACCTCGCTGTACTGATCCCCCGGCAGCGTGCCCAGATCGATCGGGCCGGTGGCGGCGGCCGCGACGCCGGGCAGTATCAGCGGCAGCACCGCGAGCGAGCCGGCCAGAGCGAGAACTCTTCTGCTTCGCTTGAGTGTCATGACTTTCTCCCCTTCGCGGTGGTTCGGGTCCACCGCGAAGGGAACACGCGACAACGCTGTGACAGGTTGCCTCGAAGTGTCATCTTGGACTGAAGGGGCCCCTTCACCACGTCTCACGCGGTGAGGGGCCCTTTCAGCTCCTTACGCTCAGAGCCCGATCGCGCCGAGGGTGCCGCTCAGGACGCCCTGGTCACTTCCGCCATCGGTGCTGGAGTGGGTCTCGCTGGACCCGGCACCGTCCTGACCCGCCCAGCCGCTGTGCTGCCGGTACTGGCTGTCGCCGTTCTCACCGGCGGTCGCGGAGGTGCTGCTGTGCGCGGCCCCGTCCGGCCCCGCGGCGGCCGAGTTCTCGTGGAACGAGCTCGATCCGCGATGGGTGTCGGACTGCACGCTGTGCGTCGCTGCGCCGTCCGGTCCGGCCTGGACCTCCGTGCTGCCATAGGTGTCCGCCGAGGCGATGCCGGCGGCTCCGAGTGTCAGCGGCAACGCCAGTGCCGAAGCGACCAAAGTGCGGCGAATCGTACGCATGAGAATTCCCCGTTTCCTTACGGTTGTGGGATTTCTGTTCGGGACGCTGTCACCGTCCTGACCACAGGCTGCCCGTCGCGGCGGAGCCCCATGCATACGAAAGCTGTGAACGATCACACCGCTTCGGAGGCCTATCCGAAGCGGGCAGGCCTCCGAAGCGGAGGTCAAGCGTGCTTGGTCGCCGCCGCCTTCTCCAGCCCGAGGATGCTGATCGACTCCGCGCGCATCTCGACCTTGCGCACCTTGCCGGTCACCGTCATCGGGAACTCCTCGACGACGTGGACGTAGCGCGGGATCTTGTAGCGCGCCAGCTTGCCCTCGCAGAACTCCCGCACCGTTTCGGCCGTCAGCGGCTCCGCGCCCTCGCGCATGCGGACCCAGGCCATGAGTTCCTCGCCGTATTTCTCGTCCGGAACGCCGATCACCTGCGCGTCGAGGATGTCGGGATGGGTGTAGAGGAACTCCTCGATCTCGCGCGGGTACAGGTTCTCGCCGCCGCGGATGACCATGTCCTTGATCCGGCCGGTGATGTTGACGTACCCGTCGGCGTCCATGATCGCGAGGTCGCCGGTGTGCATCCACCGCGCCGCGTCGATCGCCTCGGCCGTCTTGTCGGCCTGTTCCCAGTAGCCCAGCATCACCGAGTAGCCGCGGGTGCAGAGTTCGCCCGGTTCGCCGCGCGGCACGGTCAGCCCGGTCTCCGGGTCGACGACCTTGACCTCCAGATGCGGTCCGACCCGGCCGACCGTCGACACCCGCCGCTCCACCGAATCGTCCGCGCGGGTCTGCGTCGAAACCGGCGACGTCTCGGTCATGCCATAGCAGATCGACACCTCCGCCATGCCCATCCGGTCGATGACCTGCTTCATCACCTCGACCGGGCACGGTGAGCCCGCCATGATCCCGGTGCGCAGCGAGGACAGGTCGTGGGAAGCGAAGTCCGGGTCGGCCAGTTCGGCGATGAACATCGTCGGAACCCCGTACAGGGACGTGCATTTCTCGGCCGCGACGGCTTCGAGGGTGGCCTTCGGCTCGAACGCGGGCGCCGGGATGACCATGCAGGCGCCGTGGCTCGTCGCCGCGAGATTGCCCATCACCATGCCGAAGCAGTGATAGAAGGGCACGGGGATGCAGATCTTGTCGGCTTCGGTGTAGTTGCAGAGTTCGCCGACGAAGTAGCCGTTGTTGAGGATGTTGTGATGGCTGAGCGCGGCGCCCTTCGGGAAGCCCGTGGTGCCGGAGGTGTACTGGATGTTGATCGGGTCGTCCGCGGAGAGTTCGGCCTGCCGCTTCACCAGCGGCGCGCGGTCGGCCTTCCGGCCGATCTCCAGCATCGACGGCCACTCCGGGCCGTCCAGCAGCACGACATGTTCCAGCGCCGGGCATTTCGGGCCCGCTTCGGCGATCATGCCCGCGTAATCCGAGGTCTTGAACGAGTTCGCGGCCACGATGAGCTTGATCCCGGCCTGGTTCAGCACGTATTCGAGCTCGTGCGAGCGGTACGCCGGGTTGATGTTGACCAGGATCGCGCCGATCTTCGCGGTCGCGTACTGGACGCAGGTCCACTCCCAGCGGTTCGGTGACCAGATGCCGACGCGGTCACCCTTGGCGATCCCGAGGTCGAGCAGGCCCAGCGCGAGCGCGTCCACTTCGGCCGCGAGTTCGGTGTAGGTCCAGCGTTTCCCGGCCGCGCGGTCGACGAGCGCGTCCCGGGCGGCGAAGGCGGCGACGGTGCGATCGAAGTTGTCGCCGATGGTGTCCCCCAGCAGCGGGGTGTCCGAGATTCCCGATGCGTAGCTCGGTACTGCGGGGGCGTCGGGCATGGAGACTCCTGCGTTCGGCGGCATCGACGCGTCGAGTCTAGGAACGCGGCGTGACGGCGGCCACCTGCAAGTGGAGACCACTTCAGGGGAAACCCGGAGGCCCGCTCCGGCGGTGGCCGATATCGTCGAAAGCATGCGCCTCTACATCGTCGACGCCTTCACCTCCGAAGCCTTCGCCGGTAACTCCGCCGGCGTGGTCCTGCTGGACGCTCCGGGCGACGCGGGCTGGATGCAGTCCGTCGCCGCTGAGCTGAAGCACGCCGAGACGGCCTTCGTCGAGGTCGGTGGCGAGGGGCCGAAGTCACTTCGCTGGTTCACACCGGAGACCGAAGTCGACCTGTGCGGGCACGCGACGCTGGCGACCACGCACGTCCTCGGCGGCGAGCAGACCTTCACGACGAGAAGCGGCGAGTTGCGCTGCCGAGCCGAAGACGGCTGGGTGTCGATGGACTTCCCGTCGGATCCGCCCCGCGAGTCGGACGACGACCTGTCGTCGATCCTGCCGGGCCTGGAGTTCGAGTACGTCGGGCGCAGCAAGCACAACCTGTTCGCGGTGGTGGACGACGCGTCCGTGGTGCGCTCGCTCGCGCCGGACCTGGCCGCGTTGCGCGCGCACTGGAACGGGCGGCTCATGGTCACCGCACCGGGTGACGTGGACGGGATCGACTTCGTCACCCGGTTCTTCGCGCCGGGCGTCGGCATCGACGAAGACCCGGTCACCGGATCCGCGCACTGTGTCCTCGCGCCGTACTGGGCCGCCCGGCTCGGCCGCGACAAGCTCGTCGGCGAGCAGGCCTCGGCCCGCGGCGGCATCGTCCGGATGAATCTCGAAGGCGACCGCGTCCTGCTTTCGGGGCAGGCGGTCACCGTGGCCAGTGGGGAGTTGCACGTCTGATGCGCCTGATCCTCAACGTCATCTGGCTCGTGCTGTGCGGCCTGTGGATGGCGCTCGGCTACGTCGTCGCCGGCATCATCTGCTGCATCCTGATCGTCACCATCCCGTTCGGGCTGGCGTCGTTCCGGATCGCGGCGTACGCGCTCTGGCCGTTCGGCCGCACCGTGGTGGACCGGCGCGACTCCGGCGCCGCGTCGACGATCGGCAACGTCATCTGGTTCATCTTCGCCGGGCTCTGGCTCGCCATCGGGCATGTGCTGACCGGGGTGGCGCTGTGCGTCACGATCATCGGGATCCCGCTGGGCGTGGCGAACTTCAAGATGATCCCGGTCTCGCTGATGCCGCTGGGCAAGGAGATCGTCGAGGTGCCGTGAGGCTCAGTCCTCGGGTTCCCACGGCAGCGGGATGATCAGGCACGGACCGCCGACGAACAACCCGCCGTCGATCCCCAGCGCCTTCCCGCCCGCGTAGAGATACGGTCCCTCGATCTGCGCGGGGTGAATCCCCAGCTGGTCGGCGATGACGCTGTGCCCGTGCACGATCCGCTCGCCGCCGAGCCGGTCCATGAGCTGTTGCGCGACGTCGGCGCCCTGCGGGCCGCGGAAGGCGTACCGCGTGGTCATCCGCCGCCACACGTCCCACCAGGCCTCGATGTCGCTGCCTTCGAGGATCTCGCGGCCACGCGCGTTGATCCCGTCGATGTCCTCGCCCCAGCCGAGGTACTCGAGTGTGTCCGAATGCATCAGCAGGTGGTCCGCGGCCAGCGTCAGCATCGGGCGCGAGGTCAGCCACTCGATGTGCTGCGGGGTGAGCCTGTCCTGGTCTTCGAGCAGCCCGCCGTTGATCTCCCAGCTGCGGGCGAAGCTGCGCGGCCCGAAGTCGGACGGCACCTCCGTATCGCCGAAGTGGTACATCCCGAGCAGCAGGATCTCGTGGTTGCCGAGCAGCGTCCCGCAGTGCCCGCCCGCCGTGGCGGCCTGGCGTTCCAGCCGCATCACCAGGTCGATGACGCCGACGCCGTCGGGCCCCCGGTCGACGAAGTCGCCGAGGAACCACAGGGTCGCTTCGCCGCCGGCCCAGTCATCGTCGGAGTCGAGCAGCCCCTTCTCCCGGAGCGCCTCGGCCAGCTCGTCCCGGTGTCCGTGCACGTCACCGACCACATAGGTCGGGGGCGTGGGCTGATCGTCGTGCATCGTCTGACGATAAGCCCTCCGCATGCGATCGTGTCGCTCAGCCTTCACCGAACGGGTCGCCGGTGCGCCCGACCAGATCGGCGATCGAGTCGATGATCTTGGTCGGCCGGTACGGGTAATGCTCCGCGCTCTCCCGGGTGGAGATGCCGGTGAGCACCAGGATCGTCTGCAATCCGGCCTCGATTCCCGAGTGGACGTCGGTGTCCATCCGGTCGCCGATCATCAGCGTCGACTCCGAATGCGCGCCGAGCCGCCGCAGCGCGGAGCGCATCATCAGCGGGTTCGGCTTGCCGACGTAGTACGGCGAACGGCCGGTCGCCTTCTCGATCAGCGCGGCGACCGAACCGGTGGCGGGCATCGAGCCCTCCATGCTCGGGCCGGTGGCGTCCGGGTTGGTGGCGATGAACTTCGCGCCGCCCTCGATCAGCCTGATCGCGCGGGTTATGGCGCTGAAGCTGTACGTCCGCGTCTCGCCGAGGACGACGTAGTCCGGGTCGCGTTCGGTCAGCACGTAGCCGACCTCGTGCAGCGCCGTGGTGAGCCCGGCCTCGCCGATCACGAACGCCGAGCCGTTCGGCCGCTGCGACGCGAGGAACTTCGCGGTCGCCAGCGCGGAGGTCCAGATGGCCTCCTCGGGGATGTCGAGGCCGGTCCGCTCGAGCCTCGCCCGCAGGTCGCGCGGGGTGTAGATCGAGTTGTTGGTCAGCACCAGGAAGCCGATGTCGTTGGCGCGCAGCTCCTTGAGGAACTCGTCCGCGCCGGGCACGAGATGCTCCTCCTGCACCAGCACGCCATCCATGTCGCTGAGGTAGGTCCAACGGCGCTCGTTCATGGGTCCCACCCTAATGATTGGAGACGGCGTGAACAGCCACGGACGCCGCCTTGACCGAAAGATCGACCGGTGTGCCGGGTTCGAGCGCCAGTTCGGCGACCGCGGCCGGGGTGAGGTCGGCGGCGAGACCCGCCGCCCAGCCGTCACCGCGGGCCCGGACGCGGATCACCGGCCCGTGTGGTTCGAGCGCGTCGACGGTTCCCCCGACGGTGTTGCGCGGGCTGCCCCGATGCTCGCCGTCGCGCAGATACACGGCGACGGCGCTGGGCGCGAAGACGGCGACGGCCGCTTCGCCCTCGACGACGTCTTCGGCCGAAATTCCGGCCAACAACCCGCCTGACGTGCGCAAACCGCCTTCAGCGGCGACGCCCGGCACCAGGTTCAGCCCGGCGATCCGCGCGGTGAACGCCGTGCGCGGCGCGGAGAGGACTTTGCGGGTCTCGCCGCGTTCGACGATCCTGCCGCCGTCGAGGACGGCGACGTGATCGGCCAGCGCCAGCGCGTCGAGCGGGTCGTGGGTGACCAGGACGGTCGGCGGTCCGGACCGCAACACCCGGCGGAGCAGCCCCCGGATGGCTGGCGCCGCGTCGACGTCCAGCGCGGCGAACGGCTCGTCGAGCAGTAGAAGTCCCGGCTCGGCGGCCAGCGCCCGCGCGATCGCGACCCGCTGCGCCTGCCCGCCGGAGAGCTGGGCGGGCCGTCGATCGGCCAGTTCGAGCGCGTCCACTTCGGTCAGCCACTCCCGGGCGCGCCGCTTCGCCTCGGCGCGCCCGGCTCCGGTCGAGCGCGGCGCGAAGGCGACGTTGTCCAAAGCGGACAGATGGGGGAAGAGCAGGGCGTCCTGGGAGAGCAGGCCGATCCCGCGCGCGTGCGGCGGCAGGCCCGCCAGGCCACGTCCGCCGAGCGTGATCCGTGCCCGGTCCGGCCGGAGCAGACCGGCGAGGCAGCCGAGCACGCTGGACTTGCCCGACCCGTTCGGGCCGAGCAGCGCGAGCACACCGCCGTCGGGGACGTCGAAGCCGACGTCCAAGGTGAACTCGCCGCGCCGGAGGGCGATCTCGGCCGAAAGGGTCACGACCGCACTCCTTCGAGCGCGCGCGGCCGGGCGAGCGCGATCACCGCGACGGCGACCAGGATGAGCAGCAAGGCGAGCGCCACGGCGCTGTCGACGTCGACCTCGGCCTGGGTGTAGACCTCCAGCGGCAGGGTCCTGGTCACCCCTTCGAGGCTTCCCGCGAAGGTGATCGTCGCGCCGAACTCGCCCAGCGCCCGCGCGAAGCTGAGCACGATGCCCGAGCCGAGCGCGGGCATCAGCAGCGGCAGCGTGACCCGGCGGAACACCGTCCACGGTTTGGCGCCGAGCGTGGCGGCGACCCGTTCGTACCGGTCACCGGCGCCGCGGAGGGCTCCTTCGAGGCTGACCACCAGGAACGGCATCGCGACGAACGTCTGCGCGATGACCACGGCGGCCGTGGTGAACGGCACCTGCTCACCGGTCAGCGTGGTCACCAGGATGCCGAGGAAACCCTTGCGGCCCAGCAGGTACAGCAGCGCCAGCCCGCCGACCACCGGTGGCAGGACCAGCGGCAGCAGCACCACCGCGCGCAGCACGCGGACACCGCGCGCCCCCGAACGCGCGAGCACCACGGCGAGCGGGACGCCGAGCAGCACACAGGCCACAGTGGACAGTCCGGCGGTGAGCAGCGAGAGTTTGAGCGCGTTCAGGGACGACGTCGAGGTGATGAGGCTCGGGAAGCGCGTCAGGTCCGACCGCACCAGCAGGCCGACGACCGGCAGCACCACCAGCGCCAGCGCGCAGATCGCCGGCGGCCAGAGGATCCAGGGGACCCCACCCCGCGCGTTTCGTCCTCTGAATGCGGTAGTTGCGCGTGCATCTATCGCATCCAGAGGACGAAACGCGGGGTCACGGCGTGCCAAAACCGACCTTCGCCAATTCCTTCTTGCCTTCCTCACCGAGGACGAAGTCCCTGAACAGCCCGGCGAGCTGGGCCTGCGGAGCGTCCTTCACCACCGCGATCGGGTACTCGTTGATCGCGCCCGCCGCCTCGGGGAAGTCCACTTTGTCCACCTTCGCGGCCACCGACGTCGCGTCGGTGACGTAGACGAGCCCGGCGTCGGCGTCGCCCGACTGCACCTTCGCGAGCACCGACTTGACGTCCTGCTCCTCGCTGGCGGGTTTGAGCGTGACCCCGGACGACTGCCGGACCTTCTTCGCCGCCGACCCGCACGGCACCTGCGGAGCGCAGACGACCACGGTCAGCCCGTCCTTCGCGAGGTCGGCCAGGCCCTTGATGCCCTTGGGATTGCCCTTCCCGACCGCGATGGCGAGCCGATTGGTGGCGAACACCGACGGCTGCCCGTCGAGCAACTCTCCCTTGGCGGCCTTGTCCATATTGGCCTGATCGGCGGAGGCGAACACGTCCGCCTTGGCGCCCTGGGTCAGTTTCTGGACCAGCGCCGAAGACCCCTCGAAGCTGAACTTCACGGTCACCCCGGAGTTCTGCGCCTCGAACCGCTTGCCCAGCGTCCCGAACGACTCGGTCAGCGACGCCGCCGCGAACACGGTCAGCGTCTTGGCCTCCGCGGCCGGCTCCCCGGAACCACAGGCCGTCGCGCCCAGTGCCAGGGCGAGCAGGGCGGGGACGACTCTCCTCATCGGCTTCCTTCCGGGGTTTCGATCACGACGGTGGTCGCCTTGACGACGGCGACCGCGAGCACCCCGGGCCGCAGCCCCAGCTCGCGGACGGCTTCGGCGCTCATCAGGGAGACCACGCGATGCGGGCCGCACTGCAGCTCGACCTGCGCCATCACCTTGTCCGTGACGACCTCGGTGACGAGGCCGACGAAGCGGTTGCGCGCGGAACGGCCGACGTTCGAGGGATCCTCGGGCTGTTCGGCCTGCGCCTTGGCGAACGCGGCGAGCTCGGCGCCCTCGACGACCTTGCGGCCCGCCGAGTCGTCGAACGCGGTGAGCTGGCCGGCGCGGACCCAGCGGCGGACGGTGTCGTCACTGACACCGAGCAGACGAGCGGCCTCAGACAACCGAAATTGCGGCATGCTTGGCAGATTACTTCCGCAGATACGGAAAAGCTATGCGATACCGGGGAGTTCGTCGCGAAGGCCGTCGAGCAACGCGCTCTGGAATCGCTCCAGCACTTTCCGCTCGTCCGGAGAGAACTGTTCGAGCACCGACTTCATGTTCGTGTACGCGGATTCGAAGAGCGGCGCGTACCGCTCCATGGCGCCGGGAACGACCTCTATCAGTACCTTCCGACGGTCGGCGGTGTCGCGGACGCGGCGGGCGAGGCCCGCCTTCTCGAGCCTGTCCATGACGCCGGTCACAGCACCCGTCGACAACCCGGTCAGTTCCGCGATCCTGCCCGCTGTCAACGGTCCCGGCGCCTGCCCGGCGAGTTCGAGCACCTTGTGGTCGGTGGCGGACAGGCCCATCCGCTCGGCGATGCGCGCGTGCCGGAGAACGGTCAGCGTGCTGCTTTCCCTGCCGAGATGGGCGAACCGGGCCAATTCCTCCGCCGAGAGCGGATATTTCGCCATCCGGAAACCCCTCCGATTCGGTGCGAAATGAGATTCTAGACAGTCGGTTTTCGCCCGCTTCGGGGTTAGTCTGGTGTCAATGACAGCAGTCGATCTCGGGTTTCCCCGTGTCCCCGGTACACGTGGTCGCCCCAGCGTGCCCAGGCCGGACAACCCCGCTCTGATCGACACCTTCGGCCGCGTGGCGACCGACCTGCGGGTGTCGCTCACCGACAAGTGCAATCTGCGCTGCACCTACTGCATGCCCGCCGAAGGGCTCGAATGGATGCCGAGCGCGGACGTGCTGACCGACGACGAACTGGTGCTCCTGCTGCGGATCGCCGTCGAACGGCTCGGGATCACCGACATCCGGCTCACCGGTGGCGAACCGCTGCTGCGCCAAGGGCTGGAGAAGATCGTCGAGCGGGTCGCGGCACTCGAACCGCGACCGCGGCTTTCCATGACCACCAACGGGATCGGGCTCGCGAAGCGCGCGAAGTCGCTCGCAGACGCCGGGCTGGACCGCATCAACGTCTCGCTGGACACCGTCGACCGCGCGCTGTTCGAGACGATCACGCGTCGCGACCGGCTTTCGCACGTGCTCGCCGGCATGGCCGCAGCGCGCGAAGCCGGGCTTGACCCGGTGAAGGTCAACGCGGTGCTGATGCGCGGGCTGAACGAAGACCAGGCCGTGCCGCTGCTGAAGTTCTGCCTCGCCGAGGGGTACCACCTGCGGTTCATCGAGCAGATGCCGCTGGACGCGCAGCACGGCTGGAACCGCGGCGACATGATCACCGCCGAGGAGATCCTCGGCATGCTCGGCGAGGAGTTCACGCTGTCGCCGTTCCCCGCCGCGCGAGGCGGGGCGCCCGCCGAACGCTGGCTGGTCGACGGCGGCCCTGGCGACGTCGGCGTGATCGCGTCGGTGACGCGTCCCTTCTGCGGCGCCTGCGAGCGGACGCGGCTGACCGCGGACGGTGCGGTGCGCTCGTGCCTGTTCAGCAACGACGAGACGGATCTACGCGCCCTCGTGCGCGCGGGCGCGCGCGAAGAAGAGGTGGCGGACGCCTGGCGGGCGACCATGTGGGGCAAGCTCGCCGGACACGAGATCAACGAGGCCGGGTTCGCGCAGCCGATCCGGCCGATGAGCGCGATCGGCGGCTGACATGGTGACCATCGTGGTGCGGTACTTCGCGTCGGCCCGCGCGGCCGTCGGCCTCGACGAGGAGAAGGTGACCCTCCCGGACGGCGCCCGCGTCGCCGACGCCGTCGCCCGCCTTCGCGAACTCCACCCGGAGAAGCTGGCGAAGCTGCTCGACGCGGTCTCGTACCTGCTGGACGGCGTCGCGGTGCGGGACCTCACGCGGCCGCTGACCGACGCGGCCGAACTGGACGTCCTGCCCCCGTTCGCCGGCGGCTGACCCCCTTTCGAACGTCACTGACCTGCGCGAACCTCGAAAGTGGTAGCAAAGGTCCCTTGCTCGCCGTCTCGCGTTCACCGTCCGGTCGCCGAAGCAGCCGAGGATGCGCCAGTGATCACTCCCCGCCGTATCCTCGCCGCGCTGCTCGCCGCGGTCGCCGCCACGAGCCTGGCGACCGCGCCCGCCTCCGCCCACGAACGTGGCGTCAAGCCGTTGCCGCAGGCGCACAGCCACAACGACTACGAGCACACCCGTCCGCTGCAGGACGCGCTCGACCAGGGCTTCACCAGTGTCGAGGCCGACATCTTCCTCGTGGACGGGCAGCTGCTGGTCGCCCACGACCTCGCGGACACCCGCCCGGACCGCACCCTGGAGTCGCTCTACCTGGAGCCGCTGCGCAAGCGCGTGCTGGGCAACCACGGCGTCGGCGTCTACCGGCAGCGTGCGGAGTTCCAGTTGCTGATCGACGTCAAGGGCGACGCGAACAGCACGTACGCGGCGCTGGAGAAGCGCCTGTACGCCCCGCGCTACTCCTTCCTTTTCTCTCTGTACGCGTTCGGACACGTGAAGAAGCGGGCCGTCACCGCGGTCATCTCCGGCGGCCGCCCCAAGGACGTGATGCTCGGGCAGAAGTTCCGGCTCGCCTTCTACGACGGCCGGATCAAGGACCAGAACGACCTCGGCATCGGCTCGGACCCCCGGGTCACCCCGCTGGTCTCGGACTCCTGGCCCGGGCTGTTCACCTGGACTGGCGAAGGCCCCTTCGCCGCCGAGGAGCGGGCGAAGCTGCACGACATCGTCAAGCGTGCCCACGCGGCGGGTCAGCGCGTGCGCTTCTGGGCCACGCCGGACGTCGCGGGGCCCGGCCGTGACGCGTTGTGGAAAGAGCTGGTCGCCGCCGGGGTCGACCACCTGAATACGGATGACCTGCCAGGGCTGGCGAACTTCTTGAGGTCTCGCTAAAGTGCGCGGCCCATTCGCGCGCGAAGGCGCACGAATGGGCCAGTCACCCCTTAATCCACGTGATGCAAGCCTCACGATCTGTGAATTATCTCGGTCAGGAAACGGCCAGATAACGGCCCGCTGACCTGCATAAACAGCCGAATCGTTATGGGTTGCGTGCTGTTACTGTGATGTAGGTCACAGCTCGAATAATTTCCGTCCCGGCCGTTCGTTACGTACCGTCGCTTTTCGGTTGGCCCCGACCGACCACGCAACACCGGGAACCCGTAGCGCCGAGCCCTGTCCAACGGATTCCCGGACCCAACCCCGAGCGAAAGCATTTCCGGACAGGGACGAGGGGACCGAGCCGACGCGTCGTGCGTCAGGCGAAGTCAGCTGGCCCGAGACGGCCGGCCAGGACCCGCGGGTCTTCCCTCAGCACCGACTCGTAGGCGCAGGGAGCGAGATTTATTCACATGTCTTACCGAGGCAAGCACCGCAAGATGTCCGCCGCCACCCGTCACATCGCCCGCGTCGCCATTGCGGGTGTCGCGGTCGGCGCTCCCCTCGCAATCGCCGCGACCCCCGCGTCGGCGACCAACTGGGACGCCATCGCGCAGTGCGAGAGCAGCGGCAACTGGAGCACCAACACCGGTAACGGCTACTACGGTGGTCTGCAGTTCTCGCAGAGCACCTGGCGCGCCTACGGCGGCACCGGCAGCGCGCACAACGCCACGCGTGAGCAGCAGATCGCCGTCGCCGAGCGGGTCCTCCAGGGCCAGGGCATCGGCGCGTGGCCGCACTGTGGCAAGAAGGGCGGCTCCGCCAGCCCCGCCAAGGCCAAGTCGAGCGCCCCGAAGGCCACCAAGAAGGTGACCCCGAAGAAGTCGACCGCGCCGGTCCAGAAGCAGCAGGCTCCGGCCCCTGCCCCGGCCGCGAACGTCGCCAACTCGAACCCGGCGGGTGACTACACCGTCGTGGCCGGCGACACGCTGTCGAAGATCGCTTCCAAGTTCAACGTCCAGGGCGGCTACCAGAAGCTGCAGGAGCTGAACAAGGAATACGTGCCGAACGCCGACTTCATCGTCGTCGGCCAGAAGCTCGCCACCAAGTGAGCTCTTGAGCACCAGTAAGTCGTGATGCCCGCGGGATTCCCCGCGCGGCCACGTCACGGCTGACAAAGCCCCACCGCGCCATTCCCCCGGCGGTGGGGCTTTGTCGTGTCCGGGGCCAGATCGCGCCTCCAGATGTCATGAAAGGGTCGTTCAGGACGAAAAATGTCCTGAACGACCCTTTCATGACACTTGGTGGGTCCGGGGCCGGCTCACCCCGCTACGGCGAGTTGACCCATTCGTCGCTGCCGTCGCTGAAGTGCTGGTGCTTCCACACCGGCAGCCGCGCCTTGACCTCGTCGACCAGCTCCGAGCACGCCGCGAAGGCCTGCCCCCGGTGCTCGGCCGCCACGGCGCACGCCAGCGCGACGTCCCCGATGGCCAGCGCGCCCAGCCGGTGGCTGACGGCGACCGCCCGCACGCCCTCCCATTTCCCCGAGAGGTCCATGACGACCTCCGCGAGCACGTCGGCGGCACTAGGGTGCCCTTCGTAGGCGAGCCTCTCCACCGACCGCCCGCCGTCGTGGTCCCGGACGACCCCACCGAAGGTCACGACGGCGCCCGCGGCCGCGTCGTCCACCAGCCGGGCGTGTTCTTCGACCGAAAGCGGCTCGTCGACCACCGCGATCCGTGCGACCCGAACGCTCACTGCTGTGCCTCCCGTGGGTGGTCGCCGCCCGCCAGCTGGTCGACGGCGTGGTCGAGAATCCCGTCCAGTACGCCCAGGCCGTCCCTCACCCCGCCGCGTGAACCGGGCAGGTTCACCACGAGGGTCCGGCCCGCGACGCCGGCGACGCCACGCGAGAGCACGGCCGTGGGGACCTTGGGCAGTCCGGCGGCGCGGATCGCGTCCGCGACGCCGGGGAGTTCGTAGTCGAGGACGGCGCGGGTGACGTCCGGGGTGCGGTCCGTCGGCGAGATGCCGGTGCCGCCGGTCGTCACGATCACCTGGACCTCAGCCGCGATGGCGTCCCGCAGGGCCTCGCCGACCGGGTCGCCGTCCTGGACGACGACGGGCGCGGGAACGTCCCAGCCCCGTGAAGCGAGCCAGTCCGCGATGACCGGGCCGGTCGTGTCCTCGTAGACGCCCTTCGCGGCGCGATTGGACGCCACGATCACCCTCGCGACCCGGTTCACGGCCGCTCCCAGGTCCCGGTCTTGCCGCCGTCCTTGCGGATCAGGCGGACGTCGTCGAGGGTCGCCGCCGGGTCCACGGCCTTGATCATGTCGTGCAGGGTCAGCCCGGCGACGGCGACGGCGGTCAGCGCCTCCATCTCGACGCCGGTCCGGTCGTTCGTCTTCGCGGTCGCGGTGATGTGCACGGCGGTCTCGTCGAGGACGAACTCGACCTTCACCCCGGACAACGCGATCTGGTGGCAGAGCGGGATCAGCTCGGGCACCTTCTTCGCGCCCATGATGCCCGCGATCCGGGCGGTCGCGAGCGCGTCGCCCTTGGGTAGCCCGTCCGTCGCCAGCAGGCCGAGCACCTCGGCCGTGGTGTGCACGGTGCCGCCCGCCAGCGCGGTGCGGGCGGTGGGCGTCTTGCCGGAAACGTCGACCATACGGGCGGCGCCCGTATGGTCGACGTGGCTGAGTTCACTCACGCCCAGCAGGCTAGTCCTCAGAACATCCGCTGCTTCGAGCGAACCTCGCCGAGGGCCTTCTCCCGTTCCTGCCGCTGCTCCGGCGTCATCGAGGCGAAGAGCCCGCCCCGGTCCGCGGCGCAGGCCGTGTCGTGGCCGGGACGCTTGCCTTCCACGAAGAACCGGTTGACGGCGTTGTTGCCGCAGGCGTTCTCCGAGCTCAGCCAGACCCCGTGCCCGCCGTCGTCGACCGACACCATCCGCGCCCGGTCGCCCAGCGCGCGCCGCATCTCCCTGGCCCCGCTCAGCGGGGTCGCCGGGTCACGCAGGTTCTGCACCACCAGGATGTTCGACGGGCCCCGGTCGCCGATCCGCACCTGCGGCTCGATCGGCTCGGACGGCCAGTAGGCGCACGCCCAGATGTTCGCCGCGGCGGCGCCGAACATCGGGTACCGCACCCGGTCCTTCTCGACGTTGCGCTGGTAGGCCGCGACGTTCTCCGGCCAGTTCACGTCGTTGCACACCACGTGCAGCTGCGCGGACAGCAGCTGCGCCACGTCGAACTGAGGAGCCTCCGCGGCCTGCTTCACGACGCCTTCGGTGTCGAGCGCCTGCCACTGCTGTGCCAGCGTCGGGAAGGAGGCGGTCGAGTACAGCGCGCCGAACGTCCCCGCCCGGAAGGCCGCGCCGTCCACCCCCGGGACCGCGCCGCCGTCGAGCTTGGCGACGAGCTCGTGGAACTTCGCCGTCACCTGCTGCGGTGTGCGGCCGAGCCGGTAGCTCTCGTGCCGCGCCGCCGCCCACTTCGCGAAGTCCGGGAAGCGGTCCTGGAACCCCTCCGCCAGCCGTCGGGACCCGGTCGTGTCGAGCCCGCCCGGACCGGTCGCGCTGTCGAGCACGATGCGATCGGTCTGCCGCGGGAACAGCGTCGAATACACGGCGCCCAGGTACGTGCCGTACGAGACGCCGTAGTACGAGAGCTTCTTCTCGCCCAGGGCCTCACGGATGCGGTCCATGTCGCGGGCGGTGTTGGCAGTGGTGATGTACGGCAGGTTCGCGGCCGTCTTCGAGTCGGCGCACTGCTTCGCGACGCCCTTCACGTACTCGGCGCGCTCCGCCACCGCCGCGGCGTCACGGGCGTACGGCGGGACGTTGCTGACCTGCTGCTCTGGCTTGAGGTCGCAGGTCACCGGCGTGCTGCGGCCGATCCCGCGCGGATCGAAGCCGATGATGTCGTACGCGTCGAGCACACTCGACGGCATGCCCGCCGACCGCAACCCGGCCGGCATCGTGAGCCCGGGCCCGCCGGGGCCGCCCGGGTTGGTGAGCATGATGCCGCGCCGCTTCGCCGGCTTGGTGCTGGCGAGCTTGGAAATGGCGACATCGATGGTCTTCCCGCCCGGGTCCCGGTAGTCGAGCGGGACCTTCAAGGTGGCGCATTGCACGCCGGGCGCGGCCACGCCCTCCGGGCACGGCCCCCAGTTGACCGACGAAACCGCGGCGGACGCCGTGGCCGGTACGAGTACCGCCATGGTGACCGCCGCGGCGGTGAGTGTCCCGATCCTGCTCAGGACAGAGCGTGTCATCCCCAACCCCCGTCATGATCGACTTCCTGGTCGGAGCCGAGCCTATGAGCGGGCCATCGGCGGAGTCGTCACCCTGAAGTCGGCCTCGAGGTCGGTCTCAGTGATGACGGCGCCGCCGAATGGAGCAAGGGACCTTTGCTACCACGTCCTAGGACTGAGCAGTCTTCGCTGCTTTTGCGGCCTTCTTCACGGCCTCGGCGACCGCGGGCGCGACGGCGTTGTCGAACACGCTCGGCACGATGAACGAAGCGTTCAGCTTGCCGTTGTCCACGACGTCCGCGATGGCGTCGGCGGCCGCGAGGAGCATCGAGTCGTCGATGTGGTGCGCCTGCGCGTCGAGCAGCCCGCGGAAGACGCCGGGGAACGCGAGCACGTTGTTGATCTGGTTCGGGAAGTCGCTGCGGCCGGTGGCGACCACGGCGGCGTGCTTCTGCGCCTCCAGCGGGTCGATCTCCGGGTCCGGGTTGGCCAGCGCGAACACGACGGCGTCGGATTTCATGGTCGCGACCTGCTCGGCCCCGAACAGGTTCGGCGCGGAGACCCCGATGAACACGTCGGCGCCGACGAGCGCCTCGTGCAGCGTGCCCGCCTGCTGCTCCTTGTTCGTGTGCCCCGCGATCCAGGTCAGGTTCTCGTCGAGGTTGCCGCGCTCGGAGTGCACGATGCCGTCGATGTCGGCGGCCACGATGTCGCCCGGGTTCTTGCGCAGCAGCAGGCGGATGATCGCCGAGCCCGCCGCACCGACGCCGCTGACGACGATCTTGCAGTCTTCGATGTTCTTCCCGACCACGCGCAGGGCGTTGCGCAGCGCGGCGACCACGACGATCGCGGTGCCGTGCTGGTCGTCGTGGAAGACCGGGATGTCGAGCTGCTCACGCAGGCGCTTCTCGATCTCGAAGCAGCGCGGCGCGGCGATGTCCTCGAGGTTGATGCCCGCGTACACCGGCGCGAGCGCCTTCGCGATCATGATGATCTCTTCGGTGTCCTGGGTGTCCAGGCAGACCGGCCACGCGTCGACGTCGGCGAACTTCTTGAACAGCGCCGCCTTGCCCTCCATCACCGGCAGCGCGGCGGCCGGGCCGATGTTGCCCAGCCCCAGCACCGCGGAGCCGTCGGTGAGCACCGCGACCGTGTTGCGCTTGATGGTCAGGCGGCGCGCGTCCTCGGGGTTCGCCGCGATCGCCTGGCACACACGGGCGACACCCGGCGTGTACGCGCGGGAGAGGTCGTCACGGTTGCGGAGCGCGACCTTGGGGGTGACCTCGATCTTGCCGCCGAGGTGGATCAGGAACGTCCGGTCGGAGATCTTGCGCACGCGGACGCCCGGCAGCGAGTCCAGGGTCTGCGTGATGTCCTGCGCGTGGTTCTCCGACAGGGCGTTGGCGCTGATGTCGACGACGATCGAGTCGGGGTGCGACTCGACGACGTCGAACGCGGTCAGCACGCCGCCGACCCGGCCGACGGCGGTCGTCAGGTCGCCCGCCGCGGTGGACGACGCGGGGGCCTCCACCCGGACGGTGATCGAATATCCGGGACCGGGAACCGGCATGGCACTACCCCCGCTGAGGAAAGCTCGAATAGGTCGATCGAAAACCTACTCCCGTGACGACCGCCACGAACCCTCGCAGGGGGTAACCCGTCGGTAGCTTCTTACCGGTTGATCTCGGTCTCGGGGTGCACGTACGGCACCGTGTCGAGGGGGAAGGTCACGTCGCCGAACGGGGACAAGGCGCCCTGCCGATCGGACGCGAGCTCGGTGACGGGGTGCTCCCCGTCCTCACCGGGCCACGTGGGGTCGATGCCCGCGCGCTTCTTGTTATCGCCCTTCGCCACAACGTCCTCCAGAGCATGGTCAAGCCGTTCTCGAGGGACAGTCTGCCCGAACGCGGCTGCCGGGCCACCACCCGCCCGGTATCCTGGTCGTCTATGCCCGCGCCATCCCTGGCGGACTGGCTGCGCCAGGAGTCCGACGACGCCCTCGCCGCGCTGCTGCGCACGCGTCGCGACCTGTCCACGCCGCCCCCGTCCGACACCATCGTGCTCGCCACCCGGGCAGGCACGCCGGGCTCCGTCGCGCGTGCGTGTGAAGACCTCGACACCTTTACCCTCGCCGTCCTCGACGCCCTGCTGCTGGCCGGAGCGGACACCGGACCGGTCGCCGCGGCCGAGGTCGCGCGGCTCGTGGGCAGGGAGATCGGCGAACCGCTGGCGTTGTTGCGCAAACGGGCACTGGTCTGGGGCGAGGACGACGCGCTGCGCGTCCCGCCGTCGGCCCGCGACGCGCTCGGCCCCTTCCCCGCCGGGCTCGGGGCGTCGTCCCCCGCGCTCGCCGGAGCGGACATCGAGGCCGCGCTCGCGGAGGTCGGCGAGGACGAACGCGCCCTGCTGACGACGCTGGCCGCCGGGCCGCCGATCGGCCGCACCCGCGACGCGTCGGCGGACGTCCCGCTGGAGCGGGCGCAGAACCCCGTCCAGCGCCTCCTCGCCCGGGGGTTACTGCTGCGCCGGGACGATCAGACCGTCGAGCTGCCGCGTGAGATCGGGATCGCGCTGCGCGGCGGGGTGGTGTTCGAGCAGGCGTCGCTGCGCGAACCGGAACTCCCCGTCCATCCGCATCAGCAGTCCACTGTGGACACGACGGCGGCCGGCGAGGCGATGGAGTTCTTGCGCCAAACCGAAAACATGCTCCGCGCCTGGTCCGAAACGCCGCCACCGGTGCTGAAGTCCGGCGGGCTCGGAGTCCGCGAACTGAAGAAGCTCGCGAAGGATCTCGACGTCGACGAGGCGCGGGTGACCCTGCTGGCGGAGATCGCGGTCGGCGCCGGTCTGGTGGCCGACAGCGAAGCGACCACACCGGAATGGGTGCCGACGACACTCACGGATTCGTGGCTCGCGTCGCCGACCGCGCAGCGCTGGATGACGGTCGCGCAGGCCTGGCTCGAACTGCCCCGGCTGCCCGGCCTCGCCGGCGGACGGGACGCGAAGGACAAGCCGATCGCGCCGTTGTCGGAGGATCTGCGCCGTCCGCTGGCGCCCACTTCGCGGCGCCGGATCCTCCTCGCGCTGGCGGCGCTGCCCGAGGGCGCAGGCGTGAAGAGCACCGACGAACTGGTCGCCGCGCTCGCCTGGCGCGCACCGAGGCGGGGCGGGCGGCTGCGGGACGAGACCGTGCGCTGGACGATGGCCGAGGGGACCGCGCTCGGCCTGATCGGGCTCGGCGGGCTCACCACGGCGACCCGGGCGCTGCTGGCCGAGGATCGCCCAGGGGCGATCGAGGCGATGCTCGACGCGCTGCCGCGTCCGGTGGACCACGTGCTCGTCCAAGCGGACCTGACCGTCGTCGCGCCGGGTCCGCTGGAGGCCGAACTCGCGGCCGAGATGGCGGCTGTCGCCGACATCGAATCGGCCGGGCACGCGACCGTCTACCGGATCACCGAGACGTCCGTGCGGCGCGCGCTCGACACCGGGCGGACCGCGGGCGAACTGCATCAGCTGTTCACGTCGAAGTCGGCGACGCCGGTGCCCCAATCGCTGAGCTACCTCATCGACGACGTCGCGCGGCGGCACGGACGGCTGCGCGGCGGGGCCGCCGAGTCGTTCCTGCGCTGCGACGACGCGTCGCTGCTCGCCGAGGTCATGGGGAGCCCCGTCGCGACCGAGTACGGCTTGCGCATGATCGCGCCGACCGTGCTCATCAGCGCGTACCCGCTCGCCGAAGTCCTCGACGCGCTCCGCGCCGCCGGGTTCGCTCCGGCCGCCGAAGGCCCCGACGGACGCGTCATGGACATCAGGCCGTCCGGCCGCCGCCTGCCCGCGAAGGCGCGTGCCGCGCGTCGCGCGCCTGGGGAGCCTGCCGGACTGACGGACGAGCAGGTGGGCAAGATCGTCGCGCACGTCCGGGCCGGTGACGCCGCTTCGGCGCGCCGCCGGGGCGAGACGGTGCGCGCGCCGCAGGGTGGCGGCGCCGGGGACACTTCCGCGACGCTGGCGCTGCTGTCGCAGGCGACCATCGAGCGGCGCGAGGTGTGGATCGGGTTCGTCGACTCACGCGGGACGGCGAGCCAGCGCGTGGTGCGGCCGCTGCGGGTCGGCGGCGGGGTCCTCGAAGGGACCGACAACGAGCGCTACCCGCTGCACCGGATCACGTCGGCCGCCCTCGTCGAAGACTGACCACTCCCCGCATTTAGAGGACGAAATGCGGGGAGTCAGGCACCGTGAAGCGATGTCCTGAAGGCCACCCTTGAGACATCTAACGTCCTGAAGGTGGCCTTCAGGACAGCCGAGAGCACCGGTGCGCATTTAGAGGACGAAATGCAGGAGGGGTCAGAGGGCCCGAAGGCCTTGAAGCACCCGTTCCATGAAAGCGCGCGAAGAGGAATCCCCGAGGATCAGCTCCGTCTGGTGGATCAGCACCAGCCCGGCGTCCGCCATGTCGCCCACGAGCACCTTCACCACGCCCAGCGGCAGCCGCAGATGCGCGGCGATCTCCGCGATCGAGCGGGTGTCCAGGCAGAGGTCGCAGATCTGCCGGTGTTCGGGGGTCCGCACGCCGCGGTACCGGCGGCCGTCCTCGCTGGTCGACACCAGCGCCTCCAGCGCCAGGTCGTGCGCGGTGCGGGTGCGCCCGCCGGTGCGGGTGTAGGGCCGGACCCGGGAGCCCGAAGCCGGAGGCAGGTAGACCGAAGCGGGCGCGACGTCAGCGGGCGCGGACCGCGGAGGCGATTGACGGATCGGCGAAGGCATCGAAGCGGGAGGCGCCGGCTCGGGAGGCGGCGCGGGCGGACGCCGCGGCATCACCGTGCTGATCGAGCTCAGCTCGAACCGGCTCGGCGAATCGAAGGCCTCGCGTTCGGTGCCCTGATAGAGGGAGTCCCAGCCGGAGGGGTCCGGTTCGGTGAATCCGCTGATCTTCATCGGTCACCCACGTACGCCGCCCTGCAGCTGCGCCCGCAGCTCGGGGGTGATCTGCTGGCCGACCCGCTCGACGAGCAGCGTCATCTCGTAGGCCACGGTGCCGATGTCGCAGGTCGGCGCGGCCAGCACGGCGAGTGACGAGCCGTCGGCGACCGACATGAGGAAGAGGTAGCCGCGTTCCATCTCGACGACGGTCTGGTTGACCCCGCCCGCGTCGAAGCAGCGGGCCGCGCCGGCGGTGAGGCTGATCAGGCCGGAGGCGACCGCGGAGAGCTGTTCGGCCCGTTCCTGCGGCAGCCCGTCCGACGGCGCGAGGAGAAGCCCGTCCGCGGAGACCAGCACGGCGTGTGCCGCACCGGGAACCCGGCGCGCGAAATCCGTGATGAGCCAGCCGAACGAGCTCTGCTGCCCGGATGCCGTCACAAGTCCCTCCTCGCTGCGTCAAGACCACCTGGGCGGCGTGGTCCGGGCGTCTCCCGCCCACCAGCACCGATCCCGGTGCCGACGAGCCGAAAGACGCCTCCACCCAGCGTATTCGTCCCGTCGATCGTGTCGAGCCCGCCACCCGGCCGACCGCGTTAACCGAACGTAAACGTCCAGCCGCTCACCGCGTCGACACATCGTGAACCACGCATTCGTGGGTCACCCTGTGGTGGCCTGGCGCGACCAGGTGTGAACCGGCGTCCGCGCAGGTCACCGACGTCGCGGCCACTCGATCGGGGGTCACCGCCGCCGGAACGCGTGAAAGGGGTCGCCCCGCGTTCGATCCGACCGGTGACGCCACTCCCCGAAGCGGGTGAAGCCTGCCGAGTTCACTCCAACGGCCGCATCCGCTCCGGGCTTTTGTCCCTTTTACCCCGCGCGCAACGCCGAATCGTGTGCGATGGCGTGCTGCACGACCGAGATCAACACCTGCTTGGCGGACTCACGTTCCCGCGCGTCACAGGCCATGATCGGCACGGACGGCGAGATCGTCAGCGCGTGCCGGACGTCCTCGATCTGGTGGTGCAGCAGCCGGTCGAAGCAGTTGATCGCCACGACGTACGGCAGCTTCCGGTTCTCGAAGAAGTCGATCGACGGGAACGCGTCGGCGAGCCGCCGCGTGTCGACCAGCACGACGGCACCGATGGCGCCGACCGCGAGGTCGTCCCACATGAACCAGAACCGGTGCTGGCCCGGCGTACCGAACACGTACAGCACCAGATCCGAGTCCAGCGAAATCCGGCCGAAGTCCATGGCCACGGTCGTCGTCGACTTGTTCGGGGTGGCCGAATTGTCGTCGACGCCGGTACTGGCCTCGGTCATCATGGCCTCGGTGGTCAGCGGATCGATCTCCGAAACCGCTCCGACCAGCGTGGTCTTCCCCGAGCCGAATCCGCCAGCGACCACGATCTTGGCCGACGAAGTCGGTCCGGTCACCTGCGGCGCATTCGCGTCGGAGTCAAATTCTCCGAAGCCCACTGAGCACCCTCTCCATGAACTCGATACTCGGCCGGTCACCCACGTTCTGGCTGGCGGTGTGCACCAGGACCAGACCGAGGCCGGCCACGTCTCCGATCAGCACCCGGACCACGCCGAGCGGCAGGCGCAACAGCGCCGCGACTTCGGCGACGGACCGGGTGTCCAGGCAAAGGTCGCAGATCGACCGGTGTTCGGGGACGCGTACCCGGTCGAGCACACGTCCCTGTTCGCTGGTCGAGATCAACGCCTCGATGGCAAGGTCGTACGTCGGCTTGGTCCGGCCCCGCGTGCGGAAATACGGCCGGACCAGGCCGGAGGATTCGACGTCGGTGGTGTACTGCTCGTCGACGTACTCGTTCTGCGCCTGCTGCGGCAGGGCCGCGCCGAGCGGGTCGGCGGCGGCCGCCGCCGCCCGGCGCTCCTCCTCCTTGTCGAAGGAGAACTTGGCGAACTCGCCCGAGTCGTAGAGCGGGCCGCTGCCACCACCGAACAGCTCCGCCCCCGGCCCGCCGAGCAGGCGTTCCCGGTAGTCCGAGACGCTGAAGTCGGCGGGTCCCTGACCCGCGTTCGAATCGGTCAGCCAGCGGGAGGCCTCGTCCGGGGACACGGGGTCGTTGTCCGCCCCCTGTGCCCGCCTCGATCGCCATTCGCGGTCGACCCGGTCCCGGAAGGACGTCCAGTCCTCCCGGCCGTCGTCTCGTTCCGACCACCCGCCGGAGAAGTCGTCACCGAGCCGGCCATCGCCCCTCAAGCGCCCGTCGTCCACGGCATTCTCCTCGGTTCCCGGTCGCTCAGCGGCGGACCGACGCGCCCTGCAGCTGCGCGCGCATCTCCGGTGTCAGCTGTTGCCCCACCCGTTCCACCAGCAGGGTCATCTCGTAGACGACCAAGCCGATGTCGCTCTCCGGCGATCCGAGGACCGCCAGGCAGGAACCGTCGGACACCGACATCAGGAAGAGGAAGCCGTTGGCCATCTCGACCACCGTCTGCGCGACCGTGCCGCCCTCGAACACCTTCGCCGCACCGCGCGCGAGGCTCGTGAGCCCCGACGCGACCGCGGCCAGCTGATCGGCCCTGTCCTTGGGAAGTCCCTTCGAGGACGCCAGCAGCAACCCGTCCGCCGACACCACCACGGCATGCGCCGCGCCCGGGACCCGGTGCACGAAATCCGTGATCAGCCAGGCAAAGCTGCTCGTGTGTCCTTTACCCTGCGCCTGGCCGCCAGGCTGCGCCGGACCACCCGGCTGCATCGCACCCGCCCGTGTCACTGTCACTCCTTACTGCTGTCATCGGCAGAGGTATCCCTGCCGGTCACCGGAACGCCGTTGTCATCCAGCGCATCGAGCGGGCGTTCCTTCAACGCGTGCCGTCCCGACGTGTAGCCCTTCTGGAAGCTTGCCATCCGACTCCGTGCCGCCGTCGCCGAGCGGGCGATCGCGCCCGTGCCCGGCATTCCGGAGGTCTTGTCGGCGAACGAGTCTTCCTTCTTCGGCTCGTTCCCGCCGATCGAGCCGGGGACGAGGTACTGGTTCGGCACCCGTTTGGGCAGGCCCGCCGGGGTGATCTCGTCGTTCCGGTCTTCGTACAGGACCTGCGCCGCCTGCCAGCCGTCGTCCGACGCGCTGCGCCAGCCATTGTCCTGGAGCACCGTCTCCGGCGGAACACTCCGTGGCGTCCGAGTGGGCAATGCCTCTCCGGAAGTGTCCTCGGCCGCGGGTTCCGCCGCTTCGGCGCCACCATTGGGGGTCCGCACGGGCAGTTCGGACTCGACCGGCTCGGTGTACGTCGTCGGGGAGTCGCCCCCGGTCTCGTCACCTTCGCTGAACCAGCGCGAGAGCACCGACTGGTAGATCGGCAGCCGCCGGGTGGGGACGTCGTCATCGAGCGCCGACTTTCCGGCGTCGGAGGACTCCTCCGGCTTGCTCGGCGGCTCGACCGGCGTGTACTTCGGCTCCCGCTTCGGCAGCACCAGCGACGCGAACTGGGTGTCGGTGCCGCTGGAGGCGCCGTCGCCGTTCGCCGGCGAGATGTCTTCGGCCGTCGGCCACGCCGGGGTCTCTTCGGCGGGGGACGCGGGGCTGAGGAACGGCCCGGCCGCGTTCTTGCCCGCGACCAGGTCGTCGAGGCTGATCGGCTGGTCGAGCGGGACGAGCCCGCCCTGCGACGCGACCGGTTGCGGAGCGGCCGGCGGCTTCGACGGCGGCGGAGGAGTCATCTCCAGGCCGCGGTCGGAGGCGGGGATGTTCGGCAGCGAGGACGACATCTCGGACACCGACGGCATCGAAGGCATCGACGTCTCCGAGCGGTTCGCCGGCGGCGGGGTGTTGCGCGCGCCGGGCCGCATCTGCGTGAGCAGCTCGGCGGGCACGACGACCCGCGCGATCACGCCGCCCTCGATGTCCTCGTTCTCCCGGAGCCGGACCTCGATGCCGTGGCGGCGCGCCAGGCGCGCGACCACGTACAGGCCCATCCGCCGGGTCACCGAGACGTCCAGGTCCGGCGGGTCGGCCAGGCGCTGGTTGACCTCGGCGAGCCGCTCCTCGGTCATGCCGACACCGTGGTCGGTGACCTGGATGGCGAGCGCCTTCTTGCGGGTGATCACCGCGCGGACGGTCACCTTCGTCTCCGGCTCGGAGAAGTAGGTGGCGTTGTCCAGCAGTTCCGCGAGCACGTGCACGAGGTCGTGGATCGTCAGGCCCTGGACGGCGACCTCGGGGACGATCCCGATCTCGATCCGGGCGTACTGCTCGATCTCCGAGACCGCGGCGCCGATGACGTCGGCGGCGGGCACCGGCTTGGGCACCGACTTCGCGAGACCGGCACCCGAGAGCACCAGGAGGCTTTCACCGTTGCGGCGCAGCCGCGTGGCGAGGTGGTCGAGCTCGAACAGGCTGGCCAAGTGGTCCGGGTCCTGCTCGTCGGCCTCCAGCCGGTCGATCACGCCGAGCTGGCGTTCCACCAGCCGCTGCGACCGGCGGGACAGGTTCACGAAGATGCCGTTGACGTTCTCGCGCAGGAGGGCCTGTTCGGCGGCCATCTTGACGGCCTGCTCGTGGACGACGTCGAACGACCGCGCCACCTCACCGATCTCGTCACGCGACGTGACGGGCACCGGTTCGACCGACCGCTTCGACGCGTTGACCGGGTCCGGGTCGTCGAGGATCGCTTGCACGGTTTCCGGCAGTCGTGTGTAGGCCACGTCGAGCGCCGTCTTCCGCAGCACCCGCAGCGGGCGCAGCATCAGGCGGGCGATGACGAGCATCAGGAACAGCGCCGCGAGCAGCGCCAGCAGCACGACCGCGCCGCCGATCCAGGCCGAGTTGATCGCGTCGGTGGCCAGGCCGTCGGCCTGTGCCCGCAGCTGACCGAGCAGATTGGTCTCGACCGCGCGCAGCTTGTCCAGCGCGACGCGGCTGTCGTTGCCGAGGGCGACGTTGTCGATCGCCGGCGGCTCGTTCTGCTGGTGCAGCGAGAACGCCATCGTGGTGATCCGGCGGCGGTCGTCGACCTCGGGACCGGAGAAGGTGTCCGAATAAAGCTGCCGCTGTTCGGGGCTGGCGTTGTTGAGGAACGCCGCCGTCGAGGCGTCACCGCTGGCGACCGCCGAACGCGCCTGGTCGAACAGGTCGCCGGGGAAGCCGGAGCGGAAGGAGGCGATCAGCAGCGCCGCGTCACCGCGGGCGATGAACTCCTTGCTCTCACTGATGGCCTGCACGGTGACGCCGAGGCGGAGCACGTCGCGGTTCGCCACCGCGGTGGTCACCTCGCGGCCGAGCTGGACCAGCGAGTCGAGGATGCCGGAGTAGGCGATGAGGATCGGGGTGTCGCCCAGCAGCGAGGTGTTCATCGCGCCGCGCAGCGGGCGCAGGGCGTCGAGCCGCTGCAGACCACGCGCGTAGCGGTCCCTCGTGTCCTGATCGTCCGGGTTGATCTGGTTCGCCGAGGCACGCAGGTCGTCGACGGCGCGGTCGACCTTGGCGATCTGCGCGTCGAGGCCGTTCTGGCGCGACGGGTCACCGGAGGCGATCTTGGCGACGGCGAGCGCGCGTTCGCTCTGCAGCTCGTGCACCACGAGGGTGATCTTGTCGGCGAACGCGACCTGGTCGGCCGTGTCCTGGAACCGGGCCGCTTCGCTGCTGTCGTCGATCACGCGGAGCGTGCCGAGCGCGAGCGCGGTCAGCGTCGGAATGATCAGGACGGCCGCGAGCTTCGATCGCAGACGCCAGTTACGCAGGCCCAGGAACGACCCGGCCTTCCCACCAGGACCGTCTCCGGTTTCCCGCGCAGGGGTCCCTCCCACCCCCGCGGTGTCTTCGTTCGGCACCGCCGCACCACCATCATCTTCATTCGGGCCGGGAAAGCCCATTTTGGACATGCCGTTCTGCTGCTGCCTGGGTCGGTTGTCGGGGACCACTACCCGCACGCTCCTGCCACCCGGCAGGGAGACGTTGAACGCGAGTGCTCACTCTGACGAATGAGGAAGTCGTCTTTGACGCAGTCTCTCAAGTGCACTTGGCCGAAATCCCGCCTGACGTCATTGGTCTATTCGGCCTAACCCGCCAGTGCGCGGGCGCGCACCAGTGAAGCACGGTCGTGTCCGACATCAGGATCGCGTTCGACACAGAGTGCCTTGCACCTCGGGAAAGGTCCAGAGCGTTCGGCCATCCAAGGCACTCTCTTTCACTACATCAGTGGTCCACACCTCACTACCGGTGCATGAGGGTAGCGAACGGGCGGCCCAGATGTAACCCTTCGGTCAAGACCTGCAAGTAAGCCCCGGACGGGTCTTGACCCGTTGACACTCAATCGTCAACAACTCCCCGCCCCGAACACGCCCAGTTGTGTTCACTTCTGACAAACAACCTGTTCGGGTGATCGTTACCACTTGGGATCATGGGATGACCACCCATTGTGAGCACAGTGTGTGTTCTCTACAGTGGGCCCGTGACTCGACAAAGAGTCACTTCCGAATTCCACATCAGGCCACGTCATCACGTGTCCTCCCCCTCGATCAGGAGCACCACTTGCTTTCGAAGAAGGCCTTGAGCGCCCGCCTCGGGCGGCCGTCTCGTGGAATGGCGAGGGCGATCGCATTCGCGATGGCGGCCGTCGTCACGACGTCGGTCGGTGGCTGCGGCCTGCTCGGCGGTGACGATTCGTCCTCTTCCGGCGGCTCGGGGAACCTCGAGAAGTCGAAGATCAAGGTCGCCGTGATGTCGACCATCGACCTGGCCCCGCTGCGCCTCGCCCAGGACGGCGGCTACTTCAAGAACGAGGGCCTCGACGTCGAGGCGGTGGAAGCCGCGACCGGTCAGGTCTCGCTGACCAAGCTGATCGGCGGCGAGGTCGACATCGCGTACGCGAGCTACACGCCGTTCTTCATCGCGATGAGCAAGAACACCGCCGACATCAAGCTGGTCGCGGACGCCTCCTCCGCCGGTCCGAAGAGCACGATGCTGGTCACGCTGCCGACGTCGTCGGTGAAGAGCGTCAGCGACCTGGCGGGCAAGAAGATCGGCATCACCGCGCCGAACACCGTGTCCGACACACTGTCCAAATCGGTCATGAAGGACCACGGCGTCGACGCCAGCAAGGTCCAGTGGGTGCCGATCCCGCTGCCGAACGTCGGGACCGCGCTCAAGAACGGCGACATCGACGCCGGCTTCCTGACCGAGCCGTTCATCACCCAGACCGCGAAGCAGGCGGGCACCGTCCCGGTCGTGGACACCGCCACCGGCGCCACCCAGGACTTCCCCACCGCGGGCTACGGCTCGCTCGGCAAGTTCGTGTCGGAGAACCCGAAGACCGTGGCCGCCTTCCAGCGCGCCATGCAGAAGGCCACCCGGGACGCGGCGGACCGCTCCAAGATCGAGCCGCTGCTGGTCAAGTACGCCAAGATCGACCAGGACACCGCCGCACTGACCACGCTGCTGACGTTCCAGTCCACCCTGGACCCCCGCCGCATCCAGCGGGTCCCGGACCTGCTCCTGCAGATGAGCGCGATCCCGACCAAGATCGACGTCGGTCCGATGATCGCGGCGCAGGCCACCAGCTGACGACGCGGCATTACATCTAATAGTCACATTTCTCGGAAATTGATCACTGAAAGTAATGATGTCCAAGCGGGTGATCAGGTGATCGGGCGAATGGCCTAAAATGATCACCCGCTCACGACACCCATTGTGAGCAGGTGGGCAAATCTCTAAGGTGACCGCGTGCCTGGCGGAATGAAGCCACGACACGGATGAAAAAACCCAACGGTGATTCATTGTTTCCGAGGAGCTGGCTTTGTTTCGAAACGCCATGAGCAGGAGCGGTGTACGTAGAGGACGGGGTGCCGTCGGCGTCGCCCTGAGCGCGCTCAT
The DNA here is from genome assembly GCF_003947535.1 of Amycolatopsis sp. WAC 04169. Classification (NCBI taxonomy): domain Bacteria; kingdom Bacillati; phylum Actinomycetota; class Actinomycetes; order Pseudonocardiales; family Pseudonocardiaceae; genus Amycolatopsis; species Amycolatopsis sp. WAC 04169. The sequence goes on along the minus strand of NZ_QHJI01000018.1, from coordinate 89,599 downwards.
GCTGGCCACCTTGGGCGCCTGTGGCGCACTCGGCGGCGAGGACACGTCCAAGGCGTCGGGTGGCGAAGGCGGCCTTGAGAAGCCGAAGATCAAGGTCGCCCTGCTGCCCGTCGTCGACCTCGCGCCGCTGCGGCTGGCGCAGGAGGGCGGCTACTTCAAGGCCGAAGGTCTCGAGGTCGAAGCGGTCGACGCGCCCAGCGGCCAGCAGGCGATGACCAAGATGATCGGTGGCGAGGTCGACATCGCCTTCTCCACCTACATGCCGTTCTTCGTGGCGAAGAGCAAGGGCGCGGCCGACATCAGGCTCGTCGCCGACGCGGTTTCGGCCAGCCCCAAGAGCAACGCGGTCGTCACCGTGCCGACCTCCTCGGTCAAGACGATCAACGACCTCGCGGGCAAGAAGATCGCGATCACCGACAAGAACACCGCCTCCCACCTGCTCACCGTCTCGGTGATGAAGGACCACGGCGTCGACACCAGCAAGGTCCAGTGGGTGCCGATGGCGCTGCCGAACATCGCCTCGGCGCTCGCGGCGGGCCAGGTCGACGCGGGCTACCTGCCCGAGCCGTTCCTGACCCAGGCCTCCAAGGTCGTCGGCGCGACCCCGGTCGTCGACATCTCGACCGGCGCCACCCAGGACTTCCCCCTGGCGGGCTTCGGCGCGCTCGGGTCCTTCGTGGACAAGAACCCCAAGACGCTGGCCGCGTTCCAGCGCGCACTGGGCAAGGCCGTGCGCGACTCGGCCGACCGCTCCAAGATCGAACCCCTCATCGTCAAGTTCGCCAAGGTCGACGCGGAAACCGCTTCACTGCTCACGCTGCCGACGTTCGGGTCCACTCTGGACGCCCGTCGCCTGCAGCGGGTACCGGACCTGCTGCTGCAGACCGGAGTGATCGGGGCCAAGCTCGACGCCGCTCCGATGCTCGCCCCTCAAGCTGGATAAAGGTAAAGGTGTCACGACTTCTCCGTGCCCTTGCCGGTCTGGCCGGTTTCTTCCTCGTGTGGGAAGTGATCGTCCAGGCCGGCCTGGTCCGTAAAGAGTTCCTCCCCCCGCCGTCCGTCGTCCTCGTGACGATCTTCGAACAGTTCGGCGAGACCCAGTTCGTCCGGGACCTGATCGCCACGTTCCTCGCGTGGGCGATCGCCCTGCTGATCGCGGTCGCCATCGCGGTGCCCGCCGGCCTGCTGCTGGGCAGCATCCCCGGCCTGCGCACGGCGACCGCGGTGGTCATCGAGTTCCTGCGGCCGATCCCCGCCGTCGCGCTGATCCCGCTGGTGCTCCTGCTGATCGGCGGCGGGCCCGAGGCGAAGATCACGCTGGCCGTGTACGCCTCGTTGTGGCCCATCATGTTCAACACGATCTACGCGCTCGGCGAGATCGACCCTGTGCTGCTGGAGACCGCGAAAGCCTGCGGTACCAGCAAGTTCCGGACGCTGACGTCGGTGGCGCTGCCGCATACCGCGCCGTTCGTGTTCACCGGGGTGCGGCTGTCCGCCAACATCGCGCTGATCGCGGTGGTCAGTACCGAGTTCCTCGCCGGGGCCAAACTCGGCATCGGCAACTTCATCATGCAGGCCAGCACCGGCTCCACCAGGTTCGACCTCGTGCTCGCCGGCACCGTGGTGGTCGGCGCGCTCGGCTTCCTCATCAACGGCGGGCTCGAGATGATCGGCAGGCGGGCGTTCCGCTGGAGCACGGTCGACCGGGAGGCGGTCTCGTGACGACCCTCACGCTGACCAGCCGCGTCGGCAGGCGCGTCGGCCGGGGTATCGGCATCCTCGTCCGCAACTGGCTGCTCTTCTTCGCCCTGCTCGGCCTCTGGGAGCTCGCGACCCGGCTCGCGGAAAGCCCGTTCTTCCCGCCGCCGAGCGAGATCCTGAACGCCTCGGTGAAGCTGTGGTTCACCGGCCCGGCCTCGCAGCTGTTCCTGACCGACACCGTGTTCGACAACGTGCTCCCGAGCCTCGGCCGGACGCTCGGCGGCTGGCTGCTGGCCGGCGCGTTCGGTGTCGCGCTGGGTGTCCTCTTGGGACGGTCCAAGCACGGGATGGACTACGTCGGGCCGCTTTTCGCGTTCTTCCGCTCGGTACCGCCGCCCGCGCTGATCCCGGTGTTCATCGTCCTTTTCGGACTCGGGCCGGGGATGCAGACCGGGTCGATCATCTTCGGCGCGATCTGGCCGGTGCTGCTCAACACCGTGGACGGCGTCCGGTCGGTGGACCAGGTGAAGATCGACACCGCGAAGTCGTTCCGGACGCCGCGGTCGTACTGGGTGCGCTCGATCGTGCTGCCCGCCGCGGGGCCGAAGATCTTCGCGGGCCTGCGGCTCAGCCTGTCCATTTCCCTGCTGCTGATGGTGATCTCGGAGCTGGTCGGCTCCTACAACGGCATCGGCCGCTCCCTGATGGACGCCCAGCAGGCGTTCGACTTCCCGCTCATGTGGTCGTGGCTGGTCCTGCTCGGACTGCTCGGCTTCGGGTTCAACGCGGCCTTCCTCGCGGTGGAGCAGAGAGTGCTTCGCTGGCAGCCCACCCGCAACGGCCGTATCTAGCTTTCGAAGGGTCAGCAAGATGTCAACCATGCTCGAAGTCTCCGGGCTGAACCACCGGTACGGCGCGGGAGAAAAGGCGCACGTCGCGGTCAACGACCTGTCGTTCACCGTCGAGGCGGGACAGCTCGCGAGCATCGTCGGCCCGTCGGGCTGCGGCAAGTCCACGCTCCTGCGCTGCATCGCCGGGCTGATCAAGCCGACGTCCGGCCGCGTCAGCCTGCACGGCGACGACGTCTCCGGCGTGCCGGAGGATCTGGCCGTCGTGTTCCAGGACTACAGCCGCTCGCTGTTCCCGTGGCTTTCGGTCGCGAAGAACGTCGAGTTCCCCCTGCGGTGGCGCAATTTGAGCCGCACGGAGCGCCGGACGCGGGCGCAGGAGGCACTGGAGTCGGTCGGCCTGTCCGGAGTCGGTTCGAAGTTCCCGTGGCAGCTCTCGGGCGGTATGCAGCAGCGCGTGTCGATCGCGCGGGCGCTGGCCAGCCGTCCCGCGCTGCTGCTGATGGACGAGCCGTTCGCTTCGGTCGACGCGCAGACGCGGTTCGAACTCGAAGACCTGACGCGGCGCGTGCAGCGCGAGAACGGGAGCACGGTCCTCGTCGTCACGCACGACATCGACGAGAGCGTCTACCTGTCGGACCGGGTGCTGGTGCTGTCGAAGTCGCCCGCGAAGATCGTCGCCGACCTGCCGGTCGGGCTGCCCGCGGAGCGGGACCAGATCACCACGCGCGAGTCCGCCGAGTTCGTGACGCTGCGGGGTGAGGTCGCGCGGCTGCTGCACGGTGGTGCCCCGGAAGCGGCCGCCGCCGCTTCGGACGCGGCCGAGTACGAGCTGGCGCAGCAGGAAGCTGCTGCCGATGCCGAAGCCGAGGCGCGCGCCAAGAGTTCCTGACGCGTGCGATGAAAGGTCCTTTCCTTGCAAAATTTGCGAGGAAAGGACCTTTCATTGCGTGTACGGCTCAGTACAGCGTGCGCGGGTTAGCGTCGATGCGGACGTGCACCAGATGCGGCCGCTCGTCCGGCAGCGCGGCCTCCAGCGCCGGCTTGAGGTCTTCGGCCTTCTCGACGACCGACGTGTTCAGCCCCAGGCTCTTCGCCAGCGCGGGGAAATCGATGCCGCCGAGGTCGACGCCCGGCACCTTCTCCCCGCCCGCGGCCTCGCCGAGGATGCGCACGGCGGCGTACTGCGAGTTGTCGAAGATCACGAACGTCACCGGCAGGTTGTGCTGCGCCGCCGTCCACAGTGCCTGGACGCAGTACATGCTCGACCCGTCGCCGAGGATCGCGACGACCTTGCGGTCCGGGCGGGCCAGCGCGGCGCCGACGGCGGCCGGGAGACCGTAGCCGAGGGTGCCGCTGGCGACGGTGAGGAAGCCGGTGTCGGTGGACTTGATCGGCAGGTGGTCGTGCAGGTCGTTGCGGTGGCTCGGGGTCTCCTCGACGACGATCGCGTCGTCCGGCAGGACTTCCGAGATCACGGAGTAGGCGAAGGCCGGGGTGATCGGCGTGACCGCGGCGGGCTTTTCCAGCCTGGTGCGGGGTTTCGGCGCTTCCCGCGGCGCGGCGCGGTCCAGCAGCGCGCGGATCGCGAGCTTCGGCGTCGCGCGGATGCCGGTGCCTTCCGCGGCCCTGGCGAGGATCTGCTCGTCGTCGCTGACCAGGAACAGTGGCGGCAGCGCGGTTTCCGACTCGCCGCGGTACACGTGGTAGGTGAACGCCGGGGCACCGATGACGACCACGAGATCGTGGTCGGTCAGCGCGCTCGCGAGCGCTTTCCGTTCCGGCTGAAGGAATCCGAAGAACTGCGGGTGGTCCTCGGGGAAGGAGCAGCGGGCACCCATCGGCGGCGCCCAGACCCCGGCGCCGACCTTCTCGGCCAGCTCGACGACGTCGGGCACGGCTCCTTCACCGTCGATACCGGGGCCGACCACGATCGCCGGGTGCTCGGCGGCGTCCAGTGCCGACACCAATTCGTCCAAAGCGGACGGATCGGGCGCGAACCCGCGGATCTGCGGCCGGGACACGATCGGCTTCGTGGTCTCGACGTCCCAGTCGTCCACGGGCACCGAGACGAACACCGGACCCATGGGTGCCTGCGTCGCGATGTGGTACGCCCGCGCCAGCGCCGCCGGGACGTCCTCCGCCCTGGCGGGCTCACAGCTCCACTTCACGTACGGCTTGGGGAAGTTCGCCGCCTCGACGGCGCCGAGGAAGGGATCGTCCGGCAGCAACGACCTGGTCTGCTGGCCGGCGAGGATGATCAGCGGGGCGTTGTTGCGGTACGCGGTGAAGATATGTCCGAGCGCGTGCCCGACCCCGCCCGCGGAATGCAGGTTCACCAGCGCCGCGCGCCTGCTCGCGCGGGCGTACCCGTCGGCCATCGCGACGACGGACGCCTCGTGGAGCGCGAGCACGTAGGTGAAGTCGTCGGGCCACTCCGTGAGGAAGGCGATCTCGGTCGTCCCGGGATTGCCGAAAACGGTGGTCAGGCCCAGATCGCGCAGCAGTTCCCTGGTCGCGTCACGTACGGTGCGGGTAGCCATGGCCACACGCTATCTCGTCGGTACCCGATAGTTGAAGATGCAACCTCGTATCACCGTGTGTGGTCTGGACCTGACCCCGTGCGTCCGTCCGGCAGCCCCGCATTTCGTCCTCTGAATGCGGTAGTCGCACGCGCAAGGAACCCCGGTGCGTACGGCCTGTTCCTTGATGCGATGCGGTGAAGCAAGCTATCCGGCGAAAAGTCCGTGAAGGCCTCCTTGCCTACCTTGAGGGTAGGGAAGGAGGCCTTCACGGCATGCCGAAGCGGCGCGGGGTGGAGCCGCACCCCTGGGAAGCCCCGCATTTCGTCCTCTGAATGCGGTAGCCGCACGCGCGAGGAATGCCCGGCCTACTCCTTGACCAGCGCCGCCCATTCGCGCACGGCGGCGACGTCCACATCGGACTCCCAGCCACCCGGCCGGACCGCGCTGCCGACGTGGAACGCGCCGACGCCGCCCGCCCGCAGCAGGTGCACCTGCTGCGCCCGCAGGCCACCGCCGACGAGCAGCCGCGGCCCGTCCTCGCGCCGGGCGAGCCGCTGCAGGACCGAAAGCCCGTGCGCCACCCCGTGCGGATGCCCGGCCGCGAGCACCGTGTCGCAGCCGAGCGCGGTCAGCTGGTCGTAGGCGCGCAACGGATCCCGCGCGCGGTCGATGGCGCGGTGGAACGTCCACGGCAGCCCGTCGAGTTCCTTGACCAGCGTCTCGCAGGCGTCCACGTCGACTTCGCTTTCCAGGTCGAGGAAACCGAAGACGAACTCGCGCGCGCCCGCGTCGATCAGGCGCCCGGCGTCCGCGCGCAGCCCGTCGAGGTCGCCGGCGGCGAAGGACATGTTGTCGCGCAGCATCACCCGCACCGGGAGATCGGTGGCGGCGAGTACGTCGCGCAGCGTCCCGACCGACGGCGTGAGACCGTCGCTGGCCATGTCGCTGACCAGTTCGAGGCGATCGGCCCCGCCCTCCTGTGCGCGCTCCGCGTCCACCGCGGTCAGCGCGATCACTTCCAGCAGGCCGGTTTTCGGGCTCATGGACCTTCCAATTCGCTCAAGCCGAGGGGTTGTCGTCACCCCTGGCGTGGCGACCGCGCCGGAAACCGCCTTGCAGGCTGGTCATCCGTTCGCGGACCGCTTCGGGGGAAAGTGAGAGTATCGGCCTCTCCCCCCGCGGTTTCTCCGGCCTGTCGTCCTGCGACCGGGCCTCGGGGACGACGGCGGGCAGCACCGGCCAGGTCTCCTCCGCCCCGTCCTCCTGTTCCAGCTCGGCGGGCGTCGGCCAAGCGGGCTCGGGTTCCGGCGCCTTTTCCTTGGGTTCCAGCGGCTTCAGCGTCGGCTCGGTCGGCTCGTCGGGATCCTGCGCGGGCACCTCGGGCACGGCGTTCTTCACCGGTTCGAATGACGGCAGCGAGGGCGGGCCGGGCTCGGCGGGCGAAGGTCCTTCGCGCGGGCCTCCGTGATCGAACCACTGCGAAAGCACGCTCTGGTACTTGGGCATCCGCTCGGTCGGCGAGTCCAGTTCGAGATGGTTGACGGCGTCGTCGTCCGAAGACGGCCACTCCGGCGGGGTCTCGCGTTCGACGACCGGGGCGCGCCGCAGCGGGCCGGGGTCCAGCACGGGCGCGAACCGCGATTCGTCCGCGCTCTCCTCGGGTTCGGGCAGCGGCGGGACTTCCAGCGGCGGTTCGGGTTCCGGCTCCGGCACGACGACGGTGACGGGCGGGGGTTCCGGCAGCGGGGCGGGACGCGGCGCTTCGACGATCAGCTCGGCGGGCACGACGACCACCGCGGTGATCCCGCCGCCGTCGGCGGACCGCAGGCGGACGTCGATGTGATGCCGGACGGCCAGCGTCGCGACCACGAACAGGCCCATCCGCCGGGAGACCTCGACGTCGACCTCCGGCGGGTTCGCCAGCCGCGTGTTGGTCCGGTCGATCTCCGCCTGCGGCATGCCGGCGCCGTGGTCGGTGATCTCGATCTGCCATTCGCCGCGGTCGGTCTCGTGCCCCTCGACCTGCACCATCGTGCTCTGATCCGAATAGCGGGTCGCGTTCTCCAGCAGCTCGGACACCACGTGCACGAGGTCGTTGACGGCCTCGCCGCGCACCGCGATCCGCGGCGCCGCACCGAGTTCGATCCGCTGGTAGTGCTCCACCTCCGACAGCGCGGCGCCGATGATCTCGTCGGCGACCACCGCGCCGCCGTCTTCACGGACGACGTCGGTTCCGGAGAGCACCAGCAGGTTCTCGCTGTTGCGGCGCATCCGGGTGGCGAGGTGGTCGAGCTCGAAGAGACCGGCGAGGGTGTCGGGATCCTGTTCGTCGGCCTCCATGCGGTCCAATACGGACAGCTGCCGCTCGACGAGATCCTGGCTCCGCTGCGACAGGTTCACGAACATCGCGTTGATGTTCTCCCGCAGCATGGCCTGTTCGCCCGCGAGCCGGACGGCCTCGCCGTGCACCGCGTCGAACGCCCGTGCCACCTGGCCGAGTTCCTCGCGGCTGAACACCGGGACCGGCGCGACGGCCAGCCGTCGCCGCAGGTTCTCCGGCTGCGGTTCGGGATCGCTGAGCAGACCTTCGACGGCCGCCGGGAGCTGGTGCTCGGCGACCTGGAGCGCGCTGCGGCGCAGGATCCGCAACGGCCGCAGCAGCGACCGCGCGATGATCACCGAAAGCACACCGGCGACGAGCAGCACGGCGAGCACGATGCCGCCGTCCCAGATCGCGGACGTCCTCGCGCGCGCCGCGAGGGCGTCGGTGCGTTCCTGGAGCTGGACGAGCAGCGCCTGCTGCACCTGATGGGCCAGATTGACCGTGTACGTGGCCGAGGTGTCCCACTGGTTCGGGTCCAGCCCGGCGAGCCCCTGATCGTTCTCGGCGCGGATGAGCGCCGATTCCACCATGTCGTTGCCGATGTCGACGATCAGGCCGATGACCGTGTCGTCGTACATGCGCTGCTGTTCGGGCGTCGCGAAGGTGCGGTAGTCGCTGCGGGCGGCGGCGAGTTCGGCCTCCGCGCCGAGCAGCGCGCGGGTCCGGTCGCGGTTGAGCCCGCCCTGCGCGAGCGCGGCCGCCATGATCGCGCGTTTGACCGACATCTGGTCCTTGACCCGCGCGAGCGCGTTGCCCGCGAGGCGGAGCTTCCCGAGATCCGGGTCGGAGACGTCGGCCGCGGTGGCGTCGCTGATGTCGAGCAGGCCGGAGATCAGCTCACTGTAGGACCGCAGCACCGCGTCGGCGGGAAAAGCGGAGTGTTCCGCGGAAAAGCGGAGCCCGGTCAGCACGCGCAGGCGGTCGCTGGTCTGCTGCAGACTCGTCGCCGCCTTGTCGCCGAGCCTGCTTTTGCTCTCGCCGAGTGTGCGGTCGAACGTGCCGATGGCTTCGTCGGCACGTTTGCGCTGTTCGGTCAATTCGGAAAGATCGCCCTTGCGATCACCCGCGACGAACCGGACGGTGAGGTCGCGTTCGCGCTGAAGCTGGTGCACCGCCTCGGCGACGGTGCTGTCGACCCGGCCGCGGGTGGCGAATTCGGCCAGCTGCCGCGCGTCCCGCAGATCCGAGTTGACCCGGAGCCCGACGAGGGCGACCACCGCGAGCGCGGGAATCAGGAGTACCACGAAGAGTTTGGTACGCAGGTGCCAGTTCCGCAGCCGCCAGCGGCCGCCGACACGGGGATGCCGTTCCGCCGCGTCGCCCCCACGGGGACGCTTGTCGCGACGGGCCACCTGGTTTCCTTTTCCCACCACGGGACCCTTTCCCATGGCTGACATCGGGGACGAGAGCCCGAACCTACTGTAGAGTAACAAGGTTCGAGAACGATCGAAAGCCGCGCCATCCGGCGTCTCCCGCAGGCGATCGTATGGGGCACGGACCATACGATCCAGAAGGAGGAGCACATTCTCTCGGTAGGTGAGCGGTGACGAAGATGCGTGTCTTGGCGATTCCGCTGGTAGCGGCGCTGCTGGCGACCGCCGGTTGCGGAGTGTTTTCCGGTGGTGACGCAAGTACCGACGCGCCACTCGAACGGACGGAACTCCGCATCGGCGTCGGAAGCCCCATCGACACGGCACCGTTGCGGGTCGCCGTCGCCGAAGGGAAGTTCACCGCGGCCGGCCTTTCCGTGACCCTCGTCGAGGTTCCCGCCGACCAGGCGATCGGCAAGCTCTCCGCCGGAGAGGTCGACCTGGCGTTCGCCAGCGACGTGACGATCTTCCGCGCGGCCGCGGCCGGGACGGCGCTGCAGTTGCAGGGCGAGGCCTACACCGCCGGCCGCAACACCATGGCGCTCGTCACACTCCCCGGCTCCGACTACACCGAACCGACGCTCAAGAAGTCACCGAAGATCGCGGTGAACATGCTCGACGACGTCGGCGTGCTGGCGGCCCGGTCCGTGCTGGCGACGGCGGGCGTCGACGTGAACCGGATCCAGTTCAAGCAGAACCCGTTCGACCGGATGCCGCAGGCGTTGCAGGCGGGCGAGGCCGACGCCGCGTGGATGGTGGAGCCGTACATCACCAGGGCCGAGAAGGAGCTCGGGGCGAGCATCCTCGCCGACGGCGCCCGCGGCGCGACCCTGGACTTCCCGATGTCGTCCTACGTTTCGATGGGCGCCTTCGGCCAGGCCAACGCCCGCACGCTCACGGTGTTCCGGAAGGTGCTCGGCGAAGCGCAGGTGCGGGCCGCCGATCCCGCCGTCGTCCGCGACGCGCTGCCGTCGTTCTCCGACATCGACCGGACGACGGCATCGCTGATCTCGCTCGGGACGTACCCGGTCTCCCTCAACGGCATCCGGCTGCAGCGCGTCGCCGACCTGATGCACAACTCGGGCATGCTCGGCGCCCGGCTCGACGTGCAGTCGATGGTGGCGCGCCCCTAGATGTTCTCGCCGGTCGGCCTGAGGCACACGGTGCGCTCGGGCGGCCCGGTGTAGTGCAGGGCGGTGTCTTCCGACGAACAGGCGGTCTCCGACGATCCCCGCGTGACGACCGCCCGCGCCTCCGCGCTGATGTCGGTGCAGCGGACCTTCGCGATCCGCGTCTCGTGCACGACGTCACGCAGGCAATCCCCGGTTTCGACGTTCAGCGCGAGACAGAGCGTCTTCTTGGCCGTCCGGCTGGACGAACTCCCGTACAGCTCGAACTGGATGTAGTCCGCGTCGCGGCATTCGGACGAGCCCGTCCTCACCTCGTCGACCCGGAAGGTCGCGCGGTTCGAGCTGCAACTGGCCGTCGTGTAGCTCTGGTTGCCGCCCGCCTCGTCGGTCAGGTACAGGCATTTGCCCGCCTCGACCGTGCCGAAACTGCCCGACCGCGAGATCCCCCAGGCGGCCAGGCTCCCCAGGCCCAGCGCGAGGACCACACCCAGCACGATCGAGACCCTGGCCAGCACGCTCAGCGGCGCCGGTTTCGGGAAGGGCGTCGGCGGTGTCGCCTCGGGCATCGGCGGCAGGGGCGCGGGCGCGTCGAACGGGTCGTACTCGGGCGTCCCGCCGGTCGGTGTAGTCGTCAAGGGTCCCCTCCAGTCACCTTGCGTACATCCTTCCACCAGCGGTGCCGCGACGGGAGCCGGTGTGGCCGGAACGTATAAAGGAGGATGTGACCGATGGCCCGCTGATCGTCCAATCCGACAAGACCGTGCTCCTCGAGGTCGACAACAGCCAGGCCGACGACGCGCGGATCGCCATCGCGCCGTTCGCCGAACTGGAACGCGCGCCCGAGCACGTCCACACCTACCGGATCACGCCGCTCGCGTTGTGGAACGCCCGCGCGGCCGGCCACGACGCCGAACAGGTCGTCGACGCGCTGACCACGTACTCGCGGTTCCCCGTGCCGCAGCCGCTGCTCATCGACATCGTGGACACGATGGGCCGGTTCGGGCGGTTGCAGATCGCGAACCATCCGGCGCACGGCCTGGTCATGTCGACCATCGACCGCGCGGTGCTGGAGGAGATCCTCCGGCACAAGAAGATCAGCCCGATGCTGGGCGCGCGTATCGACGAGGACACCGTCGTCGTGCACCCGTCCGAACGCGGACGGCTCAAGCAGGCGCTGCTGAAGGTCGGCTGGCCCGCGGAAGACCTCGCCGGTTACGTCGACGGCGAAGCGCACCCGATCGACCTGGCCGAGGACGACTGGGAGCTGCGCGACTACCAGCGCAAGGCCGCCGAGGCGTTCTGGGCGGGCGGATCCGGTGTCGTCGTGCTGCCGTGCGGCGCGGGCAAGACCCTGGTCGGCGCCGCGGCCATGGCGCACGCGAAGGCGACCACGCTGATCCTGGTGACGAACACCGTCGCCGGACGGCAGTGGAAGCGCGAGCTGGTCGCGCGGACCTCGCTGACCGAAGACGAGATCGGCGAATACTCCGGCGAGAAGAAGGAGATCCGGCCGGTCACCATCGCGACGTATCAGGTGGTCACGCGCAAGACCAAGGGCGAGTACAAGCATCTGGACCTGTTCGATTCGCGGGACTGGGGGCTGGTGGTCTACGACGAGGTCCACCTGCTGCCCGCGCCGGTCTTCCGGATGACCGCGGACCTGCAGTCGCGGCGGCGGCTCGGGCTCACCGCGACCCTCGTGCGCGAAGACGGGCGCGAGGGCGACGTGTTCTCCCTGATCGGCCCGAAGCGATACGACGTCCCCTGGCGTGACATCGAGGCGCAGGGCTGGATCGCCCCGGCCGAGTGCACCGAGGTCCGCGTGACGCTGACGGACGCCGAGAGGCTCGCGTACGCGACGGCCGAGGCCGAGGAGCGGTACAAGCTGGCGGCGACCGCGGACACCAAGACCAAGGTGATCAAATCGCTGGTCGACCGGCACCCCGGCGAGCCGACGCTGGTCATCGGTGCCTACCTCGACCAGCTGGAGATGATCGGCGACGAACTCGACGCGCCGGTGATCCAGGGCGCGACGCGGAACAAGGAACGCGAGGAACTGTTCGACGCGTTCCGGCGCGGCGAGATCAGGACGCTGGTCGTTTCGAAGGTCGCGAACTTCTCGATCGACCTGCCGGAGGCGTCGGTCGCGATCCAGATCTCCGGGACGTTCGGCTCGCGGCAGGAGGAGGCGCAGCGGCTCGGGCGTCTGTTGCGACCCAAGGGCGACGGACGGCAGGCGCATTTCTACTCGGTCGTCTCGCGGGACACCGTCGACACGGAGTACGCGGCACACCGGCAGCGGTTCCTGGCGGAACAGGGGTACGCGTACCGGATCGTGGACGCGGACGACCTGCTGCGCCCGATGTAGGCGCTCCGCTGGGGTGGTTGCGCTGTCCGTGAAGGCCTCCTTGAGGGACTCTGGGTCCCTCAAGGAGGCCTTCACGGCATTTCGGGCACTGGTCTGGGCCAAGGTGTCCTGAAGGCCTCCTTTGAGACGTTCAACGTCCCGAAGGAGGCCTTCAGGGCATCCGACCACCCGCCGGCCTGCGGCAAGAGAGCAAAGGACCTTTGCTACCACTTGCGCTCCGCCCCGACCACAAAGTCCGTGAAGGCCTCCTTCCCTACCTTGAAAGTAGGGAAGGAGGCCTTCACGGCATTTCGGCACCCAGCACGGCGAGTCCACTGTGGACACCCCATGGTGCACGTGTGACTCCAGCGACGCCTGAGGCGGCCGCTCCCGGATCCCGCAAACGGGGTATCGAAAATTGTCGGTGCTTCGAACTAGTGTTCGGTAGAGTTGACCGAACACCAGTTCGAGGGGAAGCCGATGACCATCGCACCGTTCCGACCGGGTACACCGCCAGTCCAGACCTTGCCGCCCGGCCGGTGGCACGGCCGGATCTGGGTTTCCGACCTGCCGTTGGCCAGGCCGGAGCGCTACACCGGCTGCGTCGCCGAGTTCGACCGGTCCGGGCTGTGGCCGGTGCTGATCCCGCACGACCAGCGCTTCGCGGCCAACGGCGAGGACTGGATCGACGACCGCGGCAGGCTCGCCCCCGCCGACCACCGGATCGACTCGGTGGATCCGGCCGAGGTGCTGGCCCGCTGGTGGGACACGTCGTGCTGCGACGGCGCCTGCCTGCGCCCGTTCGGCGCGAAGTTCCCCGGCCTCGCCCGCCGTCCGTCGCGCCGGGCGGATCCGCTGGCCGAGGCGGGCAACACCGGGTCGATCCTGGCCGCGCGCGGGCAGCACCGGCTGGCGCTGGTGCAGTCGGAGCGGCCCGCCGACATCCCCGCGATCCTCGGCTGGACCGGCATGATCAAGGCGACCGATCAGGTCCACGAGCTGTCCGCCGTCCTGCGCAGCTGGGAAGACCGCTTCGGCGCGACGCTCACGGTGCTGGGCTTCGATTCCATGGAGCTGTCGGTGGCCGCGCCGCCGCGGACCCAGGGCCGCGCGCTCACGGTCGCCGCCGAGCACCGCTCGTTCTGCCTGCCGTCGTTCGCCGGTCAGCCGGGCAATCTGCGCGAGTTCGCGTCCACCCTGGTGCAGACCCGCCGATGGCGGTTCTCGTGGGCGTGAGTGGACGTTTGTCGCGAGAAGAGAGGGGGAATCAGGCCCGCACGGGAAGGCGGTGATCGAAGTCGCGGAGCTGAGGATCGGCACCTCGGGCTGGCGCTACCCACCGTGGCGCGGGGACTTCTACCCCCGCGGCCTGGTGCAGCGGCGCGAGCTGGAATACCTGTCGTCCCGGATGAACTCCGTCGAGATCAACGGCTCGTTCTACTCGCTGCAGCGTCCCGAGCGGTACCGCGCGTGGGCCGAGCAGACACCGGACGATTTCGTCTTCGCCGTCAAGGGCGGCCGCTTCATCACGCATCTGAAGCAACTGCGCGACGTCGAGACGCCGCTGGCGAACTTCTTCGCCTCTGGCGTGCTGGCGCTCGGCCGGAAGCTGGGGCCGTTCCTCTGGCAGCTGCCGCCGCGGCTGGCGTTCGACGCCGAGCGCGTCGAAACGTTCTTCAAGATGCTGCCGCGCACCAGCCACGCCGCCGCCAAGCTCGCGAAGCGACACGACGACAAGCTGAAGGCCGAACCACATACCGATCCGAGCCCTCGCCGGAAGCTCCGCCACGCCGTCGAGGTGCGGCATCCGAGCTTCGACGAGCCCGAAAGCCTGGAACTGTTCCGGAAACACGACATCGCGCTCGTGGTCGCCGACACCGCGGGCAAGTTCCCGTTCATCGACGAGATGACGAGCGAAGACTTCGCGTACGTCCGCCTCCACGGCGACGAGGAGCTGTACGTCAGCGGCTACAGCGACGAGGCCCTCGGGAAGTGGGCCCGGAAGATCAAGAGCTGGGGTCGCGACACGTACGTCTACTTCGACAACGACGTCAAGGTCGAGGCGCCGAAGAACGCGATCGCCCTCGCGGAACTCCTGGCTTGACCGGCGCAAGCTGCACAGTCAGCGCGCAGTGAGCGGTGTCCGGTTTAGTGGCACTCGAGGTCACGGGCGTACTCGCGTGCTGTGCCTGGGGGTCGGCACGCCGGGCGCCCGTGCCTCACTCAGCCTTCACGGTTTCGCCGACGAGCGACGCCAGCTTGGTGCGGACGTCCTCGGCGTCGGGATGTGAAAGCTCGGTCAGCACCCGCACCGAACGCAGCCAGCACTCACGCGCCGACGAGGGATCACCGAGCCGCAGATGGATTCCGCCGAGCTGGGCCAGCACGTCGGCCGCCTCGTAGAGCTCGCCGTGGGCGAAGAACATCTCGACGGCGCGGCGCATGCAGGCGATGCCCTCGTCGCCGCGGCCGAGCCCGACCAGCGCGGTTCCCTTGGTGTGCAGGGTGAAGCGGGCTTCGTCGGGGAGCGCGTGCGCCTCCAGCGCCAAGGCCTGGTCGGCGAAGTCGAGCGCCTGCTCGAAACGGCCGGCCTGGGTGCAGATGTCGCCGAGGGCCTGCAGTGCGCTGGCCTCCATGCCCGCGCCGACGTTGCTCTCCCGGATGAGCCGCAACGCGCGCGTGCCGTAGTCCCAGCCCGTGTCGGGATCCTGGCTGGCCAGCGTGAGGTTGTAGAGGGCCCGCGCCTCGCCCTGCCGGTCCCCGACCTGCCGTTGCAGTTCGACGACCTGCTTCAGGTAGGCGATGCTGTCCTCGTACTGGCGGGCGACCCCGCAGGCCACGCCGAGCCCGCTGAGGATGGCGGCCTCGCCGGAGCGGTCCCCGAGGTCGCGGGCGGCGCGGAGCGCGACGCCGAACACCGAGCGCCAGTCCTCCAGCCGGGCCCGCACGATGAAGTACGACTGCAGCAGCCACGCCAGCTGCCAGCATTCCCGGTACCGCCGCTCCCGGTACGCGATGTTCACCGCGGCGATGAGGTTCCCGGCTTCCTCGTCGAACCAGTCGAGTGCCTGTTCGTAGTGCCCGAACTTCAGCCCGGCGCCGTCGAACCGCTCCGGCTGGACGAGCCGGTAGTGCCGTTCCGGACGCAGCAGTCTCGACGCGTTCAGCGCGGAGGCGAGCGACGCGTGCAGCAGCCTGTCCAGCACGGCCGTCCGCTCCTCGGGCCCGTCGAGCTTCGCCGAGAGTTCGGCCGCGTACGCGCGGATCAGGTCGTGGAACTGGTACCGGCCCGGCTTGGACCGCGCGATCAGATGCGCGGAAGCGAGTTTCGCCAGGTCCTCGTGTGCTTCCGCGATGTCGACGCCGGCCACCGCCGCGGCCGCGGGCACGCTGAAGTCGCCGCCGGTCGGCAGGCCGAGCAGCCGCAGCATCCGCGCGGCCCGCTGGTCGAGCGCCCGGTACGAGTACGAGAAGACGGCCCGGATGTTCGTCTCGTCGCCGTCGGCGAGGTCGAACGAACCCAGCCTGTCCTGTTCGGCTTCCAGCAGCCGGACGAACTCGCCCAGCGCGAGGTCCGGGAACTGCGCCGCCCGCACCGCGAGGATCCGGATGGCCAGCGGCAGCCCGCCGCAGTACCGGACGAACCGTTCGGTGGCCTCGGGGTCTTCGGCGACCCGGTCCAGCCCGATCGTCGACGCGAGGAGCGCGATCGCGTCCTCGTCCGGCAGTTCTTCCAGCGCGACACGCCGCGCGCCGTGGGTGGCGACGAGCGCCTGGAGCTGCCATCGGCTGGTCACCAGCACCAGGCAGCCGGGCCCGGGCAGCAGGGGCCGGATCTGCTCGGTGCTCCCCGCGTTGTCGAGCAGGATCAGCATCCGGCGGCCCGCGCTGTACGTGCGCCAGGTGGCCGCGCGCCCGTCGACGTCGGCGGGGATCCGGTCGGCGGGGACGCCGACGGAGACGAGCATGGTTTCGAGCGCGGCGGCGGGCTCGACCGGCTCGCCGGGACCGTAACCGCGAAGGTTGAGATACACCTGCCCGCCGGGGAAGCGGTCTCCGACCTCGTGCGCGAAGTGAACTGCGAGCGTTGTCTTGCCGATCCCACCCATGCCTTCGATCGAGGCGATGGACGTCGACCGTTCGGTGTCCAGCGCCTCCGGGACGAGCCCGTGCAGTGCCTTGAGGTCGCGTTGGCGGCCGGAGAACACCCGCAGATCGGCGGGGAGCTGGCGAGGGATCAGCGGTTCGGCGCCGAGCCGGTAGCGCGTCAGCTCGGAGTCCAATGTGGTCTCGGCGGACTCTTCGCCGGTCAGGATCGCCTGGTGCGCCCGCTGCAGCGACGCGCCGGGGTCCAGGCCGAGCTCTTCGGCCAGCACCGCGCCGATCCGGCGGTAGACGTTCAGCGCCTCGGCCTGCCTGCCGGAGCGGTAGAGCGCGATCATCAGCTGTTCGTGCAGCCGCTCCCGCAGCGGGTTCTCGCGGCACAGCCTGATCAGCTCGGGCACGACGACGTTGTGCTCGCCGAGCGCGATGAGCGCGTCGGCCCACTGCTCGCACACTCGTAACCGCTCTTCGCCCAGCTGATCGGCTTCGTCCCGAAGCAGCGCTTCGGAGTGGACGCCTTGCAAGGCCGGGCCGCGCCATTCGGACAAGGCCGCGGCGAACCGGCCCGCGGCTCCGCGCAGGTCGCCGTCCCGCGCGGCCTCCGCTCCGGCCGCGGCGTGGGCGCGGAAGCGGGCGAGGTCGAGCAGGCTTTCGTCGAGTTCGAGCAGGTAGCCGCCCCGTTCGGTGCGGATGGTGACCTCGTCGCCGAGCGCGCGGCGGACCCGCAGGACGTAGGTCTGGAGCGCCCCCTTGGACCGTCGCCGGTCGTCCGGCCACAGCCAGCGGCCCAGCTCCCCGACCGATACGACCGTGTTCGCGCGCAGCAACAGGCCGGCCAGCACGATGAGCGGCCTGCTGCCGCCCAAGGGCACCGGCAGCCCGTCCGCCGTGACCTCGGTGGGCCCCAGCACGCGAAAGTCGAGTGCCACGTCGCTCATTCTGTCCGGAACCGACGGAATCGGCACGCGATTCCCGCGGTGGCATGATCGGTGCCGATGGACGTCTACGCTATCCCCCTGCGCACGCGGTTCCGGGGCATCACGGTCCGCGAGGGGCTGCTGATCCGCGGTGAAGCGGGCTGGGGCGAGTTCTGCCCGTTCTCCGACTACTCCGACGCCGAGAGCGCGCCGTGGCTCGCGTCGGCGCTGGAGGCGAGCGAGCGCGGCTGGCCGTCGCCGGTGCGGGACAGCGTCGAGGTGAACGCGACCGTGCCGGTGGTGTCCCCGGAGAAGGCGTTCGAACTCGTTTCCGCTTCGGGCTGTCGCACGGCGAAGGTGAAGGTCGCCGACCCGCGGGTGAGCCTCGCCGAAGACTGCGCCCGGGTGGAGGCGGTGCGGGCCGCGCTGGGCCCGCGGGGCGCCGTCCGCGTCGACGCCAACATGGCCTGGGACGTGGACGCCGCGGTCAAGGCCATCGGTGAGCTGGACCGCGCGGCCGGCGGGCTCGAATACGTCGAGCAGCCGTGCCCGTCGATCGGCGAACTGGCCGTCGTCCGGCGCCGGGTCGGAGTGCGGATCGCCGCGGACGAATCGATCCGCCGGGCCGAGGATCCGCTCAAGGTGGCCGTCGCGGGTGCGGCCGACGTCGCCGTGCTGAAGGTGGCGCCGCTGGGCGGGGTGCGGCGCGCGCTGGAGGTCGCCGAGGCCTGCGGTCTGCCGTGCGTGGTGTCGTCCGCCGTCGAGACGAGCGTCGGGCTCGCCGCCGGGCTGGCGCTCGCGGGCGCACTGCCCACTTTGGACTTCGCGTGCGGCCTGGGCACGATGTCGTTGCTCACGGGCGACGTCTGCGGTGACTCACTGTCCCCTGTGGATGGTCGACTGCCGGTGCCGCTTCAGGCTCCCACTCCCGATCTGTTCGCCGCCCACGCCGCCGCTCCGGACGTCCGGGCGGCCTGGGAAGCCCGCCTCACCCGCGTCCGCACCCACCTCCGGATGTCATGAAAGGGCCGTTCAGGACAAAAGATGTCCTGAACGGCCCTTTCATGACACTTCTGAGATCAGGTGCAGTGCTCGAAAGGCGATTCGTAGCTGGCGGACCCCGCCGAGCCGCCCCACCGGACGCACTTCGCGCCGGCGGCCGCGCTCACCGGACCCGCGTAGTACTCGAAGCTGCCGGAGTCGGTCTTCCTGGCCGAACCCTGCACTTCGAGGAAGGCCGAGACCGCGCTGCCGGTACCGACCGAGGTGGACTTGATGGTGGTGACGCAGTTGTTCTGGTTCGTGGCGTTGTACAGCAGGTACGCGGTCGCGGCGCTGCCGACGGCCTGCGAGTCGATCACCTTGTAGCCGTCGCCGCACACCTCGACGGCGTCGTACGGGTTGGGGTTCCCGGTGCCGCTGCAGGTGTTCTTGGAGGTCACGTTGGCGTTGGGGTAACCGAACTTCACGCCGTTGAAGTACGCGGGCTTGATGTTGCTCGGCCACGACGAGTCGTTGGTGCGGACTTCGTAGTGCAGGTGCGGGCTGATGTTGTTGCCCGGCTTGGAGGTGTTGCCGACCTCGCCGATCTTCTGCCCCTGCGCGACCTGCGCGTTGAGCGCGACCGAACGGACCTTCAGATGCGCGTAGTAGGTCGACCATCCCCCACCGTGGTCGATCTTCACCAGGTTGCCGAACCCGTTCGCGGAACCCTGGTGCGCCGAGATGACGACCTTGCCCGCCGCCGCCGCGACCACGGTGTCGCCGAGGTCGGCGTCCGCGGAACCGCCGCGGTTGAAGTCGATCTCGTAGGCCCGGTGCGCGCTGCTGTTGTCGTTGTCGCCGTTCCACACCTGGTTGCAGGGGAACGGGAGCTGGAAGTTGGGACGCGGCCCGACGGCGGCTTCGGCCGACGTCGCGGTGATCGCCAGCCCGGCCATGCCCAGCAAGGCGGTGGCGGCCGCCGTGAGCACTCGTCTGAATCTCATCGGATGTCCTTTCTCGGGCGTTTCGCGAGAAGCGTCCCGAAAGGGCGTACAAGCGAGATACAAACGACCACGAGCCCTCCTGGCCGAGGGGACCAGGAGGACTCGTGCCGCCTCCGCACCGGGACCGTCCGCGTCTTCCCCGTCCCGGTGCGGGTGTCTCAGCCGACCCGCTCGATGGTGGCGCGGCGGATCAGGAACTTGCCCGGTTCGCGCACCTGCTCGAAGGCCGCGTTGTTCAGGAGCGCGCAACTGCCGGAGGCGCCGGTGACCTCGACGGTCGTGGACTTGTCGTTGTCCAGGTTCGTCACCTTCAGCTTGGTGCCCGCCGGGAACTCGCTGCTGGACGCCGCGGGGGCGCCGCCCTCGCCGGACAGCGTCACCGTGGAGCCCGGGCAGACGACCTCGCCCTCGCCGACGGCCGCTTCCTCCTGCGGCACCGCTTCTTCCTGCGGGGCCGCCTCGTCCTCGACCGCCGCCTGCTTCCCGCTTTCGGCCTGCACTTCTTCGGTGCACCCGGCGGCTTCGCGGCGCTGCTGGATGAGGTCGACGACGGCCTGCCTGTTCGCGATCCGCGCCTCGGACAAGGCGTCCGGCTGCGCCTTTTGGCCCGCGATGAAGGTGAGGTTGTTGCGGAGAGCGGTGTCGAGTCCCTGGCAGCTTTCCGCGGCCTGCCCGTCCGGAGTGCTGATCGCGAACATCGCCGCGGCGATGGCGGCCACCCCGAGCACGGACGCGATGCCGATCGTCGCGCGTTTGCGGTGTTTCCCGGCGCTGTTCATCATCGGTGTTTCCTCCGGTCTGGTTTCCTCCTCACCCACATCCAGGGATACGTTCGGATAACGAAGGTGGTTCAAACCGATTCAGCCGAGCCAGGGTTTCGCGATCCGCGCGTACGTGCCGTCGTTCAGCGCGAGATGCAGCCACTGGTCGGCCCACTCCTTGAACACGACGTCGCGCGGCAGGAGGTACGCCTTCTCCGAGAAGGTGAACGGCTCGTCGGGGTGCACCGCGCACAACCGCGGGTTCTGCTTGGCCTGCCAACGGGTCTCGGTCGCGTCGGTGATCATCAGGTCGGCCCGGCCCGCCAGGATCTCGGCGAAGATCGTGTTGTTGTCCGGATGCCGCACGATGGTCGCGCGCTTCAGGTTGGCGTCGGCGAACTGTTCGTTGGTACCGCCCGGATTCACGATCGCCCGCACCCCGGGCTGGTCGATCTGCTCCAGGGTCTGGAACCGTTTTTCGTTCTCGCACAAGGTGATGGGTGTCTTGCCGTCGCGAAGATAAGGGGCGGTGTAGAAGCCCTTTTTCGCGCGGTCCAAGGTCACCGATACCCCGCCCATCGCCAGATCGCATTTCCGCCCGACATCATCGGCGATCGCCTTCCAGGTGGTCTGGACCAGCTGGAGCCGGACGCCGAGCCGCCCGGCGAGGTCGCCCGCGAGATCGATGTCGATCCCGCTCCACGCGCCCGCGGCGTCCCGATAGGTGAACGGGCGATAATCCCCCGTCGAACACACACGGATCTCCCCGCGGGCCTGAACGACGTCGAGCCTGCTTCGCGCGCCATGGCCTTCAGGCGCGGCACTGGCCGTGCCGATTCCCAGCACGGTCAGCACCGCGACCCCGAACGTGAGCGCTTTCGCCTTGATCGTCATCAAGGCATCTTCCACGCCCTGAGGTAGGCGCGCACCAGCCAAGCGTCGGCCCAATCGGCGTCCGGCTTCTCCGGCAGCGGCGACGCGCCGCGCACCAGCTCGCCGAGCCGGCGCTCCAGCGATTCGGCCGCCTCCAGCGCTTCCTCACGGGTTTTCTTGCCCTGCCTCAGATCCCGGAGCCAGCCGAGCCAGGGTTCGGGGACCGGCAACGTGATCCGACCGGTCTCCAGCAGCTCCACGCCCTGCACGCCGAGCCGCACCATGTGCATGGCGAACTTCGTGTCGAAGCCGTACTCCTCGATCAGCTCCGACCTGCCCGCCTTGCCCCGCAGCCCCAGCATCCGCTCGCGCTGGGCGCGGGAGTAGCCGAGGAACCGCAGCCCGGCGCGGCGCGAGACGATCCGGTGCGCGTGCTCGCGCAGTTCGGCGCCCAGCTCGTCGATCACCACGATCTCGGACTCGGGCACGAACAACGGCAAGAGAACGGTCGGGTTCCCGTTGAGCACGAGCCGCATCCACTTGCGCAGCGAGTAGACGATCAGGTCGAGATCGCCAGGGCCGGATCGGGCGCCTTCGGGCTGTGTACGGAAGATGTACTGCTCGAACCGCTTCAGGCCGATGACGTGGTCCGGCGGCTCGATGCAGATGCCGAGCTCGTCCCGGTCGTCCTGGCCGAGCACGGCGGTGCCGTGCAGCCCGGACCCGACCTGGCAGCGCAGGATCGTGCCCTGCTCGGCGATGGCGGCGAATTCGGGGCTGTCGTGTTTCACCGGACAAGTCATACTCGCGGCCAGGGGCACCGGGCATCCGGTTTTCGGCCCCTCAGGGTCGGATTCCAGGGTCGGGTCGGGGCCGTTCCCCGATGCGCCGGGGGTCGTTCCGGAGCGAACATCGAGCCATGACGAACAGCGTGTACACCCCCCAGGCCACCAAGAAGCTCTACCGCAGCCGCACCGACAAGATGCTCGCGGGCGTCGCCGGCGGCTGGGCCGCCTACCTCGGCGTCGACGCCGCGATCCTGCGCATCGCCCTCGTGGCCGGCGTCTTCTTCACCGCCGGATTCGCGATCCCGCTCTACGCCGCCGCGTGGCTTCTGACTCCGGAACAGCCGGGCGAATCTTGATCGGGGGCGGATCGCGTTCAGCCCGCTGAACGCGATCCGACAGGGCAGGGGGACGAAGGTGAGAAGCCCGGGCTTGGGGAAGCCCGGGCTTCTCGCTTTTCCGGAGTTCGGCCGCGAGAGCGCGTGTTCGCCGTTACACTTCCCCTGACTTTGTCACAGGGAGCGGGAAGCGGGGGCCTCCATGGCCAAGTATCTGAGCCTCAGCGAGTACAAGCGAATGCTCGACGGCGCGCTGGACGACTTCCACCAGGCGCTCACCAAGCGCTGGATGGAAGACGCCGTCGACGCCATGACGCGGCTCTCGCCCGCCGTGCCGTGCTCCGCGGAGCCCTGGGCCTGGCAGTGGCCCGCCGAATCCTACGGCCACCTCTCGGGTGCCGACGATTTCTGCGGATACCTGACCTGGGTCATGGACGGTATGCACGGCCACTACAAGGACGTCCACTGCGACGGCTGGAACCCGCAGACCCAGAAG
This sequence comes from Amycolatopsis sp. WAC 04169, assembly GCF_003947535.1. NCBI lineage: Bacteria > Bacillati > Actinomycetota > Actinomycetes > Pseudonocardiales > Pseudonocardiaceae > Amycolatopsis > Amycolatopsis sp. WAC 04169. The sequence continues at coordinate 67,033 of NZ_QHJI01000018.1, read as the reverse complement.
AACGTCGAGTGCCACGTCGAACGGAATCTCGCGCAGATCGAGCGGCTGGCCTGGAACCGGCGGCAGGAGTTCGCCAAGTTCGTCCCGCAGCTGGAGGGGCCCGACCTCGCGAAGCTGGAGGCCGCCCACAACACGTTCCTGAACGTCGCCGGCAACCTCGGCTTCCAGGACAAGAACGGGCGGGTTGCCGAACTTCTCGGTCAGGGCGCGGTCGTCCGGAACGTCGAATGGCTGGCCGGTACGACCAGCGCGAACGAGGAATGGTTCATCGAGTGGACCGGACTCGCCGCCAAAGCCTTCCGTGAAGGATTCTTCGCCTCGATCGCGCCGACCATGGCGCACCAGTCGCTCATCCTCGCCAGCCTGTCCACGCTCTACTCCACCCGCGCCGCGACGATCCAGGCGACCCGGCTCAACATCATCAAACGGCTCAACTGGGCCACGAAGAAGCTGGACGAGAAGGTCACTCTCAAGGTCTTCACCGCGGACTCGATCCTGGAGAAGGTCGACGGGGCGAAAACGCTGCACGGGATCGCGACCAATCTGCTGTCCGCGGGGGCGAAACTCAGCAAGGTCGTGAAGACCGTCGACGAGGCGGGCGGGAAGGTTCTCGGCCCGGTCGGCGCCGTCCTCGACCTTGCCGTTTTCGCCGGCGGGATCATCAAGGGACTCACCGTCGAACAGGACGCCATGTCCCTCCAGGACATCCTGCAGAAGCTCACCACTTCGATCCAGGACGAGCACAACGCCTTGTCCGGTCTCGAAGCCGACTTCGGCTCGAACGTGCTGGCCCTGCAGAAGGCGATCGCGGGGGTGCACAGCTACGAACTGGAGCTCTACGACCTCACCGCGAACACGCTGCCGAACCAGACCGATCGCGCGAAGTACAAAGGCGTCAGGGTCGAGGTCCACTTCCTGTTGCGAGTGGCGCAGACCTGCTTCGAAGCGGCCGAAGCCTATTCGGCACAACTGCGGATTCTGGCCGAGGCCGACGGCGCCGACCGGCACCTCGCGGGCCGCGACGAGCAGACGTGCACGGGCGACGACACGACGTTGGAGATCCGCGACGCCGTCGAGCAGTTCATGAGGACGAGCTGCGCGCGATTCCTGCTCGCCGGTGAGCAGCTCAGGAAGGCGGCCGAGGCCTACGCGCGGATCGACGGCGAGCTTTCCGAAGACCTCAAGAAGCTGTTCGCCGCTTGGGAAAGCGCCAACAGCGACCGGGGGAAGATCGACCCGAATCCCGAGACGGTCGAACGGGAGAATCCCGCCACGGAGGCGGGCGGAACCGACCGGACCGGCCTTGAGCCGAGGAAGCCTTCGGTGCCGAACTCCATCGATCCGTACGAGGAGGATCGTCGGAAGCAGGGCGGCAAGTACGCGGTGGACGGGAAGTCGTAGGGCGCGGCACTCACTGGGTCATCGGCACGTTCGGCCCAGGTGCACCAGCAGCCAATGCGACTTCCTGTGGTCGAGCGTGGAGGATTTGGGACGTTGAGTGTCCCAAATCCTCCACGCTCGAATCAGCTGACCAACATGAGGGTTGGCGTGCCGGAGGTCGACGATGTTGGAGTCGGGACGTTGAGTGTCCCGACTCCCACATCGTCGAGGGGACTCTCGGCTCTCGAAGCTTGATCAACGGAGGATTGGGGACACTCAATGTCCCCGATCCTCCGTTGATCAAGCTCGTATGACCCGGTTCGCAGCCGAGTGGGAGGCGAATACCGGCCCACCAGAAACACCACTGACGCCGCACTCAGCAAAGGAAAAGCCCGGACGCGCGAGGCGCGTCCGGGCTTTCCGGTGGTGCTACAGGCTCGAACTCAGAAGTCCATGCCGCCCATGCCACCGGACGGGTCGGCGGGAGCGGCCGCGGCCTTCTCCGGCTTGTCCGCCACGACGGCTTCGGTGGTCAGGAACAGCGCCGCGATGGAAGCGGCGTTCTGCAGCGCGGAGCGGGTGACCTTCGTCGGGTCCGGCACGCCGGCCGCGAGCAGGTCCTCGTACTCGCCCGTGGCGGCGTTGAGGCCGTGGCCCTGCGGGAGGGACTTGACCTTCTCCGCCACGACGCCGCCTTCGAGGCCGGCGTTGATCGCGATCTGCTTGAGCGGCGCCTCGACGGCGACCTTGACGATGTTGGCACCAGTGGCCTCGTCGCCCTCGAGCTTCAGACCGGCGAAGGCGGCCTCGGCGGCCTGGATGAGAGCGACGCCACCACCGGCGACGATGCCCTCTTCGACGGCGGCCTTGGCGTTGCGCACCGCGTCCTCGATGCGGTGCTTGCGCTCCTTCAGCTCGACCTCGGTGGCGGCACCGGCCTTGATGACGGCCACGCCGCCGGCCAGCTTCGCCAGACGCTCCTGGAGCTTCTCGCGGTCGTAGTCCGAGTCCGAGTTGTCGATCTCGGCGCGGATCTGGTTGACGCGACCCTGGATCTGGTCGGCGTCGCCCGCACCCTCGACGATGGTGGTCTCGTCCTTGGTGATGACGGCCTTGCGCGCCTTGCCCAGCAGGGAAAGGTCCGCGTTCTCCAGCTTGAGGCCGACGTCCTCGGAGATGACCTGGCCACCGGTCAGGATCGCGATGTCCTGCAGGATCGCCTTGCGGCGGTCACCGAAGCCCGGGGCCTTGACGGCGACGGACTTGAAGGTGCCGCGCATCTTGTTGACGATGAGGGTGGCCAGGGCCTCGCCCTCGACGTCCTCGGCGATGATCAGCAGCGGCTTGCCGGACTGGATGACCTTCTCCAGCAGCGGCAGGACGTCCTTGACGGTGGAGATCTTGGAGCCGAAGAGCAGGACGTACGGGTCCTCGAGCTCGGCTTCCTGACGCTCCGGGTCGGTCACGAAGTAACCGGAGATGTAGCCCTTGTCGAAGCGCATACCCTCGGTGAGCTCGAGCTCGAGCCCGAAGGTGTTGCTCTCCTCGACGGTGACGACGCCTTCCTTGCCGACCTTGTCCAGCGCCTCGGCGATGAGCTCGCCGATGGTGCGGTCCGCGGCGGAGATCGACGCGGTGGCGGCGATCTGCTCCTTGGTCTCGATCTGGACGGCGGCCTTGTGCAGCTGCTCGGTGATGGCCTCGACGGCCGCCTCGATGCCGCGCTTCAGGCTGATGGGGTCGGCCCCGGCGGCGACGTTGCGCAGACCCTCGCGGACGAGAGCCTGGGCGAGCACGGTGGCGGTGGTGGTGCCGTCACCCGCGACGTCGTCGGTCTTCTTGGCAACTTCCTTGACGAGCTCGGCCCCGATCTTCTCCCACGGGTCCTCGAGCTCGATCTCCTTGGCGATGGAGACACCGTCGTTGGTGATCGTCGGCGCGCCCCACTTCTTTTCGAGCACGACGTTCCGGCCCCGCGGGCCGAGGGTCACCTTGACGGCTTCGGCGAGGGTGTTCAAGCCGCGCTCAAGACCGCGGCGGGCGTCCTCGTCGAACGCGATCAGTTTGGCCATTGCGGTGTGGTCCTCCGGTATTGGGCGCCGCCGCACGCCTACTACAGCGCGGCGGCAGGACTCTTCCTCGGCCAGGCTCGGTGCCCGCGACGGACGACCCACCCGATCAAGGGTGCGGCCTCACCGTCCCGACCTTCAGGCGAACGGTCGGTGACCGTCACGCCTGGCACTCGACGGCGTCGAGTGCCAACGTCGTGTTTAGCACTCTCCAGGGGAGAGTGCAAGAACCGCAGGTCAGCGCGGTGGTATTCAGTTGCTCGGCTTGATGGGGATCGACGACGGCGGCGGCTTCAACGACGAGCCGGGAGCCTGCGACTGGGACCCGCCGGGGCCGACCGGGATGTTCGGCGCGGTGGTCTGCGGGCCGTTGCCGCTGTTCGAGTCACCGAAGATGAAGATGGCGGCCACGATCGCGCCCGCGACCACGAGGGCGCCGACGATGATCCAGATCCACTTGGCGCCGCCGCCCTTCTTGGGCTGCTGCTGGAAACCGCCCTGCTGCTGCGGCGGGCCGTAACCGGGGGGCGGCCCCTGCTGGAAGCCACCCTGCTGGAACCCCTGCTGCTGCGGCGGGCCGTAGCCCGGCGGCGGACCCTGCTGGAAACCGCCCTGCTGGAAGCCACCCTGCTGCGGCGGCGGGCCGTAACCGGGCGGCGGGCCCTGCTGCGGCGGGGGACCCTGCGGTCCCGGTCCCTGCTGGCCGTAGCCGGGCTGCTGTCCTCCGTACGGGTGCACGGGGCCCCCCTCTCCCTGTGGCGGCGTGTTCTGCCGTGGCGCCTGCTGCGGGACCGCCTGCTGGACGGTCGCGGCCGCCGCCTGCCCGGGCGCGCCGGGCGGCTCGTTCGAAGTCGCGAGCGGACCGAGCGCGCGCCTGGCGGCCGCGATCATCTCAACACAGTTGGGGTAGCGCTCGGCGGGATTCTTCGCCATTCCCTTCCGGACGACCTCGTCGATGCCGGCGGGCAGGCCGACGATCCGCGAGATGGCCGGGGGCTCGCCGTTCAGATGTCCCTTGATGACCGTTTGCACGTCGCCCTTGAAGGGCGGGCTGCCGGTCAGGCAGGCGTAGAGGACACAGGTGAGCGCGTACTGGTCGGTGCGGCCGTCGAGCGGCTCGCCGCGCAGGTGCTCGGGCGCCGCGTACGTGGGCGAGCCGAGGAAGTCGCCGCCGCGGGTGCGATGCCCGGTGGCGCCGCGGCGGGTCAGGCCGAAGTCGGCGACGTAGACGTGCTCGCGCGAGGTCTCCTTGCTGGTGACCAGGACGTTCGCCGGTTTGACGTCGAGGTGCACGAGACCCCGGTTGTGCAGGGTGTCGAGCGCGTCGGCGACCTGGTCGAGCATGTTCAGCGCGCGGGCGGGCGCGATCGGGCCACCGGAGATCAGCCCGGCGAGGTCCCCGCCGTCGACCATCCGCATGGCGATGTAGAGCATGCCTTCGAGCTCGCCGAAGTCGTACAAGGGCACGACGTTGGCATGGTCGATCGCGGACGTGTTCCGCGCCTCGTCGACGAAGCGTTCGCGGAATTCGGCGTCGGCCCCGAGGTGATCACCGATGACCTTCAGTGCCACCTTGCGTCCGAGCCGCACGTCCGTGGCCTTGTAGGTCACGCTCATGCCGCCCTTGCCGAGCACGCCGTCGATGCGGTAGTTGCCCAGCCGACGACCCGTCAGGTCCCCCGACTCATCGCCTGTCACGCAGCGAAGCCTAACGCGCCAGTTCCGGGCGCCGCCGGGGGTCGCCCGAAGTCCTCCTACGAGACCTTGCGTACGTCCGCGGCCTGACTCCGCCCGTCACGGCCGGACTGGACTTCGAATTCCACGCGATCACCCTCGTCGAGCGTCCGGAATCCGTCGGCCTGAATGGCCGAGTAGTGGACGAAGACGTCGGGCCCTTCGGTGGATTCGATGAATCCGTAGCCCTTTTCCGAGTTGAACCACTTGACGGTGCCGACTGCCACGGCGCACTCCCTCAGCACAGGATCCGTCGGCCTTCTCTGCCCCGGCCGGCGGTTTCGAGTGCAGTTCACGCTACCCGAATTACCGGCTTCGGCAATGCTCAATTCGTCCCAAGGTCATCCGCGAGAAAGCCGCCTATTGCGCGCTTGCACCAGGACGCGTCCTGGTCCAGCGAAGTCCAGCGCGAGCCCTTCGCCGGTGCGGACCGACTGCGGGCCGGACTGGTCGACCGCGCGGAGACGGCACTGCACGGTGTCCGGATAGGCCAGCAGGAAGTCCGGCCGCACGGTGACGAGTTCGCCCGCGGTGAGTTCGAAGGCGTCGACCGGGCCCTGCGCGGCCAGCACGAGCGGGCCGCTTCCGCTGTAGTGCTCCAGGAAACCGGAATCGGCGCCGAAGAGCTTCTGCAGCGGCGCCCAGCCGGGGTCGTGCCGGACGGTCGCCGGCCGGGCCAGGATCGCGTCCCGGCTCACGCACCAGCCCCCGCCGCCGTTGAACTCCAGCGGGTAGACGTCGCCGGCGGCCAGCGGCGCGAAGTCGATCCAGCCGCCGCCCTCCGGTGCGTTGAACACCGACGGGGCGGCCTTGCCCGCCCGCGAGCCGCCGCGGGACGGGACGGTTTCGGTGATGCCGAAACTGCTGGCCAGCATGGTGTCCCCGGCGGCCTGGACGGCTTCGCCGGGGGACAACAGCACTCGTGCGACCCCGAAGTTCGGGGTGTGCCTCGTCTGGACCCGCATGCGGTCAGCGGGAGGGGACCTGGGCGATCACCCAGGCGGACAGCGCCGACGGGTTGCGGGTCTGGGTGAGCAGCTGGCCAGGCCCGGCGAAGTCGAAGACGAGGCCTTCACCGCTCTTCATCGACTGGATGACGCCAGTGGCGACCTTGCGGATCTGGTACTGCAGGGTGTCGGCGAACGCGACGACGTGCCCGGTGTCGATGGTGATCACCTCGCCCTGCTGCAGGGTCACCGTCTCCAGCGCGCCGTAGCAGGCCACGACGAGCGGGCCCTGTCCCGTCGCGTGCGTCAGGAAGCCGCCCTCGCCGCCGACGAGGTTCTTGAGCCCGCCCCATTTTGTCTCGGTCTGCACGCCGTGGGAGGACGCGAGCCACGAACCGCGGGTGACGCACCAGCCGGTGCGGCCGTCGAGGTTGATGATCTGCATGTCGCCCGGCAGGTTCGCGGCGACGTCGACCCAGCCGCCGTTCTGCGGGGCGGTGTAGGTGGAGATGAAGAAGGACTCGCCGGAGAGGAAGGCGCGGCCGAGGCCCTTCATGATGCCGCCCTGCGCCTGGGACTGGACCTGCACGCCGTAACTCGTCGCCATCATCGCGCCCGACTCGACCTGCGCCGGCTCGCCCGGGGCGAGGATGAGCCTCGCCACCGCGAACGATGGCTGGTGACGGATCTGAACCTGCATGTCTTCTTCTCCCCGGATGGTCGTTGTGACGCGCAGAGTCTTGCATGCGGGGCCCGAGGCGGGAGGATGGTCCGGTGATCTCCGTCGACGCCCACCGTGAGACCGTCACCGGCCTGCTCGGGAACGCCCCCGTCATCCGCCTTCCGCTCGCCTCAGCCGCCGGGCTCGTGCTCGCCGAGGACGTGCGCGCGGGGGTTTCGCTGCCGCCGTTCGACAATTCCGCGATGGACGGTTACGCCGTCCGCGCCGAAGACGTCGCGGAGGCACCCGTGACGTTGCCGGTCGCCGAAGACATCCCCGCGGGCCGGGTCGACAGCACGAAGCTGGAGCCGGGCACCGCGCACCGGATCATGACCGGTGCCCCGATGCCGCCCGGTGCCGACGCGGTGGTGATGGTGGAGCACACGGACGGTGGTGTGACGGACGTCCGGATTCTCAGGACGGCTGTCCCGGGCGCGCACATCCGACGCCGGGGCGAAGACGTCGTCGAGGGCACCGTGGCGCTTTCGGCGGGAACGGTGCTGGGGCCGGCCCAACTGGGTCTCGCGGCGGCCGTCGGGCTCGCCGAGGTTCCCGTGTACCGGCCGCTGAAGGTGCTCGTGGTGTCCACCGGCACCGAACTCGTCGACGCGCCGGAACCCTTGCGGCACGGGCAGATCTACGAATCGAACAGCATCATGCTGGCGTCGGCGATCCGCGCGCTCGGCTGCGAGGCCGAGGTCGTGCGCAGCGTGGTCGACGACGTGGACGAGTTCCGCGCGGTGATCGAGCCGCGGCTGGCGGAGGCCGATCTGCTGGTGACGTCGGGCGGCGTGAGCGCGGGGGCGTACGAAGTGGTGAAGGACGCGCTGACCGGGGAGGGCGTGGAGTTCCGGAAGGTCGCGATGCAGCCGGGCGGGCCGCAGGGCTGCGGACGCTGGAACGGCGTGCCGGTGGTGACGCTGCCGGGCAATCCGGTGAGCGTGCTCGTGTCCTTCGAAGCGTTCCTGCGGCCGGCGTTGCTCGCGGCGATGGGGCACACGGGGGTCGACCGGCAGCGGGTGCGGGCCCGGCTGACCGAGGCGATGACCTCCCCCGCCGGACGGCGCCAGTTCCGGCGGGGCTTCTACACGCATTCCGAAGGCGAGGTCACCGGGATCGTCGGTCCGCGCGGCGGGCCGGGCTCGCATCTGCTGGCGTCGTTCACGCAGGCGAACTGCCTGATCGTGCTGCCGGAGGACATGGACTCGGTCGAGCAGGGCGACGAGGTGGACGTCCTCCTGCTCTGACCTGCGTTCAGCGGGCTAAACGCGATCCGTCGGGAAGTCGCGGCAGCGGCCGACCGGGGTGAACAGCAGGACGAAGACGGCGACCACCTCGAGCCCGGCCATCAATCCCAGCGTCTGCCGCACGCCCGCCGTCTCGCCGAGGATCTCGCCGAGCAGCACGCCGAGCGCGACCGCGCCGAAGCTGAGCACGGACGAACTCGCGGTGACCCGGCCGAACATCGCCGCCGGGACGTAGCGCTGCCTGAAGGTGGCGTTGAGGACGTTCGAGCCGACGACGCCCGCGCTGACCGAGAACCCCGCGGCGACGAAGAAGGCGAGCCCCCAGCCGCCGTTCGCCAGCGGGCCGAGCAGCATCATGAGCGCTCCGAATGCCTCGCAGAGAACGAAGGCCCGCGCGGTGCCGATCCGGGCGGCGATCTTGCCCGACAGCGCGGCCCCGGCGACGCCGCCCGCGCCGACGAGCGCGAGCACGAGCCCGGCGGTGCCCTCCCCGACGCCGAGATCGCGGACGAGGAACACGACCTCGATCGACTGGTAGCCCATGAGCGCGACGTTCGAGATCGCGCCGAAGACCGCCAGGACGCGCAAATACGGGTCGTGGACGAGGAAAACGAGGCCGTCGCGGATCTCGTCACGCAGCCGCGAACGCGTCTTCGCCGGGCGCTCGGGCTCACGGTGCCGGATGGATCGCAGGCACAGCACGGAGATCCCGAAGCTGACGGCGTCGGCGAACACCCCGGCGACGGCACCGAACCAGTGCGCCAAGAGCCCGGCGAGCCCGGGTCCGCCGATCTGCGCGGCGGATTCGCTGCCCTGCAGCTTTTCGTTGGCCTCCTGCAGTTGTTCCTTCTCGATCAGCGAAGGCAAGTACGCGCGATACGCGACGTTGAAGAACACCTTCGCGACGCCCCCCGCCAAGGCGACGACGATCAGCTGGGTCATCGTGAGCAGGCCGGTCCACGCCGCGACCGGGACGCTCAGGAACACCAGCATGGAAATGCCGTTGCACACCAGCATGACCGGGCGTTTCGGCCGTCTGTCCACCCAGGCGCCGGCGGGCAGGCCGATCAGCAGCCACGGCAGCCAGGCGGCCGCGGTCAGCAGCCCGACCGCGAGGGTGCTCGCCTGCAGGGTGACCACCGCGACGAGCGGCAGCGCGACGACGGCGATGGAACTGCCGAGCACGCTGGTCGTCTCGCCGGTCCACAGCAGCCGGAAATCTCTCGATCGCAGCAGTCCGCCGCGTTCGCGGGTGGTCACGGGCGGGCCGGGACGGCGCGGGTGGCGATGAAGACGGGGCGGCGTTCCTGGCCGTCGTCCGGGATCTCGCGGCCGCTGTAGGACTTGATCAGCTCGTGGACCTTCTGTTCGAGCTCGGCCAGTTCGGCGACCGACATCTTCGCCCAGCTGTCGGTGGCGAAGGCGGCGCGATGCCATTCCTCCGGATAGGTCTCGCGTTCGGCGAACCATTGGCGCGCCATGGAAACCTGACGTTCGAGGGCGAGGGATTCGGCGGCGGCCGCGACCGGGTCGTCGGGGAAGTCCGAAGGCGACCAGGAAACCGCGTAGCCCACTCGGCGCCACCAGCGCTCGCGACGGTCGCGGGCGAGCTCCGGTGCCTCCTCGACCAGATCGCTGGCGGCCAGCACCTTCAGGTGATGACTGACGTTCCCGACCGCCTGCCCGGTCCGTTCGGCGAGCACGGAAGCCGTGGACGGGCCGTCGAGGCGGAGGACGTCGAGCAGGCGCCGCCGCAGCGGATGCGACATCGCGGCGAGCACCTTCGAATCGTGGACTTCATGGACTTCGCGATCAGCACTGTCGGCCATGACGCACAACAGTAGTTGCACAAGAGCGATTGTACAAGTCTCCTTGTGCGCTACTCCATCCGGGTCGGTAACCTCGATGGCATGGGTTTCTTCTCGTGGATCGTGTTCGGCGCCATCGCCGGCTGGCTGGCCAATGTCGTGGTGGGCGGCCCGGACCGGCGCGGCGGCTGCCTGTTCAGCATCCTGATCGGCGTGCTGGGCGCGGCGCTGGGCGGTTTCGTCTACCGCCTCGCCACCGGCACCGAGCGGACCTTCGAGTTCGACTTCCCCAGCTTCGGCGTCGCCATCCTCGGTTCGATCGTGCTGCTCGCCCTGCTGCGGCTGGTGCGCGGCTCCGGGCGGAGCGACTCGTATCGGCGGTGATCAACGGAGTAACCGTTGGTAACGGTTTTCTCGCGACCGGTGATCACCGGCGCGCGGCGAACTAGAGTGGGATGTTCGCTCGGTTCCAGTGGCCGCGTCCGGATGCATGTGCCGTCGGGGGGCATATGCATCCGGACGCGCGTGCCTCGGCGATGATCGAGGCGGCGCGGACGGGGTCGACGAGCGGAGGCAGCGGCGCCGCCGAAATGTCCCTCTTCCAGGCGCGGAACAACTCGGCGAGTCGCTCGCCCGCGGGGTCCGGGCTGGCGGGCATTCGGGAGTCCTTCAAGGTCTGCTATCGGCGTCAATTACCTAGAGTTATCGCGTATTTCGACCTTGCGTTACCGGGATGTGGCCCCGCCCACCCGGCGCGGGGAAACCCTTCCGGGGGAGGCCACGGCCCGGTTCCGGACAGGGCGGTAGCGTGGTGGCTCTTCCTGTCCCGACCCCCCGACACGAACTGCGGTGAACCCGACCAATGAGCGGCAACCGGCCGGAAGCCACTGGTAATCCCCTCGCGCACGCCGTGAAGCTGGCCCGCGAGACCGTTCCGCCGATGCACCCGGCCGGCAGGCCGTTCGTGTTCGGCGGTCTCGCCGCGACGCTGGTGCTGCGGAGGTTCTCCAAGCGCCTGGGCGTCGTCGGCGCGCTCGCGACGGCCGCCACGGCCGCGTTCTTCCGTGAGCCCAAGCGGGTCCCGCCCGCCCAGGCCGGCCTCGCGGTCGCGTCGGCGGACGGTCTGGTCTCGCTGATCGAAGAGGCCGTGCCGCCGCCCGAGCTGGGGCTGCCCGCCGAACCGCGGATGCGGGTGAGCGTGTTCCTGTCGGTGTTCGACGTGCACGTCCAGCGGGTCCCGGCCTCGGGTGTGATCGAGCGGGTCGCGTACCGGCCCGGGAAGTTCCTGTCGGCCGACCTGGACAAGGCGAGCGACGACAACGAGCGCAACTCCGTGCTCATGCGCACCGACGACGGCCACGAGCTCGTCGTGGTACAGATCGCGGGGCTGGTGGCCCGGCGCATCCTCTGTGAGATCCGCGAGGGTGACAAGGTCGGCGTCGGCGCGACGTACGGCATCATCCGCTTCGGCTCGCGAGTCGACCTGTACCTGCCGCCGGGCAGCAAGGTCCTCGTCTCGAAGGGCCAGCGCACGATCGGCGGCGAGACGCCGATCGCCGAGCTGCCCACGGCGCCGCACCCGGAAGGCTGATCCATGGTCCGTGTGACCACTCCCGGCGTGCGGCTGCTGCCGAACGCCATCACGGTGCTCGCCCTGTGCGCCGGTCTGTCGTCGGTGCAGTTCGCGCTGATCGGCAACTATCCGATGGCGATCGCGTCGATCGGGATCGCCGCGGTGCTCGACAGTCTCGACGGCCGGATCGCGCGGCTGCTGGACGCGACGTCGAAGATGGGACAGGAGCTCGACTCGCTGTCCGACGGCATCTCGTTCGGTGTCGCGCCCGCGCTGGTGCTGTACGTCTGGCACGCGGAGGGCGAGCGCATCGGCTGGGTGGCGTCGCTGATCTTCGCGGTCTGCATGATCCTGCGGCTGGCGCGGTTCAACACGCTGATCGAGGACACCGAGCAGCCGCCGTACGCGGGCGAGTTCTTCGTCGGTGTGCCCGCGCCCGCCGGTGGTCTGCTGGCGATGCTGCCGCTGATCCTGGAGCTGCAGTTCGGGCAGGGCTGGTGGTCGCACCAGTACGTGGTGTGGGTGTGGACGATCGCCGTCGCCGCGCTGCTGATCAGCCGGATCCCGACGCTTTCGCTGAAGACGGTGAAGGCGCCGCCCAAGGCGATCGCGCCGCTGCTGGTCGGGGTGGGCCTGCTGGCCGCCGCGATCATCCAGTTCCCGCTGGTGGCGCTGGCGATCGCGCTGATCCTGTACCTGGCGCACATCCCGTACTCGGTGTACCGGCACCGCTGGCTGGCGAACCATCCGGAGGCGTGGATGGCGCCGCCGCGGGAACGGCGCGCGATCCGGCGTTCTTCGAGTCGCCGCCGTCTCGGCCTGCGACCGCCACTGCGGCGCGTGGTGGCCGGCGCCGCTCAGCGCGTGCGGCTGCAGCGGGGCGAACAGCACGTCGCGCGGGCTCCGCGCACCATCTCGACCGACAAGGACCGGGGCGCGCGACGCCGCTCATGGCGCCGCATCGGCCTGCGGAAACGCTGATCCACCCGGCCGACCGTCCACTCCCAGCCCCCCGCCCGTCCCTGGGGGACGGCCCCGCGCCCAGCGTACCGAGGGTGTCCGACGAGGCCGGGGGAAACGGGGGTCGGAGGTCGTAGTTGTCCACAAGTGGGTGAACCTGTGGACAACTTGGGGATCGTTGACTGCGGACGGTGTCGCGAAAGCCACTTTCGGGACGCTGGATGTCTCGAAAGTGGCTTTCGCGACATCCGCGCGCGACCCAGCGAAGCTCAGCCCACCGAAGCCCGCAGCCCGCCGATCACCAGGTCCAGCTGGGCCTCGAAGTCCTGCAGGCAGTCGCCGTCCAGCAGCGACGGCAGCGCCCGGTGCAGTGAGGGCAGCCCGTCCGCGGTCACGGATCGCTGGAACCAAGCCACCACCGGCTCGGCCCGCTCCAGATCCGACGGGTCCGGGACACCGGAAAGCCCCACCGTCTCGGTGAGCACGGCCCCGAACACCAGCCCGATCAGCGATCGGTAGCCCCGCGCGGCGCCGCGTTCGTCGAGTCCGGCGTCCAGCAGCGCGGAGAACATCGCGTCGATGAACTTCAGCGCGCCCGCCGAACGCGGGTTCGCCGCGTCGGTCGCGAGCGCCCGGACCACCACCGGATGCCGCGAAAAAGCCGTGTACAGACCATGAGTCAGCGCACGCAGCCGCTCGTCCCACGGCCCGGGTCCGGGCAGCGGCACGCTCTCGAAGACCCGCGCGGTCAGCCCGTCGAGCAGATCGCCCTTGTTCGCGACGTGGTTGTAGAGCGACATGGCCTCCACGCCGACGTCGGCGGCCAGCTTCCGCATCGACAGCCCGGCCAGCCCCTGCTCGCCCGCCAGCCGCAAGGCGGCGTCGAGCACCTTCTCCCTGCTCAGCGCCATGTGTCCCAGTTTACCCGTACCCCCTTACGCCGTAAGTACTTACACCGTATGCTTACGCCGTAAGTCACCTGGAGGGATGCCATGGACACCGAAACGCTGCTCACCACCACCCGCTCGGTCCGCCGCAAGCTCGACCTGGACCGGCCGGTCGACGAAGGACTGCTCGAAGACTGCGTTCGCGTCGCGCAGCAGGCGCCTGCCGCGGGGATGCTGCTCGACGCCCAGCGCTGGGTGATCGTCCGCGACCCGGATCTGCGCGCGGAGATCGCGAAGATCGTCCGCGCCGAGGCGATCCCGACCATGGCGAAGTACGGGCACCTGGCGAGCGAGGCCGTCATGCGGTCGGCACGCCACCTCGTCGACAACCTCGGCCGCGTCCCGGCCCTCGCCATCCCGTGCATGATCGGCCGCCCGCCGTCGGATCCCGTGATCCAGAACGGGTACTACGGCTCGGTGTACCCGGCGATCTGGAGCTTCCAGCTCGCGCTGCGGTCGAAGGGGCTCGGCAGTTCGATGTGCGCGTATCACCTGCCCGCGCGCGAGGCCGAAGTCGCGAAGCTGCTCGGAATCCCCGAAGACGTCGCGCAGATCAGCCTGCTCGCCGTCGCCCACACGACCCAGCGCGACTTCTCCCCGGCCGCCCGCCGACCCGCCGGGGAGATCCTGTCCTTCGACCGCTGGGCACGGTCCGCGTAGATAGGGTGGCGGGGTGAGCGCACCCCAGATCACGCTGACCGTCCGGCACACCCCGTCCGCACTGGACTCCCGCCGCGGCGTCGTCCGGCTGCACCCCGAAGTCCTCGACGCGCTCGGCCTGATGGCCTGGGACGCCGTCCGCGTCACCGGCGCGCGGGTCAGCTCCGCGCTGGCCGCCCCGTCGGACGGCGAGGGGATCCCGGGCGTGATCCTCCTCGACGACGTCACGATGTCGAACCTCGGCGTGACCGAAGGTTCGGAAGTGGTCGTCGCGCCCGCGGAGGTGTCGGCCGCGAAGACGGTCACCGTGGCGGGCTCGCGCATCGCGAGCGTGTCGCTCTCCCCGCACACCCTGCGGCTCGCCCTGATCGGCAAGGTGCTGACCGTCGGCGACGCCGTTTCCCTGCTCCCCCAGGATCTCGCGCCCGCGCCGGGCTCCGACGTCTCCGCGGTCCGCGGCCAGCTTTCCCGCGCCATCGGCATGACGTGGACGAACGAGCTGCTCACCGTCACCGCCACCGAACCCTCGGGGCCGGTCGCCGTCGGACCGTCCACTGTGGTCAGCTGGCGCGACGGCGCCCGCACCGGCGAGGCCGAGCCCGCCGCCGCACCCGCCCGTGCCGGGACGACGCTGGCCCGCAGCACGCCTGCCACTCCCCACGAGGATTTCATCGACGCGGAGATCGTCGAAGACGAGCGGATCGACGAGATCGCCGAGGAATCCGTGCCGCCACTTTCGGATCTCGCCGGTTCCGAAGCGGCCGCGCGCAAACTCGCCGAATGGTTCGACCTGGCCTTCCATCGTCCGGAGCTGCTGGCGAAGCTCGGGACGTCGGCGCATCTCGGGGTCCTGCTGTCCGGGCCGGAAGGCGTTGGCAAGGCGACACTCGTCCGCGCCGTGGCACAGGCCGAGAAGGTGCGGGTGGTGTCGCTCGCCGCGCCGAACATCGCCGTCCTCGAACCGAACGTCGCCGCCGCGCGGTTGCGCGAAGCGATCGAGCAGGCCACCCGCGACGAAGACCCGGCCGTCCTGCTGATCACCGACATCGACGCGCTGCTGCCCGCGTCCCAGCCGCCACCGCTCGCGACGGTCGTCCTCGACGACCTGCGCAAAGCCTTGCGCACCAAGGGTTTCGCCATGGTCGCCACCACCGGGCGCGCCGAGTCCACCGATCCGCGGCTGCGCGCCGCCGACCTGCTCGACCGCGAGCTGGGCCTGCCGCTCCCGGACGCGAAGACCCGCACGGAACTGCTGCGTGTGCTCCTGCGCGACGCCCCGCTGGAGCCCGGCGTCGACGTCGGCCCGATCGCCGAGCGCACCCCCGGCTTCGTGGCGGCGGACCTCATCGCGCTCCGCCGCGACGCCGCCCTCCGCGCCGCACTGCGCCAGCGTGACGTCGACGAGCCGCGGATCTCCCAGCAGGACCTGCTCGACGCGCTCACCACGGTCCGCCCCATCTCGATGTCCACTTCGGACAACCTGGCCACCGGCGGACTGACGCTGGACGACGTCGGCAACATGACCGACGTCAAGCAGTCGCTCACCGAAGCGGTGCTTTGGCCGCTTCGCTACCCGGACTCGTTCGCCCGGCTCGGCGTCGATCCGCCGCGCGGCGTGCTCCTGTACGGGCCGCCCGGCGGCGGCAAGACGTTCCTGGTCCGCGCGCTCGCCGGCACCGGCGCGCTGAACGTCTTCGCGGTCAAGGGCGCCGAACTGATGGACAAATGGGTCGGCGAGTCCGAGCGCGCGGTGCGGGAACTGTTCCGCCGCGCCGCCGAGGCCGCGCCGTCGCTGATCTTCCTCGACGAGATCGACGCGCTCGCCGCGCGCCGCGGCCAGTCGTCGGACTCGGGCGTGTCGGACCGCGTGGTCGCGGCGCTGCTGACCGAATTGGACGGTGTCGAGCCGATGCGCGAGGTCGTCGTCCTCGGCGCGACGAACCGGCCGGAACTGGTCGACCCGGCGCTGCTTCGGCCGGGACGGCTGGAGCGCCGCGTCTACGTCCCGCCGCCGGACGCGCACGCCCGCGAGGCGATCCTCGCCGCCAGCGCCAAGAACACCCCGCTCGCGTCCGATGTGGACCTCGCGGCATACGCGGCCACTTTGGACGGTTACTCGGCGGCGGACTGCGCCGCGCTGATCCGCGAGGCCGCGCTGACCGCGATGCGTGAGTCGCTGGAGGCCAAGGAGGTCACCGCCGCGCATCTGGCGAAGGCGGCCGAGACGGTCCGGCCGTCGCTCGACCCGGCCCAGCTCGCGGCGCTGGAGGCGTACGCGCGGACCCAGGTCTGAGAATGCGAAAAGGGCCCGCTTCCCCGTGAGGAAGCGGGCCCTTTCACGTATGGACTAGGAGCCGTCCTTGTCGTTGGTCTTGTAGTCCTTGGTGAGGATGACGATCACACCGGGGCCGATGTTCTCGATCTCCTTGAACCGGGGCTCGGCGCGGAACCCGAACTCCAGCGCCAGCGCCTTCGCGGCCGCCTCCTCGTCGGTGCCCGGGCGGAAGTACGCCACCGTCTCGGGGAGCCTGCCCGGGTAGCCCTTGACCTCGGAGACGTTCCAGCCCGAGGCGCGGAAATCCTTCGCGGCCTGCTCGGCGAGGCCCTGGATCGTGCTGTTGTTGTAGACGCGCACCGTCACCCACTTGTGCGACGCCTGCTGATCACCACCGGGCTGCCCCGGCTGGCCCGGCTGACCGGTCTGCCCCGGCTGGCTCGCCGGAGGGGCCGAGCTCGCGGGCGCGCTCGACGGCGGTGCCGACGACGACGCGGGCGGCGTGCTGGCCGAAGGCGAACCGGGCGCCGGGGACGAAGGCTGCGTCGCGCCGTCCGAAGACGTGGGCGCGGGGCCGGGCGGCGTCGCGGTGTCGGAATCACCGCCGCCACTGGTCAGGGTGATCCCGCCGATCACGGCGGCGATCACGGCGACACCGACCAAGGCCAGTCCGGCGGCCTTCATCGGCCGGGACAGGCCCGAAAACAGACTCATGAGAGATCGATCCCCAGTCGCCGGGCCGCGCGATTGCGCTGCCGGGCCGCTCGCGTCTTTCGCAGGCGCTTCACCAGCATCGGGTCGGCCTGCATGGCTTCGGTCTTCTCGAGCAGCCGGTTCAGCAATTGGTAGTAGCGCGTCGACGACATCGAGAAGCGTTCGCGGATGGCCTGTTCCTTCGCGCCGGCGTACTTCCACCACTGACGTTCGAACGCGAGCATGTCGAGCTCGCGCTCGCTGAGGCCGTTCACGGTCTCCGACGGGGACGGCTGGTCGGGCTCAGCCATCGACTCCGCGGCGTCCATCCGACTCCTCGCAATCAGGTCAGTGCTCGGCGGGCGTGAAACCACAGGCTTGTCATTCCGCGGCGCCATTAGACCACGGATGCGGCGCCCGGCCTCGGTAACGGCGTCGGCGCGTCATGGGTAAGGGTGTACCAGAAGGGTCCGACTAAACTGCGCGCGTGACCGTCCATCCCATCGTGATCGCCGGCGAGCCCGTGCTGCACAACCCGACTCGGGAGATCACCGAGTTCGACGACAAGCTGCGCACCCTCGTCGACGACATGTTCGAGACCATGTACGCCGCCGAAGGGGTGGGCCTCGCGGCCAACCAGATCGGCCTCGACCTGCGCGTGTTCGTCTACGACTGCCCCGACGACGAGGGCACGCGCCACAAGGGCGTCGTGGTGAACCCGAAGCTCGAGACGTCGGAGATCCCGGAGACGATGCCCGATCCGGACGACGACTGGGAGGGCTGCCTGTCGGCGCCCGGCGAGTCGTACCCGACCGGGCGCGCTTCGTGGGCGAAGGTCACCGGCTTCGACGTCGAGGGCAATCCGATCGAGGTCGAAGGCACCGGCTACCTCGCGCGCTGCCTGCAGCACGAGACCGACCACCTGGACGGCTTCATCTACCTCGACCGGCTGGTCGGGCGGCACGCCCGCGCGGCGAAGAAAATGCTCAAGTCGAACAAATGGGGCGTTCCGGGCAACTCGTGGCTGCCCGAGGCTCAGCCCTCCGACGACTGATCCCTCAGCGCATGTCATGAAAGGGTCGTTCAGGACGAAAGATGTCCTGAACGACCCTTTCATGACATTTACGCGAGGGTCAGCACCCCAGGAAGTGGCACCGCACGACCCGAGGCTGCTCGATCACCTTCCCGGCCTCCACCGACCACGCGAGCCGGAGGTACTGGGCGTGCGTCCAGGCCAGCGGCGTCGCGGACGCGGTCGGCGTGCCCGCCGGGAAGCCCGGCCGCCCCGAAGGCGCGTTTTCGTCCCAGACCTGCTCCGGCATCGTGTCCCCCGAACTACTGACGCGCCCGAGGTCGCGAAGCCGCTTCGCGGCCGTACCCCGGTCACCGGCGGCGAGGTCGTACTCGCCGCGTTCACCCGCGAGCAGCGGCCACAGTCGCCCGAAGGTGGTCCGGCTTTCGGCCGGGAACGTGTAGTCCCACGGCGAGCCGTCGGCCTTCTCGCCGTATCCGTCCTTCGTGTAACGGTGCCAGAACTGCCCGGTCGGTGTGGTGAACGCGATGTCGGCGTCGGTGACCTTGACGCTGTTCCTGATCACCGGATCGTCGGCACGGTAGATGCCCAGCCTCACCAGTTCGAGGAAACCGGCGTCGGTCACGGCACGCTGGTCCATGGTCACGCTGGAGTTGCCGAGGTTGTACTTGGTGCCGTTGTTCGCATTGCCGTCCTTGGTCAGCCGGACGAAGTACGGGTCCTTCGACAGCGGGCCGTTCGTGGTCACCGTCCACTGGGCGAGTTTCGCCTTGAAGGCGTCGGCGGTGTCGAGATAGCGCTTCGCGTCACCGGCGGCGCCGTTCGCCTTGGCGAGGTCGGCCGCGCAGACCAGCCCGGCGATCACCGCGGCGATCGTCGAGGGCGAGTAGCCGTCCTGCTCCTCCCAGCGTTCCTGCTGGCTGTACGGCGACGCGTGCCCGTTGTCCGCCTTGTAGGACAACAGGAATTCCGCCGCCTTGCGCACACCCCGCCAGGTCTTCGCGTCGGTGCGGCCGAGCTGCTGCGCGAGCACGATCGGCAGCGCGGTCTCGTCGAGCTGGATGGACGTCCAGTACGGCGTGCCGTCGACGTGGCTGTTCTGCGGCAGATGCCCGTCCGGCAGCTGCTGCGTGCCGAACATGTAGTCGACCGACCGGTTCGCGGCGTCGCGGACACCGGCGGCGAGCAGCCCGGTCGCGATCTGGTAGAGGTCACGCGGCCAGACCAGGTGATAGGTGCCCGACGGCGACCATTCCGGGTCGTTGTTGCCGAACCGCCACGGCATGCTCGGCGAAGCGATGAGCGCGCCACGGTGGATCTTGTCCTCGCTCGCCGCGAGCATGAGCACGGACGCCTGATAGAGGTCCCGCTCCCGCTTGGTCTTCAGCGACGACGGCGCGTCCTTCAGCTGACGGAGGTACTGCTTCCAGCCCCGGTCGTACGCGCGGGCCGCGTCGGCGAATCCGCGCCGTAGAGAGGCTTTCGCGTTGGCGAGCGCGTCGGTCTCCTTGGCGCCCATGCCCAGCGAAAGCGTGAAGTCCCGCGAGCGGACGCCGTCGGCGGAGGTCTGCCCGGTGATCAGCACGTTGCCCTTGGCCGCGGTCGCGTAATCCTTGAGGCTGAACGATTTCGTCAGCTGCGTGATGCCGTCGGAAGAGCCCGAGTACCCCACGGAAGTACGCGAGAACGCCGGTTCCGCCGCCAGCGCGGCCGACGTCTTCGCATCCGATGAGACCGCGCTCGCACCGTCGGCGCGCGCGGAGTCGTCGGAGCCTTCGTTGGTGAGGTCGGGATCCGCGACCGCGTACACCTGATACGGGCGGCCGGTCAGCGAGACGAAGTCGACGTCGATCAGCACACTCGCACGCGCCGGGTCGGTGACGTAGGTCTTGCGGAGCTTCCACCGGCGGTGGTCGTCGGTGATGGTCTGTTCGTAGGTGAGGCCGCCGCTGCGGCGCACCTGCTGGGCCTTGGCCGAGGAATCGACGGTCGCGAAGCTCGTCCCGTCGGTGACGACGAGGTCCAGCGACCGCACGCCCGGTGTCGACAGATCCGGGTAGTAGACCTCGGACATCCGGCCGCCCTGCAGGGTGAACCAGACGTTGCTGACCTGCTCACGGGCGGTCCCGAAGCCGGTCTTGTCGGCAGGCAGCCAGCTCGGATGGGCGCCGGGCTCGCCTGGCGCCTCACCGCCCTGGGCCTCGGCGACCGCGGGGACCAGCCCCGCGATCAGCACGCCTGCCAGTGCCGGGAGCACGAGTTTTCGCATATCCACCCCAGACTTCTGTAACGGTGCAGAACCTCCGGGATTCTGTCGTGAATCCCCGGCGCGCACAGGACCCGAACCGGTGAACCACCAACGCTGTCGACAAGTCGCCACCGAGGGCGGGTTGATTGATCCGGCCCCGGCGTGGCATGGTCGGGGCACAACCAAACAACCGCGGGAGCTCGCGCCATGGCGGGCTGAGAGGGCGGCTGGAGTCTTTCTAGAGGACCCGGCGCCGCCGACCGCATGAACCTGACCGGGTAATGCCGGCGTAGGGAGTGAACGTCGTTGACGACGCTTGAGAATGCCCAGGGCATCAAGCCGACCGTGACCACCGGTCCGATCACCGGTTCCCGGAAGGTCTACCACCAGACGGAATCCGGTCTCCGGGTCCCCGCGCGGCGGATCGACCTTTCGAACGGCGAGCATTTCGACGTTTACGACACCTCCGGCCCGTACACCGACGACGACGCGCAGATCGATGTCCACAGTGGACTCCATCGGCTGCGCGCCGGCTGGGCCGACGGTCGTGAGCACAACACCCAGCTCGGCTGGGCCAAACAGGGCGTCATCACCCGCGAGATGGAGTACATCGCGGCACGCGAGCGCTGCTCGCCGGAATTCGTGCGGGACGAGGTCGCGCGCGGCCGCGCGGTGATCCCCGCCAACCGCAAGCACCCGGAGACCGAGCCGATGATCATCGGCAAGAACTTCCTGGTGAAGATCAACGCCAACATGGGCAACTCGGCCGTCTGGTCCTCCGTGGAGGAAGAGGTCGACAAGATGGTGTGGGCCACCCGCTGGGGCGCCGACACGATCATGGACCTCTCCACCGGCAAGCGGATCCACGAGACGCGCGAGTGGATCATCCGCAACTCGCCCGTCCCGGTCGGCACCGTGCCGATCTACCAGGCGCTGGAAAAGGTCAACGGGGAGCCCGAAAAGCTGTCGTGGGAGGTGTACCGCGACACCATCATCGAGCAGTGCGAGCAGGGTGTCGACTACGTCACCGTGCACGCCGGGGTGCTGTTGCGCTACATCCCGCTGACCGCGCGCCGGGTCACCGGCATCGTCTCGCGCGGCGGCTCGATCATGGCGGCGTGGTGCCTCGCGCACCACAAGGAGTCGTTCCTGTACACCAATTTCGCCGAGCTCTGCGAGATCCTGCGCGAGTACGACGTCACCTTCTCCCTCGGTGACGGCCTGCGCCCGGGCTCGATCGCCGACGCGAACGACCGCGCGCAGTTCGCCGAGCTGGAGACGCTCGGCGAGCTCACGCACATCGCCCGCGAGCACGACGTCCAGGTGATGATCGAGGGCCCCGGCCACGTGCCGATGCACAAGATCAAGGAGAACGTCGAACTCGAAGAGAAGCTGACCGGCGAGGCGCCGTTCTACACCCTCGGCCCGCTCGCGACCGACATCGCGCCGGCGTACGACCACATCACCTCGGCCATCGGCGCGGCGCAGATCGGCTGGTACGGCACGGCGATGCTCTGCTATGTCACGCCGAAGGAGCACCTCGGCCTGCCGAACCGCGACGACGTGAAGACCGGCGTCATCACCTACAAGATCGCCGCGCACGCCGCCGACCTCGCCAAGGGGCACCAGTACGCGCAGGAGTGGGACGACGAACTGTCCAAGGCCCGCTTCGAATTCCGCTGGAACGACCAGTTCAACCTGTCGCTGGACCCGGACACCGCGCGTTCGTACCACGACGAGACGCTGCCCGCGGAACCGGCGAAGACGGCGCACTTCTGCTCGATGTGCGGGCCGAAGTTCTGCTCGATGCGCATCACGCAGGACGTCCGCAAGTACGCCGAGGAACACGGTCTGTCCACTGTGGAGGCCATCGAGGCCGGTATGTCGGAGAAGTCGACGGAGTTCGCCGAGCAGGGCAACAAGGTGTACCTGCCGGTGGTCAATCCGTGACAGCCACCCCCAGGACGGCCCTCACCATCGCCGGATCGGATTCCGGTGGTGGTGCGGGCATCCAGGCCGATCTGCGCACCTTCTTCGCCAACGGGGTGCACGGGATGGTCGCGCTGACCGCGGTCACCGTGCAGAACTCGCTGGGCGTGCAGGGTTTCAGCGAGATCCCGGTCGACGTCGTCACCGGCCAGATCAAGGCCGTCGCCACGGACATGGGCGTCGACGCGGCGAAGACCGGGATGCTGGCGACGGCCGAGATCATCAACGCCGTCGCCAAAACGCTCGATGAAGTCCACATCGGACGCTCGGGTACGCCGTTCGTCGTCGACCCCGTCGCCGCTTCGATGACCGGGCACGCGTTGCTGCGCGAGGAGGCTTTGGAGGCGATCCGCACCGAGCTCTTCCCGCGCGCCACGCTGATCACGCCGAACCTGGATGAGGTGCGGCTGCTGACCGGCGTGGAGGTCACCGGACCCGGGACCCAGCGGGAAGCGGCGGAAGCGTTGCTGGAGTTCGGTTCCGAGTGGGTGCTGGTGAAGGGCGGGCACCTCGACGCCGCCCAGGACTGCGTGGACCTGTTGTCCGACGGCGAATCATGGGTCGAGCTGAGCGGCCCGCGCTTCGACACCCGGAACACGCACGGCGGTGGGGACACGATGGCTTCGGCGATCACGTCCTCGCTGGCGAAGGGGGCCGATGTGCCGACCGCCGTCGCCGAGGGCAAGCGGTTCATCGAGCGGTGCGTGGCGGAGTCGTATCCGCTGGGGGCCGGGGTCGGTCCCGTTTCACCCTTCTGGCGGCTCTCGAGCCCTTGAGGCGTGCAATGAAAGTGTCTTTCCTTGCAAATTTTGCAAGGAAGGACACTTTCATTGCACGCGTTACCGGATCGTGAAGCGGGGAGCGTCCACCGCCCAGTACCAGTCGTTCCCCGCCGCGTAGAGCCGCCAGGTCAGCTTCACCGAACGAGCCCCGGCGGGCACCCGCACCGAAGCCGACGTCGGCACCGAAAGCACGTCGCCGCCCTTGTTCGCCGTCCCGGACTCCGGCCCGTAGGCCAGCACGTTCTGCTCAGGGCCACCGTCGAACGACGCCGTCAGCGCGCCCCGCTGCGTCCCCTCCTGCCGGTAGTGCGAAACGAACGCGACGTCCACAGTGGACTTCCCGGAGACGTCGAGCGAAGGCGACACCAGGGAGGAGTCGAAGGTGCCGCGCGACGAGGGCGAACCCTTGTCGTCCCACTCGTCCGGGTCCGCGACCGCGAAGACGCCACGTGCCCGCGCGTTCGCTTCACGCTGCTGTCCGGGGGCGGTGCGGGTCCAGAAGTCGTCGGTCGTGAAGGCCCAGCCCTGCCATTCCGTCACGCCGGCGGGCATGCCGGACGCGTTGCGTACCGTCCAGCCGCCCGGCGCGTCGTGCGTCCAGCCGAGCACCCCGGACGGGACACCGGTTTCGTCCTGCCGGGGCTTCAAAACGGCCGAGTCGAAGACGTCAGAGGGCACGGCGCCGAGCGGATAGCCGTCGTAGACCGCCGGTGCCGCGATGCCCAGATGCCGCAGCACGGTCGGCGCGATGTCGACGATCTTCGGTGCCACGGCGGGGGTTCCGGCAGGAACGGCGCCGCCGGCGGCGATCACGAAGGTCATCCGCTCCTCGGGCGTGTCACCGCCGTGGCCGCCTGAGGGCGTGTGGCCGTGGTCCGAGGAGATCATGATCAGCCAGTCCTCGTTCGCGCGGTCCGCGCGGGCGTCGACGGCGGCGAGCAGGCGTCCGATCAGCGCGTCGTCGGTGCGCAGGCTGGCTTCGTACTGCGACGAGTCCGCGCCGTGCTCGTGGCCGGCGATGTCGGTCTGTCCGAAGTAGACGAACGACGCGTCGGCCTTGTCCTGCTTGAGATGCTTCTCCGCGTCGACGGCCACCTGCTCGTCGGTCTTCTCGTAGCCCGCGCTGTCGCCGTTCAGGACGAATTTACGATCCTGGCCGGTGCGCAGGATCCGGTCGCCGATCGGCGTCCAGTCGACCGCGGCGTAGGTGTCGAGCGCCGGGTTCGCGGTTTCGGCGCGCGCGAGCCAGCTCGGATGCGAGGCGAGATCGTTGCCGGTGAAGGAATTGTCCTTCACCTCGTGCTTGTCCGGCCAGACGCCGGTGAGGATCGTGGACCAGCCGGGGCCGCTGACCGTCGGCGCCATCCCGCTGCCGTACAACGAACTGCGCGACACGTACCCGCGGTTCGCCAGCGCGTGGACGTTCGGGGTGTCGGCGGCCATCAGCTTGTCGAACCGGGCGCCGTCCAGGCCGATGACCAGCACCTTGGGCGTTTTGGCCGCGGCGACGGCGACACCGGACGTCAGCCCGGCGACGGCCACCAAGACCGAGAGGAGGGAAAGCGTTCTGCGCACGTAAGCCTCCGGGTAACTTGTTCGAACCAATTGTTCGTCAAGTTAGTGCGCCGAACCGACTTCCCGATGAAGTCCGCGTGCCTTCGCGGAGGACTTCAGCCGACGGGCTCCATCACCCGCGAGTCGTACTCCTTCCGCGACTGGAGGATCCCGTCGAAGTTGGCGACCGACCATTCGCTGACCGCCATGAGCAGCGTGCCCGCGCTCGCGCCGCGCTCGGTCAGCGCGTACTCGACGGTCGGCGGCGTGGTCGGGAAGACCGTGCGCGTGACCAGGCCGTCGCGTTCGAAAGCACGCAGGTTCTGCGTCAGCATCTTCTGGCTGATCCCGCCGACGGCGCGGCGCAGCTCACCGAACCGGTGCGGCCGCCGCGACAGCGCGCCGAGCACGAGCGCGGTCCACTTGTTGGCGAGCAGATCGAGGACGTCTCGGCACGGGCAGTTCCGCAGGTAGATGTCCCACGGGGATTCCGGCACTTCACAGGTGGTTTCCATCAGGTACCTAGTTTACCTTTAAGTGCCTTCTGGCGAAAAGAGACCAAGCGCCCGAGCATGGAAAGCACCAACAACGGAGGAGCTTTCGATGCGCGTCGTGACCCAGCAGCGGTTTGGTGGCCCGGAAGTGCTGGAGGTGACCGAGACCGACCGGCCCGCCCCCGGTCCGACGGAGGTGCTCGTGCGGGTGCGCGCCGCCGGGATCAACCCGGTCGACTGGAAGACCCGGGCGCACGGTGTCTTCATGGGCGAGCCGCCGTTCGTCCTCGGCTGGGACGTCTCCGGGGTCGTGGAAGAGCTCGGCGTCGGCACGACGCGTTTCGCCGTCGGCGACGAGGTACTCGGCTTCCCGTGGTTCCCGCGGCAGGCCGGGGGCTACGGCGAATACGTGACCGCGCCCGCCCGCCAGTTCGTGCGCAAACCCGCGAGCCTCACCCACGAACAGGCCGCCGGGCTGCCGCTCGCCGGGCTCACCGCGTGGCAGGGCCTGGTGGACCTCGCCGATGTCCGGCCGGGGCAGCGCGTGCTGATCGACGCGGCCGCGGGCGGTGTCGGGCACCTCGCCGTCCAGGTGGCGAAGGCGCGCGGGGCGTACGTCGTGGGCACGGCGAGCGCGGGGAAGCACGGCTTCCTCCGCGAGCTCGGCGTCGACGAGCCGATCGACTACCGCGACGAAACCGCGACCACCTCCGAGGTGGACCTCGTGTTCGGGCTGGTCGGCGAGCGGAGTGACCTGCGCTGGCTGGACGCGGTGAAACCCGGCGGCCTGCTGATCGCGGTCCCCGGTGGCCCGAGCGAGGCTGTCATGTCGAAGGCGGAGCAGCTCGGCGTGCGGACGTCGGGGATGCTCGCCGAACCCGATCAGCTCGGCCTGCTGGCGCTGACCGGGCTGGTCGAGAAGGGCGAATTGCGTGTCCACGTCGACCAGACCTTCCCGCTGGAAGACGTCGCGAAGGCGCACGAAGTCGGCGAAGGCGGCAGGGTCACGGGGAAGCTCGTCCTGACCGTCTGAGATCGCGCATGGAAAATGAACCCATGAGCGAGAACCCGAGCCCGCCGTCGGCGCTGACCATCGCGGGGTCCGACTCCGGCGGCGCCGCCGGCCTGCAGGCGGACCTGCGCACGTTCCTCACCTGTGGCGTGCACGGCCTGGTCGCGGTCACCGCCGTGACCGTCCAGAACACCCTCGGCGTGCACGATCGCACCGACATCCCGCCGCAGATCGTCGCCGGGCAGATCGAGGCGGTCGCGGCCGACATGGGCGTCAACGCAGCGAAGACCGGCATGCTCGCCTCGGCCGGGATCATCCACGCCGTCGCCGCAGCGTGCGACAAGGCCGAGATCGGCCGTGACAGCAAGGTGCCGTTCGTGGTCGACCCGGTCGCGGCGTCGATGCACGGGCATCCGCTGTTCGACGAGGCCGGGCTGGTGGCGCTGCGCGACGAGCTCCTGCCGCGCGCGACCGTCCTCACGCCGAACCTCGACGAGGTCCGCCTGCTGACCGGGATGACCGTGACCACCCGCGAGCAGATGCACCAGGCGGCCGTCGTCCTGCACCGGCTCGGGCCGAAGTACGTGCTCGTGAAGAGCGGACACCTCGTCTCCGACCCGGAGTGCGTCGACGTGCTCTTCGACGGCTCCACGTTCGTCGAGCTGCCGGGCGAGCGGTACGCGACGCAGCACACGCACGGCGCCGGGGACACGATGGCGTCGGCGCTGACGGCCGGTCTCGCGAAGGGGATGTCCGTCGTGGAGGCCGCCCGGTACGGCAAGTGGTTCGTCTCACACGCGGTCGAAAACGCCTATCCGATGGGCGCGAAGGTCGGTCCGGTTTCGGCCTTTTGGCGGCTTGCGCCGGAGCACTGAGCACACGGACGGTTACCATCTGCGCCGTGACGGGACGCGAAACGGTGGCCAGGGTCGTCGAAGACCGCCGCTTCCAGAACTTCATCATCGCGGTGATCGTCTTCAACGCCGTCACCCTCGGCCTGGAGACCTCGACCAGGATGGTCGCCGAGCACGGGTCGCTGCTGCACACGGTCGACTACATCGCGCTGGGGGTCTTCGTCCTCGAACTCGGCGCGAAGCTCTACGCCTACCGCGCGAAGTTCTTCCGCGACCCGTGGAACATCTTCGACCTGGTCGTCGTCGGCATCGCGGTGATCCCCACGACCGGCCCCTTCGCGGTGCTGCGGGCGTTGCGGGTCCTGCGGGTGCTGCGGCTGATCTCGGTCGTGCCGTCGATGCGGAAGGTCGTCACCGGCCTGCTCGCGTCGATCCCCGGCATGGCCTCGATCGCCGCGCTCCTCGCACTGATCATCTTCGTCGCGGGCGTGGTGGCGACGAAGCTGTTCGGCGCGATCTCACCGGAGAACTTCGGCGACCTCGGCACTTCGCTGTTCACCCTGTTCCAGGTGATGACGGGCGAGGCGTGGCCGGACATCGCGAAGGAGGTCATGCGAGAAGCACCCATGGCCTGGGTGTTCTTCGTGGTCTACATCCTCGTGTCCAGCTTCGCGGTGCTGAACCTCTTCATCGCCGTGGTGGTCAGCGGGATGGAGGACGAGCTTCGCCAGGACATCCGCGAAGAAGAGGCGAAGCAGGCCGAGACCCAGGCTCAGGCGAACAAGGAGATCCTCGACGAGCTTCGCGCTCTTCGCGCGGAAGTCAGCGCTCTTCGTCGGCAATAAGCGCTTCGAGCGCGGGGAGAGCCGCCGCCAAGGCCGCCTGGTGCTCCGGAGTCAGCCGTTCGAGGCGTTTGCCGAGTTCGTTCACCCGCGTCGACCGGACGCCGGAAACCAGCCTCTCGCCCTCTTCGGTGGCCTCCGCGAGCCAGGCGCGCCTGTCGATCGGGTCCGATTCACGGCTGACGTAGCCCGCTTCGACCAGCGAAGCGACGATCCTCGACATGGTGGCCGCGGCGACGCCTTCCTTCGCCGCGAGATCACCCAGGCGGAGCTGGCCGTAGTTCACGAGGGTGGCGAGCGCCGAAATGGCGCCGTGGCCCGGCCCGGGCACGCCCGCCTGGCGCAGTGACCGGGACAGCCTGCCCACCGCCAGGAACAACCTGCCCGAAATGTCCTGGACCGTTGACGTGGTCACCACTGGCTCCTCTGGGTACACGGCGGCGGGTGCGCCTCCGGAAAGTGCCGTCAACCATACGGGCTCCGGGGGCTTACTCGCTGTCAAGGCCGTGAACCGTACAAAAGGGTTATCGAGGAGGGCTGGAGGCGTGCGCCCAGAACCGCTGCGGGATCCGCCCCGCGCCGGCGGCCAGCCGCCCGGCGGTGACGGCGGCCCGCATCGCCGACGCCATCCGTTCCGGATCCGCGGCCCTGGTCACGGCGGTGGAGAGCAGGACGGCGTCGCAGCCGAGCTCCATCGCCAGGGTCGCGTCGGAAGCCGTGCCGATCCCGGCGTCGAGGATCACCGGGACCCCCGCGCGCGACACGATCAGCTCGATGTTGTGCGGGTTCCGGATGCCGAGACCGGTGCCGATGGGCGCGCCGAGCGGCATCACCGCCGCACAGCCCGCCTCCTCCAGCCGCAGCGCCAGCACCGGGTCGTCGTTCGTGTACGCGAGCACGGTGAAGCCGTCCGCGGCGAGTTGTTCGGCCGCTTCGAGGGTCTCGAACGGGTCCGGCAGCAGCGTGCGGTCGTCGGCGTGGACCTCCAGCTTGATGAGGTCGGTTTCGAGTGCTTCGCGGGCGAGCTGCGCGGTGAGGACCGCTTCGGCGGCCGTGCGGCAGCCGGCGGTGTTGGGCAGCAGGCGGATGCCGAGCCGCCGAAGCAGTTCGAGGACGCCGGAGCCGCCTTCGGCGTCGGCCTTGCGCATGGCGACGGTGGTCAGTTCCGTGCCGGACGCCACCAGCGCGCGTTCCAGCACGGCGAGGTTGCCCGCGCCGCCGGTGCCGATGATCAGCCGCGACGAGAGCTTGTGCTCGCCGATGACGAGTTCGTCACCGTTCATGTCAGCCTCCTTGCACAGCGGTGAGGATGTCGACGCTGGCGCCCTTGCGCACCACCGATTCCGGCCAGTCGCCCCGCCGGACGACCACGCCGTCCACCGCGACCGCGACGCCCCGCGTCGCCGTGCCCAGCGCCTCCAGCACACCCTCGACGGTGGTCCCGTCGGGGAATTCGCGCCACTGGCCGTTGACCTGGATCTCCATCACACCCGCTCCTCGCTTCGCCGCGACGGCGTGGCCGCCGCGACCTCGTCCGGCAACGGCCGTCCGTCCAGCCAGGCGACCGCGGCGTCCGCGGTGACCGGGGCCATCAGGAGACCGTTGCGATGGTGACCTGTCGCGGCGAAGACACCTTCGCCCAGCTCACCGATGAAAGGCATTGTGTCGACACTCGCCGCGCGAAGCCCGGCCGCGGTCTCGACGAGCTCGTACTCGGTCAGGCCCGGGAAGACGCGCTCCGCGCCTTCGAGCAGCTCACGTACGCCTCGGACGGTGACGGTCTCGTCGAAACCGGCCTCGTACTGGGTCGCGCCGAGCACGAGCTGACCATCGTCGCGCGGGACGAGGTAGATCGGGCGGCCCTCGACCATCGCGCGGACGGTCCGTTTCGGCGGCGGCAGGCAGCCCCGTCGCGGCCGCAGGCGGAGGATCTCACCCTTCAGCGGGCGGACGGCGCCGTCGAGCGCGGGGTGCAGGCGTCCGGTCCAGGCGCCCGCGGCGAGGACGACGTCGCCTTCGAGGCCTTCGAGTTCGGTGACCGTCTCATGGCGGAACTCGACGCCGCGCACGGCACACGCGTGTTTGAGCGCGATCAGCAGCTTTCTGTTGTCCACGGCGAGATCCCCGGGCACCAGGAGTCCACTTCGGACTGTCCCGGCGAGACCGGGCTCGGCACGGCGGGCTTCGCGGCCGGTCAGCTGCTCTACCTCGCGGCCGAGTTCGGTGAGGTACGCGGCGAGCATTTCGAGGTTGCCCGCGTCGGCGCTGTCCAGCGCGACGACGAGCGTGCCGTGCGGGGACAGTCCCGGATCGACACCCTCTTCGGCCAGGTCACGCGCGAACTCCGGCCAGCGCCGCAGCGACGCCTCACCGAGGGTGAGCACGTCCTCCTCGCCGGGCCAGGCCTCGGTGACCGGCGCGAGCATGCCGCCCGCGAGCCACGACGCGCCTCGTCCCGGATCCGGGTCGTACACGGTGACGCGACGACCGCGCGCGGACGCGCGCCAAGCGACCGAGAGGCCGATGACCCCGCCGCCGACAACCGAAAGTTCTGCCATGAGATCACGCTCCCTGCGCCGGCATGACCCGGATCAGGTTCCACGGTCGGAGCGGTCCCGGCTCCCTCTCAGCCCGTCCTCGGGCTCCCGTGCGGACCACCCCACCGTAGCGCGCGAGTACCGTCGCCGCCATGCCCACCCTGTCTGGTTCGCCGATCCGCGCCCGGCTCGCGGACGCCCGCCTGTACCTCTGCACCGACGCCCGCCGCGGCCGCGGCGATCTCGCCGAATTCGCCGACGCGGCGCTGGCCGGCGGGGTCGACATCATCCAGCTGCGGGACAAGACCGGCGGCGCCCCGATCGAGGCGAAACACGAGATCGCCGCCCTCGAAGTGCTGGCCGAGGCGTGCGAAAAGCACGACAAGCTGCTGGCGGTGAACGACCGGGCGGACGTCGCGCTCGCCGTCGGCGCGCACGTGCAGCACCTGGGCCAGGACGACATCCCGGTGCCGCTGGCGCGCCGCGTACTGGGCGACGACGTGGTGATCGGCCGGTCCACCCATTCGGCCGAACAGGCCGCGGCCGCCGCCGGGGAGCCCGGCGTCGACTACTTCTGCACCGGCCCGTGCTGGCCGACCCCGACGAAGCCGGGCCGGTCCGCGCCGGGACTCGATCTGGTGCGCTCGACGGCCGCGTCCGGGACGACGCGGCCGTGGTTCGCGATCGGCGGGATCGACACCGAGCGGCTGCCCGAGGTGCTGGCCGCGGGCGCGTCCCGGATCGTCGTCGTCCGGGCGATCACCGAGGCCGAAGACCCCGAAGCGGCCGCTCGCACGCTTCGCTCCGCCCTCTCCTGACCCCATGCGTTTCGTCCTCTGAATGCGGTAGTCGGTATCGCGAACTACCGCATTCAGAGGACGAAATGCAGGGGGGTCAGGGCACGGGGGTGTTCGAGGCGGGTGGGGCGGACGGCGTCGTCGAAGGTGCCTGAGAGGTCGAAGGCGTGGTGGACGGTGCTGTCGGCGTCGTCGGGGGCGCCTGCGTAGTGGTGGGCGTCGTCGAAGGGGGCGGAGTGTTCGTCGGCGTCGTGTCCGGCTGGTCGTCCTTCGTCTCCGAAGGGGGCGTCGCGGGCGGGGCGTCGTGCTTGTCCTGCCGATCCTGCGCCTGCCCGCCGCCGATGATCTTCCCTATGGTCGTCCCGGTCCCGCCGCCGAAGGTCTTCCCGGTCGCGCCCTCGAAGCCGGTGATCGCGACGAGCGCCACCGCGAACGCCACCACGCTGACCCCGGCGATCACCGCCCAGCGCGGCTTGAACTTCCGGCCGGAGGGTTCCTCTTCGTCCTCGGACGGTTTCAACCGGACGGTCTCCGCTTCGCCGGGGTCGAGCACCCGGCGCCGTCCCGGCACGGTCAGCACCACCCGCGCCTTCAGCGCCGCGTCCTTCGTCCGCTGAAGCGAACGCAGGTACAGCTCGCCGCCGAGCGTCGTGATCACACTCGCCAGCCCGGCGCCCGCCACCGTTCCGGCCACGCCGAGCGTGGAACCCAGCAACGCCGCGGTGATCGCGGCCATCGCCGCCGCCGTCACCTGGATGATCCGGCCCTGCTTTTCCGTCTTTTCGGTCTTCTCCGAGGTCTCCTTGGTCATGATCCCGTTCTGCAGCTAGTCGGTCCTCACCCGTCCTAACGAATAAGGCGCACGGGATGCTCCCCTCGTTGTCCGCACGTGAGGAGCGCCACGCCGTCTGTCCAAAAAGGACTGTCCACGACTCACAACTCCTTGACATAATCGGATGTATGGATCTGGTATCGATCGAGGAAATCCGCGACGCGGCGAGCCGTGTCAAAGGCGTCGCGGTGCGCACACCCCTGCTGGCACAAGGGTGGGCGCCGTTGTGGCTCAAACCGGAAAGCCTTCAGCCGATCGGCGCTTTCAAAGTGCGCGGGGCCTACAACGCGATCGCCGCACTGACCGAAGACGAGCGCGCCCGCGGCGTCGTCGCGTTTTCCAGTGGCAACCACGCGCAAGCGGTCGCCTACTCGGCGAAGCGTTTCGGGATCCCCGCGGTGATCCTGATTCCGGACGTCGCCCCGCGCGCCAAGGTCGAAGCCACCAGGGCGCTCGGCGCCGAAGTCATCGAAGTCCCGATCGACGCCCAGGAGTCCTCCGCACTCGCCGTCGCCGAGGAACGGGGGCTCACCATGATCCCGCCGTTCGACCACCCCGACGTCATCGCCGGACAGGGCACCGTCGGCCTGGAGATCGCCGAAGACCTGCCGGACGCCGACGTCGTCCTCGTCCCGCTCAGTGGCGGCGGGCTGGCCTCGGGCGTCGGCACGGCGATCAAGGCACTGCTGCCCGGCGCGAAGGTCATCGGCGTCGAGCCGGAGCTGGCGGCGGACACCGCCGAAGGCCTGCGCGCGGGCAGGCGGATCGAGTGGCCGATGGACCTGCGGGCGCGGACCAGCGCCGACGGCCTGCGCGCCCAGCCGTCGGACCTGACCTTCGCCCACCTCCAGTCGGTGCTCGACGACGTCGTCACCGTTTCGGAGGAGGAGATCCGGAACGCCGTCCGGACGCTCGCGCACCGCGCCCGGCTGGTCGCCGAGCCGAGCGGCGCCACCGCGACCGCCGCGTTCCTCTCGCACCGCGACGCGCTGCCGCCGGGCAAGGTCGTTTCGGTCGTTTCGGGCGGCAACCTGGACCCGGCGACCCTCGCCGACCTATTGGCGTAACTCGCGTGAGTTACGCCTTCGATCACGCGTGATGCCCGGGGCGGACGTGCGTCGGGGGCGAGTCGACCCCGCAATGGAGGCATTCGCCGGGGTGCGGTGACTCGTCGGCGTCCTCGGCCGAAGGAGTGTCGAGGACGCCGTTGTGGATGCCGAGCGCGATCAGCCCGCCCCCGATCGCCAGCGCCGCGCACACCAGCAACGCGGTCCGCCAGCCCGCGGTCAGCGCGACCGGATCGGTGTACGCGGCGCCGGACAGGCCGGCGACGGCGGGCAGGACGGCGATCGCGAGCAGGCCGCCGGACCGGGCGATGGCGTTGTTGACCCCGGAGGCGACGCCGGCGTACCGGTCCGGCGCGGCGGCCAGCACCGTCGCGGTCACCGGCGCGACGACCGTCGCCAGCCCGGCGCCGAACACGACGACGTCGGGCAGCACCGACCCCAGGTACGAAGAGCCCGGCCCGACCCGCATCAGCAGGAGCATGCCGACGCCGACCAGGATCGGGCCGGCGACCAGTTGCGTCCGCGGCCCGATCTTCTGCGCGAGCGCGCCCGACCGGCCGGAGAACAGCAGCATGATGACGGTGATCGGCAGCCCGGCGAGCCCGGCCGCGGTCGGCGAATAGTCCAGCGACACCTGAAGCTGCATGACCATCAGCATCATCACGCCGCCGAGCGCCGCGTAGACGACGAAGGTCAGCGCGTTGGCGAGGCTGAACGTCCGGTCTCGGAACAGTTTCGGCGGCACCAGCGGATCGGCGGAGCGGTGCTGGATCACCAGGAACGCCACCAGCCCGGCGACACCGAGCACGATGGCCACCAGCACGACGGCGTCGCCGATGCCGCGGCCGGGCGCCTCCACGAGCGCGCCGGTGAGTCCGGCGAGACCGATCGCGCCGACGGCGGCGGCGAGGAAGTCGGGATGCCCGGTCGCCTCCTCGTCTCGGGACTCCGGCACGTAGCGCCGGGCGAGCAGCACGCAGACGGCGGCCAGCGGCAGGTTGATCAGGAACGCCAGCCGCCACGACCACACCTGTACGAGGACGCCGCCGAGCAGCGGGCCGATCGCCGCCGCGATACCGCCGAGCCCGGACCAGGCGCCGATCGCGCGGGCCCGGTCGTCGTGGGCGAAGGACGCTTGGAGGATCGCGAGGGAGCCCGGTGTGAGCAAAGCTCCCCCGATCCCTTGGAGGATCCGGGTCACGACGAGCATCTCGGTGGTCGTCGCGGCGGCGCACAGCCCGGAGGCGACACCGAACCAGACGACACCCACGATGAACATGCGTCGGCGGCCGTAGCGGTCGCCGAGCGATCCGGCGACGAGGATCAGCGCGGCGAGCGCGAGCAGGTAGCCGTCGAGGATCCACTGAAGACCCGCGACGGACGCATCGAGTTCGTCGCCGATCCTCGGGAGCGCGACGTTGATGATCGTCCCGTCGAGCATCGCCATGCCCGAGCCGACGATGGTCGTGGCGAGCACGCCGCGCGCCACCGGCGTCCCCCATCGGATTCCCGCCGCCGTGTCAGTCATGGGATGACTGAATCACGACGATCGGTACCCCGGCCACCGGGGAATCGGCGCGAATTCCGGGAAAGCGATCTTTCCCGGAATTACCTGACTCGTCAGGGAAGCAGCGTGGTGACGAATTTGTAACGGTCGCCCCGATAGATCGCCCTCGCGAACTCGACGGGTTTTCCGTCGGTGGCGAAGGAATGCCTCGAAAGGAGCAACATCGGCATTCCGACGTCGGCGCCGAGCATCTCCGCTTCGTGCGGTCCGGCGAGGGCGGTCTCGATCGTTTCCTCGGCCCTTTCGAGCTCGACGCCGTAGTGCTCCCTCAACACGGCATACAGGGAACCACCTGCGGAAACGTGTTTGCGCAAACCGCGGAACCGGCCGAGCGGGAGATGCGTGGTCTCCAGCGCCATCGGCTGCGAATCGGCGAGCCGGAGACGGCGAAGGCGAAGAATCTTCGCGCCCACCCGGATTCCGAGCAGTTTCGCCAGATCGGCTTCGACGGGCAGTTCGTCGATCTCCAGGAGCTTGGAGGAAGGCTTGAGGCCCTGCTTGCGCATGTCCTCGGTGTAGGACGACAACTGCAGGCGCTGCGCGAGTTTCGGTTCGGCGGCGAAGGTGCCCTTGCCCTGCACGCGGTGGAGCCTGCCCTCGGCGGTGAGGTCGGCGAGCGCCTGCCGGACGGTGGTGCGCGAAACGGTGAATTCCCCCGCCAGTGCCCGTTCCGTCGGAATCGGCGAGCCCGGGGGCAACGCGTCGAGCAGATCGAGCAGATGCTGTTTCAGCGCCCAGTACTTGGGTTCGCGCTGTCCGCGCATCCCTGCCGTAGCGCCCGCCTCACTCGCGGTGGTTGTCTCCAACATGACCGACTCCCTAAGCCTTCCCACTCGAACGCGCACCGTCCCCGCTAGGAAACGTACCCTTCTCCACAAACGTCCATTCGGGCTAGCATTGGTCTAGACCTACTCGGGGGACGAAGTACGTCCCGGTGGAAGGGAACGAGATGACCGAACAGCGCCCCGGCGAGCACATGGCCGCGGAGATCTCCCAGCAACCCGCCATTCTGGCAGGAATCGTGGAGCGACAGGCCGAAATCGCCGAGGTGGCCGAAGCCATCTCCAAGCGCCCGCCCAGGTTCGCACTGCTCGCCGCCCGGGGCTCCAGCGACCACGCCGCCCTGTATGCGAAGTACCTGATCGAAGTACTCCTCGGTCTCCCCTGCGGTCTCGTCTCGCCCTCCACCGCGACTTTGTACGGCGCCCGTCCCGATCTGCGGGACGTTCTCTTCATCACAGTAAGCCAAAGCGGTGGTTCTCCGGATCTCATCGAGGTCACCGAAACCGCGCGTCGCCAGGGAGCGCTGACCGTCTCGGTCACCAACACCCCGGAATCGCCGCTGCGCGCCGCCGCCGAACTCGGCGTCGACATCGGCGCCGGACTGGAAAAGGCCGTGGCCGCCACCAAGACCTACTCGGCCACCTTGCTTTCGCTTTACCTTCTGATCGACGCGGTCCGCGGCGGCAAGGGCGAGGACGCGGAGAAGCTGGGCGAGCTCGCGCAGCAGACCCTCGACGGTTCCGTCGAAGGCGTGCAGCGCGCGGTGGACCGTTACCGCTTCGTCGACCGGGTGCTCACCACCGGCCGCGGCTACTCCTATGCCTCGGCGCTGGAAGGTTCCTTGAAGCTGGCGGAAACCAGCTACCTCGCGGCCCGCGCGTACAGCGGCGCGGACCTGTTGCACGGCCCGGTCGCCGCGATCGACGGCGCCACCGCCGTACTGGCCGTGACGAGCCAGGGCCACGGAGTGGGCGCGATGCAGGAGGTCCTCGAGGCCGTCGGCAAACGCGGCGCGGACGTGCTGGCGGTCGGTTCGGCTTCGGCCGACGTCCCGGCGGCGCTGCGGATCGGCGTCGCGCCGTCCGCCGAAGAGGTCGCCCCGATCCTGGAGATCCTGCCCATCCAGCGGATCGCGCTCGGCCTTTCGCTGGCGCGCGGCGGTGACCCGGACAGCCCGCGCGGGCTGCTCAAGGTGACCAAGACCCGGTGAGTCACGTCGTAGGTGTGGACGCCGGAGGCACGTCGACGCGAGCGATCGTCGTCGACGCCTCCGGCGCCGTCCTCGGCACCGGGCGCGCGGGCGGGGCGAATCCCAACTCCCATCCGCCGCACGAGGCGGCGTCGCGGATCGCGAGCGCGATCACCGGCGCGCTGGGCGCACTCGACCCGGCCGCGACGGCGGCGTGCGTCGTCGGCATGGCCGGCGTCAGCAAACTGAGCGATCCGTCGATCGCGGAGATCTTCGAAGCCGCTTGGAAGGACGCGGGGATCGGTCCGGTGCGGACGGTCCCCGACCCGGAGGTCGCCTACGCGTCGGCGACCTCCTCGCCGGACGGTTCGGTTCTCGTGGCGGGAACCGGGTCGATCGCCGGCCGGATCCGCGGCAGGCGCATGGTCTCCACGGTCGGCGGCTACGGCTGGTTGCTCGGTGACGAAGGTTCGGCGTACTGGCTCGGCCGTGAAGCCGTTCGCTCCACTTTGGATGTTCTGGGCCGCGGCGGCGAACCCGGTCCGCTCGCGCGCGCCGTGCTCGCCGAAGCGCTCGGACCGTCCGCAGTGGACCCCGCGGCCGGAGCCTCGCTGTGGCGCGCGCTCATCACGAGCGCCAATTCCGAAGCGCCGATCCGGCTCGCGAGGTTCGCCCCGTTCGTCAGCGAGGCCTACCGCGAAGGCGACCCGGTGGCGGACGAGATCACCACCCGCGCGGCCGCCTTGCTGGTGACGAACGTCATGACCGCGCGGGATCCCGGGGAGAGGACACCGATCGTCCTGGTGGGCGGCGTGCTGTCACCGGAGGGCCCGGTCGGGACGAAGGTCCGCGCCGAACTGGCCGGTCTCGAGGTCCTGACCAGCACCGACGGCGTGCTCGGCGCCGCATGGCTCGCCGCCGTCGACGCCTACGGCGAAGGGGCACCGCGGCCGGCGTCACCCTGAAAAAACACCCGGGACAAGCCCGAAAAGACCAAACCATCGACTCCGGGGCCGAACTCCGGGTACCGTAGGACCCGGCCCCCGGACCCTCCCCCCTCGCCGGGGGCCGCCTTATGTCCTGGGCAGCCCACCGGGCGCGGAATCCGAGGGATTTTCGTTTTCCTCCACCACCCGCAGACCGGGATGTTCCGGCGGCAGCGTGCGGTAGAGCACCCAGCCGCTCACGGCGACCGTCACCGCGACCAGCGGCCAGGACAGCACCGTCCGCGCGATGCCGAGCGCGACCACCTGCCCGCTCCACCACAGCGAGCCGTAGACGGCGACCCGCAGGGTGTACTGCAGGAAGACCCACACCCAGCTCGCCCGCGAATACGCGCGCAGCAGCGCGGGATCGCGGCGCCAGCGGGTCTTCTGCCCGATGACGAGCCCGACCACGACGCCGAGCAGCGGCCACCGCACCACGATGCTGGCCGCCCACAGCAGCGCGCTGGCCACATTGGACAGCAGCTGGATGAGGAAGAAGTCTTCGGCGCGGCCGGTGTGCAGGGCGATCAGCGCGGCGGCGATCACCGCGGCGAGGCTCACCACGACCGCGCGGGCCTTGTCGCCCCGCGCGACCCGGTACCCGCCGAGCAGCACCGCCACCCCGATGGCCGCACCGGAGCCCCAGGCGATCGACTGGCCGGCGATCAGCCAGCCCAGGACGAAGGCCGCGGGCGGGATGCTCGCGTCGATGGCGCCACGCCGCCCGCCGAGGATCTGGGCGAGCGACTCGCGCGGGGGTCGTGAGGTC
Organism: Amycolatopsis sp. WAC 04169; assembly: GCF_003947535.1. Lineage (NCBI taxonomy): Bacteria > Bacillati > Actinomycetota > Actinomycetes > Pseudonocardiales > Pseudonocardiaceae > Amycolatopsis > Amycolatopsis sp. WAC 04169. The sequence continues at coordinate 28,684 of NZ_QHJI01000018.1, read as the reverse complement.
ACCCTTACAGCCTGCCGGATCTATGAGCCCGAACACCCGGGCGGGGAGACGTTCGCCACATACCGTGTCCGGTTTACGCCCGCTTGAGGGGAATCTCCGCAGCCCAGGAGTGTACATCCCGGTAATGGAGATGCATGGACGTCCGACAAAATAAGAGACTGTGTCAACGGGCTGAACCACGGGTTTCGGCCGGGTGGGATTGCAGGGGCGCTCTCAGCTGTTAGTTGTGGTGTACAAGTACCACCGGGGGCACACGGACGGAAGGGGACCCAACGTGTACGGATTCGACAGCTATGTGGCGATAGGTGACAGCTTCACCGAAGGACTCAACGACGACTTGCCCGACGGCACCTTCCGAGGCTGGGCGGACAGGCTGGCGGAGATCCTCGCCGAAGGCAGGCCCGACTTCCAGTACGCGAACCTCGCCCTCCGCGGGAAGATGCTCGACGAGATCCTCGAAGAGCAGCTGCCCATCGCCCTCGAGGTGAAGCCCGACCTGGTCACCTTGTGCGCGGGCGGGAACGACATCATCGTGCCCGGCGCGGACGTGGACGCCGTCGCCGCGCGGCTGGAGGCGGGGGTGGCCAAGCTGCGCGAGGCCGGGATCCCGGTGCTCATCTTCAACGGGCCGGACACCAAGTACCTGTCCGTGATGCACGTCCTGCGGGGGAAGGTCGGCATCTACAACGCGCATCTGTGGGCGATCGCCGACCGGCACGGCGCCAAGATGGTCGACATGTGGGCGATGGCCCCGCTGCACGACCGCCGTGCCTGGAGCGACGACCGGCTGCACTTCACCCCCGAGGCCCACCGGCGGATCGCGCTGCGCGCGGCCGAGGTCCTCGGCGTCCCGGTCGCCGACGACTGGCGTGAGCCGTGGCCGGCGTCCGAGCAGCCGAGCACCTGGATCACGTCGCGCCGTTCGGATCTCGAATGGACGAAGGCGCATCTGCTGCCGTGGATCCGGCGTCAGCTCAAGGGCGAGTCGATGGGCGACGGCCTGTCCCCGAAGCGGCCCGAGCTCGCGCCGCTGCTCCCGCTGGAGCAGATCGAGTCGGGGACCGTGGCCATCCCGGCCAAGGACTTGCGGGAGATCCACCACCACGCGAGCTGAAGCGCGGAAGTACGTGAAGGCCCCCTTCATTGCGTCTAGCGCAGTGAAGGGGGCCTTCACGTACTTCTAAGGCGGCATCACCCGAACGGGTCATGTCCCGTTCGTCCGATGCACCCACGCCTGACGCGGCTTACAGTCCCTTCATGCCCGGTACACGCTGGAGCCGCTTGCTGCCTACAGCGCTGCTGGTCACGCTCGCCTTGACGGCGATCACCGTCTGGTCGGCCTCGGACGACATCGAGGCCGAACTGGCCGCGCGCGCGAAGGCCGCGCTCGCCGACGTCGGCGTCTCCGGCGGTCAGGTGAGCTTCTCCGGCCGCGACGCGAGCCTCACCGGTTTCCCGCCGGACAAGGCCGCGCAGGCGATCGACGCCATCCAGCGGATCGACGGGGTCCGGACGGTCGAGATCTCGGGCGACACCGCCCCGCCCGCGGGTCCGGTGACCACCAGCGGCGAGCCGTCGAGCCAGCCCCCGCCGAGCCCGCCGCCCAGCCCGACTTCGACCTCGGCCAAGCCGACGGACAGGGCCGGGTTCCAGGCCGAGATCGACCGCCTGCTCGCGGCCACGCCGATCACCTTCGAACCGGACACCACCGACCTCACCCCGGACGGCGAACGCGGCGCGCTGGAGATCGCGAAACTGCTCACGGACGCGCCCCGCGACCTGAAGTTCCGGATCACCGGGTCGGTCGCGACCGGTTCGGACCGGAAGCTCGCGCTGAACCGGGCGCTCACGGTGGAGCGGCTGCTGGAGCGCAACGGGGTCAAACGCGACCAGGCGTACTCCCCTCAGCGCAAGAACTCCGACGGCGCGAGCGGCGAGGGCCGCCGCGTCGACATCACGGCGGAACAGAGGTGATGGCCTGATGCTCTGGCTCTTCGGGCAGATCTGGCTGTGGCTGCTCATCTCGTTCGCCCTCGGGTGCGGTGTCACCTGGCTGCTGATGCGCGGCGAACGACGCGAGCGGCCCGCGGCGGAACCGGCGGCCCACGAGCCGGTGCGCGAGTTCCCGGTGGAGCGCGAGCCGGACCCCGAGCCCGTGCCCGAGTTGCTCTCCACCGAACGGACGCAGTTCCTCCCGCCCGCGCGGATCCAGGACGACGACGAGCCGTACGACCAGGAGGCGGAAGGCCACCGTGAGGGTCAGCTGATCCCGGAACCGGTGCGGGCCTACCACCCGGAGCAGCCGGAACCGGCCGCCCGCAACGGGGAGGGCGCGCACGAGCCCGAACCAGTCTGGCCGAGCGACGAGGACTGGCCGCCCGCCAGGCAGGCGCCCGAGCACCGGCCGGGGCAGGGCGGCTGACACTCGCCTGGTAAATTCGGCTACGCACTGTGAGCGGGACGCCGGGTACGTTTCTTCGATCGGGAGCTCCGGCACACGAAGGAGGCTCCGATTGGCGCTCCCCTATTGGACGCCGCACAACCTGCTGCCTCCTGGCCGCCATCCCGCCGATCTGGCCGATGTCTACGAGCGGCTGGTCTTCGACGCGCCACACCAGAACGACCGTGAAATCCTGTTCAGCGCGCTGAACAGCTACCTGGGCGTCGCCCGGCGGATCATGCCGACCGGCCGCGCGTGGATCGGCGGCGACCTGACCGCCAGGACCCCGCATCCGCCGCGCGGGCTCGACGTGGTGCTGTTCCCGGACGAATGGGGCGCGCTCAAACGGCTCGACGACGCGGGCCGCTCGGCGCTGTACGGGCTGCTGACCTTGCGCGGGGTCATCGTCGGCCAGCCCGCGATGTATCTCGACCAGGTCCAGCCCGTCGGCGGCATGCTCGACGGTTTCCTCTGCCGCCCCGGCGACGAGGAGATCTGGGAAGAAGTGTGGGCATCGGGTGGCAGGGGAATTCCGGAAGTGATCTGGTGAGGAACGAATTCCGGCGTATCGCCGACGAGATCCCCGGCGGCACCTGGCTCGACGACCTCGCCCGCGCGTCGGCGATGGCCGCGTACGCGAAGTTCGAGCGGACGTCGCGCTCGCCGCTGCTTCGCGTGTCCGTGATCGGCGAGTCGCATCTGGACGCGTACACCTTCTCCGACATCAGCCGCGCGTTGCAGGACGCGACGGCGAAGATCGGGCACATCATCCGCAATCCGTCGGGCGAGGTGACCTTCGTCCAGCCCGCGGACCGGGAGAAGGCCCCGCTGATCCAGCGCGGCCAGGCGGGCAACGCGATCTTCTTCGGCTTCCCCGAACCGGCGCTCGACGACGCGCTGATCCACGACGGGATCGAGTCGCTGTCCGAACGCGCGGTCAAGGAACTGTGCGACTTCCTGCCCGCCAACGGCTCCGACGACGGCGCGCTGGACGCGGTGCTGCTGCAGCGCGACACCGTCCGCAACGCGGTCAGCGACATCGTCAACGCGGTCAGCAAACACGCCGGGATCGGGATGGCGCTGACCCCGACGGCCGGCGACGAATTGACCCGCAGCATGACCACCGAACAGGCCCGGATCCTGTCCGGAAGCCTGCGCGAGTCGCGCGAGGCCGTCGGCTACGAAACGGTCAGCGGCAGGCTCGACGGGGTCCGCACCCGGCGCCGGATCTTCTATCTCGAACGCGAATCGGGCGGCACGATCCAGGGCGCGGTCGCGCCGGATCTGCTCGACGAGATCAAGGAGAACCTGGACCGGCCGGTGACCGCGCGGCTGCGTGTCGTGCGCACCACGACCATCGACGGCCGCCGCGGCCGCCCGGTGCACGAACTGCTGGAGATCACCCCGGAAGTGAGTCTGTTCGATCAGTGATCGGGTTTCCGACAATTCTCGTCAGAAAATGTCGATGACCGCTTGATTATCGTGGAATGATGACTTTTTCCGGCAGGTAACAATTTCGGCCATTGCCCCGAACGATGGGTTAACGTCTTCGGACGGAAGCCTCCGAAAGGGCATGTATGCCGACCGATCCACCTCTCCCGCACCCGCCTGCCACCCGCTACGGCCCCGGGTTCGCCGCGCACGGAACACGGCACCGCAAACCCAAGAACGGCCTGGTCATCGCAGGTTTCCTGGTCGGCCTGGCGGCACTCGGGGTCGCCTTCGTCCCGGTCGCCGGGATCGCCGCCTGGCCGCTCGCCGTGACCGGAATGATTCTTTCCGTGATCGGTTTGACCAAAATCAAGAAGGGCGAAGCGGACAAGAAGGGAATGGGGATCGCGGGGCTCGCGCTTTCCATCGCCGGGCTGCTGGCCGCCGGCGGGTTACTGGTCTACACCAGTTTCTTCGCCACCGGCGAGTCGGGCTTGCACATCCCGGCCGTCGCCGGGGACAAGAACACCGTCGAGTTCGTCGTCAGTGCCTCCGGCGGCGCGACCATCCGGTTCGGCTCGCTCAACGACCAGCGGACCGAGACGACCCCGGCCAGCACCGACGAATGGCGCGGCACGGCGTCCTTCAACTCGGGCGACTACCTGCTCACCGTCACCGCGGACACCCGGAACTCGTCGGTCAGCAACCAGATCGCCTGCACGATCCTGGTCAACGGCCAGAAGGTCGCGGAGAACAAGGGGCAGACCATCGCCCTGTGCACCGCCGGCACCCGCTGACCCCACGCGTTTCGTCCTCTGAATGCGGTACTTGCACACGCAAGGACCGCATTCAGAGGACGAAACGCGGGTGGTGCCGCCTGGCGGCCGGCCGGTATCGCCCCCACCTCCACCGGCCGGACCGCCACGAGCCGCTCCTGGCGGCTCTTCAGGCGGGCCCGCGAAGGGCCCGCCCGAGCGCCGATCCCTACCGCATGCCCCTCCCCTAGGGCTCGATCGACGCTGAACCGGACCCTACGCGCGTGAGCGGCGAGGCCACTAAGAATCCGCTAAGGATCACTCACGGACTTTCGCCGAGGTCCGTGAGTTCCGCACGGACCAATCCCGCGAGTTTCGGATTGGCGTCCGCGAGGATCTTCAGCGCGAGCGCGAATTGCTCGCGGGCACCGTCCACATCCGACCCGGCCCGCAGCACCCGGCCCAAGGTCAGCCGCAGGACGCCCTCCTGGAGGACGAACCGCCTGCTGATCGTCAGGTCCACGGCCTCCCAGACGTATCGTTCGGCCGCGGCGAGTTCGCCGATCCGCATGCTCAGTTCGGCGAGATTGTTCAGCGAGACGACGACGTAGCTGTCGTCGCCGAGAGTGCGGTCGATTTCCAGCGAGGCGACCTGATGCCCGATCGCCTCGATGAACCGCCCGGCGCGCTTCTCGGCCTCGGCGCAGTTGTTGAGCGCCTGCCCGCGCAGTTCGAGGTCGCCGGTCCGCTCGGTCTCCTCGACCGCCTGCCGCAACGTCCTGATCGCCTCGTCGTACCGGCCGAGCAGGGTCAGCGCGGAGCCGAGATGGATGTTCGCCGAGATCATCAGCCTGCTGTCGCCGATCGCGCTCGCGAGTTCCAGCGCGCGTTCGGCGTCGGCGAGGCAGCCCTGCGGCAACTCGAAGGTGAGCGCGATGGCGCACCGGGAGATCAGCATCCAGCACCGGCCGAGGACGTCGCCGGACCGTTCGGCGGCCTCCAGCCCGATCTCGACCAGCCGCGTCCATTCGTCCAGCAGCGGGTACACCGCGCGATAGGTGTGCGCGACCCTCGCCAGCCGCCAGACGTCGTCGTGCCGTCCGGCGGCGCGGGCGGCTTCCAGGACTTCGAGCAGGTTCTCCCATTCCGAGGTGAACCAGTCCTGCGCGTCGTCGAAGGAACCGATCGGCGGCGTCTGCGCGTCGGTCAGCACGCCGGTGAAATCGAGGGGGTCGACGATCCGGAGCATCTTGCGCCGGGCCCGGTCGCCGACGGCCTGATAGAACCGCACGGAACGCGACAGCACGGCTTCCCGGTCGGCCTCGTCGAGCTCGTTCTCGGCCAGTTCGCGAAGGAACAGCCGGACCAGATCGTGCGGGACGAAGGCATCGCGGCCGGTTTCGGCGAGCAGGTTGTGCGCGGCGAGCACCCGCAGATGCCGCCGCGCCTCGGCGACGGTGATCCCGCCGATCGCGGCCGTCAGATGCGAACCGGCCGAAACGCACTGGACGACGCCGAGCCGCAGGAAGGTGTCCGCGACCTCGGACGGCAGGCCGCGGAACGAGACGTCGAACGCCGCGCGGACCCCGTCGTCCGGCCCTTCGACGTCGAGCGCGGCCAGCCTGGTGCGCTCGTTGCCGAGCTCGTCGACCAGATCCTGCGCCGACCACTGCGCGCTGGCGGCGAGCCGGGCCCCCGCGATCCGCAGCGCCAGCGGGAGATAACCGCACAGCCGGGCGAGCGCGTGGTTGAGGTCGTAACCGGCGGGCCCGGCGAGCTCCTCGATCAGCCGGACGGCGTCACCGGGCGCGAGCGTGCCGAGCACCCGGAGTTTGGCGGCATTGGACACGGCGAGCCCGTCGAGACGGGAACGGCTGGTCACCAAGGCCATCGACCGCGAACCGGGCGGCAGCAACGGCCGGACCTGCTCGGCGGAGCGGGCGTTGTCGAGGATCACCAGCATCCGGCGGCCGGCGATCATCGACCGGTAGAGGGCGACGCGTTCGTGGACCTGTTCCGGGACGCCCTCGGCCGGGACGCCGAGCCCGAGCAGGAACTGGGTGAGCAGTTCCGCGGGTTCCAACGGCGGATGCTGCGGGTCGAAACCGCGCAGCGCGGCGAAAAGGATCCCGTCGGGGAAGCGGCGGGCCGCCCGATGCGCCCACCACACCACGAGGCTGCTCTTGCCGATCCCGGCGGTGCCGGTGACCACGCCGACCGCGGTCTCGCCCGCTTCGGCCCGCTCGGCGAGCTCGTCGAGCCAGGCCAGATCCGCCTCGCGGCCGGCGAGGTTCGGCACCGCGGGCGGCAGCTGCTGGACGGGCGCCGTCTCGGACTTCGGTTCCGCGACGACCTTGACCGGCAGATCGTCGTTGAGGACGCGTTCGTGCAGCCAGCGCAGGTCGGCGCCGGGTTCGACGCCGAGCGTGCGCAGGGTCGCCCGGGACACCGTGCGGTAGAGCTCGAGCGCGTCTCCGCGGCGCCCGGCGTGGTACAGCGCGCGCATCAGCTGACCGGCCGTGCGCTCGGCGAGCGGGGCGGCCCGGACCAGCGGGCTGAGCTCGACGATCAGTTCCGCGTGCCTGCCGAGTTCGAGATCCGCGTCGACCCTGGCACCGTGGACGGCGAGCCGCAGATCCTCCAGTTCGGGGGCGCGGACCGAACCCGGCACACCGGCCAGCGCGGGCCCCTGCCAGAGCGAGAGGGCCTCCGCGAGCAGCTCGGACGCCTTGTCCGGCTCCTCCGTCGAAGCCCGCTCCAGCAGGGACCGGGCACGGTGGACGTCGATCCGGTCGGGCTCGACCGTGAGCTGGTAGCCCGGCGGCGCGGTGAGGATCCGGGCGCCGCGCGGGTGATCGCCCTGGATGTCGCGGAGCACGCGGCGCAGATGCGAAACGTTGCCGTGGACGATCGTGCGGGCGGTGGCGGGCGGATCGTGGCCCCAGAGCGCGTCGATGATCTCGTCGAGCGCGACGACCTTGTTGACCTTCAGCGCCAGCAGCGCGAGCAGGCCCCGGACGCCGGGTCCGCCGACGGGGACCGGCCGGTCGCCGTCGAGGAGACGCACGGGACCGAGGAGTTGGAAGCGGGCAGGGGAACCGCTTTCGGCCATGACAAGCCCCCCTCCCTCCGATCTCTCCCCTTACCGGAGTAGCCAACCTACCGCGCGAAGGGCCCGCCAACCAGAACGCGGCAGGTCGTGAAGGCCTCCTTCCCTACTTCGAGGGTAGGGAAGGAGGCCTTCACGGATGCTCGATACGGACAAAAGCCCCAGATTTCTGTCCACTGTGGACCTCTGCGCGGGGCATGGCTAGCCGCAAGTCCGTGAAGGCCTCCTTGAGGGACTCTGGGTCCCTCAAGGAGGCCTTCACGGAACGAGCCTGGGCCCACGGAGACATAAAAAGGCTCCGTGCCATCAGTCCCGATCTGATGGCACGGAGCCGGGGGATGTCCGACTTGGGCCGCCTGGGGGCGCGACCCACATCGGACATCGGCGTCCACGTCCGTCCGGGTGGGCTCACCCCGAGCGAAGAACCCGTTCGGTCGTCGACAACACCTACGTGAGCGAGCCCACTGGCCCGCTCACGTGGCGACAACGTAACAGGGCGCACACCAACGGCTACAAGCGCCCCGTCATGGCCTTCGCGACCTGCGGTTTCGCAAATCGGGTCAGCGCGTCAGCGGCGTCGAGTCGCGGCCGGCGATGAAGGCGGGACGCGGTTCGATCGCGGCGTACGGCTTCTGCAACGCGTTCTCGACGCTGTTGAACACGACGAAGATGTTCGACCTCGGGTACGGCGTGATGTTGTTGGAAGAACCGTGCATCACGTTCGAGTCGAACCAGAGCGCGGAACCGGCCTGCCCGGTGAACTGGTCGATCCCGTATTCGGCGGCGAGCGCGGTGATGTCCTCCTCGCCCGGGACGCCGACCCGCTGCTCTTTCAGCGAACTCTTGTAGTTGTCTTCCGGGGTTTCCCCGGCGCACTGCACGAAGGTCCGCTGCGAACCCGGCATCACCATCAGCCCGCCGTTGAACGGGTAGTTGTCGGTGAGCGCGATGGAGCAGCTGACCGCGCGGGGCACGGGCATGCCGTCCTCGGCGTGCCAGGTCTCGAAGTCCGAGTGCCAGTAGAACCCGGTGCCCTTGAAGCCGGGCATGTAGTTCACGCGGCTCTGGTGGATGTAGACCTCGGAGCCGAGGATCTGCCGGGCCCGGTCGAGCACGCGCGGGTCGCGGACGAGTTCCGCGATCAGCTCGCTGGTCTCGTGGACGTCGAAGATGGAGCGGACCTCACCGGTCTTGGCCTCGGTGATGACGCGCTCGTCGTCGCGGTGGTCCCCCGACGACATCCTGACGAGTTCTTGCCAGTAGGTCTGGACCTCGCCCGGCGACAGCAACTGGTCGACGACGGTGTAACCACGCGCTTCGTGGTTGGCGAGCGTGGCCGCGTCCAGGGGACCGTCGGCCTCGGTGCCCCAGACGGTGGGGTGCGTCCTGGGCAGGTGTTCGGGCTTACCCGTGATGCGGGTCGGGTAACTGTCGTCGACTCGGGTGTCGGTCAGCGTCAATGCAGTCGCCTCCTCGAGCGATTTCTAGGGTTCGGTGACGAGCGGGTACACGCCGTTTTCGTCGTGGACCTCACGGCCGGTGATGGGCGGGTTGAACACGCAGACGCACTTGATCTCGGTCTTGGGCCGGACCTGGTGCTTGTCGTGGTCGTTGAGCAGGTACAACGTGCCCGGCTTCAGCTGGAAGACCTCACCGGTCGCGGTGTTTTCGAGCTCGCCTTCACCGGAGGTGATGAACACCGCTTCGATGTGGTTCGCGTACCAGAAGTCGTTGACCGTCCCGGCGTACAGCGTGGTCTCGTGCACCGAGAATCCGACGCCTTCCTTGGCCAGCACGATGCGCTTGCTGCGCCAGTTCGGGGTCTTGATGTCGGCGTCGGTGTCGGTGACCTCGTCGAGGGTTCTGACAAGCAACGGAAAACTCCTTCTCGTTCCTGATTGAGGGCGGTCGGTTCGGGTCAGTTGAGGACGGCGGCGACGGCCTCGTCGATGATCGACAGGCCCTTCGTGAGCTCGTCGTCCGTCAGGGTGAGCGGCGGCAGGACCTTCATGACCTCGCCGTCGGGGCCGGAGGTCTCCATCAGCAGCCCGCGCTCGAACGCGGCGGCGCAGACCTTGCCCGCGAGGTCGCCGTTGGCGAACTCGATGCCCCGGGCGAGGCCGCGGCCCTTGGCGAACAGGTTCGCGTCCGGGTACGCCTCGACGATGCCCTGGAAGGCGGCGGCGATGCGCTCGCCCTTGGCCTTCGTCGACTTCTCCAGCTCGTCGTCGCTCCAGTAGACGCGGAGCGCCTCGGTCGCGGTGACGAACGCCGGGCTGATGCCGCGGAAGGTGCCGTTGTGCTCACCCGGCTCCCAGACGTCGAGGTCCGGGCGGATCAGCGTCAGCGCCATCGGGATGCCGTAGCCGCCGATGGACTTCGAGAGGCAGACGATGTCGGGTTTGATGCCCGCGTCCTCGAAGCTGAAGAACGGGCCGGTGCGGCCGCAGCCCATCTGGACGTCGTCGAGGATCAGCAGGATGCCGTGCTTCTTGCACAGGTCGTCCAGCGCCTTGAGCCACTCGATACGGGCGGCGTTGATGCCGCCTTCGCCCTGCACGCCTTCGACGATCACGGCGGCGGGCTCGTTCAGGCCGCTGCCGGAGTCTTCGAGCAGCTTCTCGAAGTAGAGGAAGTCCGGGATGGAGCCGTCGAAGTAGTTGTCGTACGGCATCGGGGTGGCGTGCACCAGCGGGACACCCGCGCCGCCGCGCTTCATCGAGTTGCCGGTCACCGAGAGGGCGCCCAGCGTCATCCCGTGGAAGGCGTTGGTGAAGTTGATGACCGATTCCTTGCCGGTCACCTTGCGGGCGAGCTTCAGCGCGGCCTCGACGGCGTTCGCGCCACCGGGGCCGGGGAACACGACCTTGTAGTCGAGATCGCGCGGCTGGAGGATCTTCTCCTGGAACGTCTGGAGGAAGTCCCGCTTCGCCACGGTGAACATGTCGAGCGCGTGCGTCACGCCGTCACGGGCGATGTAGTCGATCAGCGCCCGCTTCAGCGCCGGGTTGTTATGCCCGTAGTTAAGCGCGCCGGCCCCCGCGAAGAAGTCGAGATAGGCCTTGCCGTCTTCGTCGTACAGGTAGCTCCCCTGGGCCCGGTCGAACACCACGGGCCAACCACGGCTGTAACTGCGTACTTCGGATTCGAGTTCCTCGAAAATGCTCATCACGTTTTCTTTCTCCCTGAGATCCCCGGATTTACGTTCTATTGACTGCTGAGCGGACCGATTCGGTACAGGTCCTCCTGCTCATGCGTTCCTTCCTCGGCCGGGAAATCCGTCGCGGAGAACAGATCCTGGCGTTCCACGGTGGCGTCCCACCGCTTGGCGAACGAGGCGAACAACCGGATCGAAGCCTCGTTGTCCGGCGTGATCGTGGTTTCGAGGTACCGCACGCCCTGGGCGGTCAGACGGCTGAACAGCTCGTCGAGCAGGGCTCCGGCCAGGCCTTTTCCGCGCTGGGACGCGTCGACCGCGACCTGCCACACGAAGCCGGTGTCCTGCTTGCGGTATCCGATCACGAAGCCGACCGGTACGCCGTCGACTTTCGCGACGACCGAGGTGTCGGCGAAATCGTGACACCACAGCAAATAGGCGTAAGGCGTGTTGAGATCGAGCTTCTTCGAATCGCGGGCGATTCTCCAGAGCGCGGCACCGTCTGCCTTGGTCGGAGTTTCGATCAAGTGCTTTCCGGACATGTCCAAGAAACGTACCGGAGGATTCGGGCGCGGTCAGATCCGCGCGGCGGCGGCAACGCGGCTACCTGCAACAACCTCGAAACACACGTGACAAAGGTAACTGTAACGTTTGAAACGCAGCACTTGTGGGTAAGGCCGCCTCGGTGCGGTCTCACTGCACGTGACGATACCAACCGTTACCACTTCGTCGCACGGTCAGGGCGCGATTCGGCACCCGATTCCGCTATTCACGACGTCGCTTGCGACCCGCGAGCGAACCGATCGGCGTCCAGATGGCGGGCAGGACGAGCAGCAGGCAGACGACCAGCCACCACACCGGCGCCTCGCCCCGCCGCCAGCCCGCGACGACACCGCCGAGCCAGCCGAAGAGCGGGTCACGCACCGGTGGCAGGAACGCGGCGAACAGCAGGGCCGCCACCACCAGCACACCGAGCACCGTGAGCACCATCCGCCACGTCTTGCGCAACGTCATCAGGCTGACCACCAGGAACACGACGGCGCCCGCGGCGACCGGCACGCCGACCCACTGCAGGACCGGGCCGCCCTGTCCACCGAGGACGAAACCCGCCAGCACGGTGATCAGCGCGGCGAGCACGTTCCACGGCGACGGCAGGGTGGCCGCGCCCCGCGTGATCCACCACGCGCTGCGCCCGGCGGCCTTGGCGAAGGTCGCGGCGGGCTGCACCGATTTGGGCACCCGGGTCGCCCCCGCGGCCGCGTTGAGCCCGGCGGCACCCGCCTTGACCAGCGTCTTCGTCAGGAGCATCGTCCCGCGTTCGTGCTCGAACCGTTCGCCGGAGACCTGGCACGCCTGGAACGCGCGCTGGGTCTGCTCGTCGGTTTCCGGCTCGTTCTCGATCATCCGGCGGAACCGTTCCGACGGTTTCCCGTTCCCCTTGGCCGTTTTCGCGTCGTGTCCGCAGTGGAGGCCGACACACGGCAGTTCCTCGCGCGCGATCTCCAGCTGCCGCACCCTGGCGAGCACCATCGCCGTCACCGGCATGCTGATCGGCAGGGCGGTTTCCCCTTCAAAATCGGCGAGCTCGCCGTCGAGCCCGAGGAAAGCCAGCTCCCCGGCCAATTGCGCGCGCAGGGCGTCCGCTTCCTCTTGGGACAGGCCGTCTTCCGTGCCCGGCTGCCGCCAGCCGATCCCCTTGAAGGTGTCCCGCACCTGTTCCCGGAACGCCTCGCGCCCGACGACGTCCCGTAGCAACCGCAGGCGTTTCGGGTCGAGCAGGCACTGCACCAGCCAGCCCGCGCCGTCGACGCGGCCCCACATCCAGTCGTTCGCGCGCCAGGAAGCCTTGTAGAACGCGCCGAAGTAGTCGGCCTGCATCCCGGTGAGCTTGTCCCAGGAACGACGCCGTTTCATGTCCATCAGCGTCCGCGAATCCGCGCTCACCTGGACGAGATCGACCCGCTGGTCGACCGACGGCGGCTGCGCGAGCAGTCCCCGGGTCGCGATGTGGAGACGCACCAGCCGCGAGGTGACGATGGGATCTCCGGCGCTCTTGTCGTCCGATGTGAGCCCCGTCCAGGCCAGCAGGGTGCTGACCGTGTCGGCGGCCTCGGTGTCGGGTTTCGCTTGTGCCAGCGGCAAAAGGATCGGCGTCGCCTGCCGGAGTGCGGCGACGACGAGCGGCCACGCCTCCTTCAGCGTGTCCGACCGGCCGAGCGCCGCCCATTCCTTGGCGAGGCCTTCGATCCACGCGGCGAGCGTGACGTCGGCCGACGGCGGGCCCTGTTCGGCGACCCAGCCCGAAAGCCGTTTCCCGCGCGCGGCCTTGTGGCGCGCTTCGTGCAGCAGCACCCGGCAACGGTTGAGCTGCACCGCCTGCGCCGGCGACGGATCGAGCCGGAAGCCCGCGTTCACCAGCTGGAGGCCGGTGGCCACGGAATCGTCGAGCGCGGTGGTGCGGAAGGCGACCAGGTCGGCGAGGTCGCAGGTGTCCTTCGGCGGCTCGGTGGGCAGGCCGTCGCGCAGCCCGGTGGCCGCGGCCGCGCGCAGCTGCGCCGCCGTGCCCGATGCCCACTGGCGGCCTTGATCCTCCACATCGGACAGTGAGAGCCTGCGGGTCGCCTCGCGGACCAGCGCGGTGGCGTCCTCCTGCACCCGGCGGTCGCGGTAGTCGTTCATCAGCCGCTGGTCGACCAGCGAGTCGGGCCCGCCGCGCACCCCCATCGCGGCAAGGGAAACCCGGGTCCCTCGCGTCCGGACGACGGCGTCGTTGTGCCTGGTCAGGTCTTCCAGTTCGGCGCTGATCGTCTGGCTCAGCACGGTGCCGACGACCTTGCTCATCGCGCTGCCCAGCAGCGGCGGGCGCTCGGGATCGACCGCGACCCGCTCGGCCTCCCGCTCGGCCGTCGGCACCACGTACAGCAGCAGCCGCCGGACGTCCGAATGCGACTGCCGTTCGAAGATCTCCCGCAGCGCCGGCCGCAGCGGCTTGTTGAGCAGGACACCGCCGTCGGTGAGCCAATGCGACCGGGTGACGTCGGTGTACTTCGTCATGTCCGGATGCAGTGGGCCGGTCTTCTCGCCGATCGGCATCCGGGAGAGCTCGAACGCACCGGGGAACGACGCGGTGGACCGGGCCGCGAGCGCGAGCGGGCCGACCACCTCGTCCGTCCACAAAGGAGCGTCGAAGCGGAACAGCAGGCGATGTTCGGTGTCCCGCACCAGGTTTCCGAGCGCGTCGTCGAAGCGGGTCGTCTCGCCGTCGATCATCGTGCCGGTGAGCAGCACGGTGATGTCGGGGCAGTCCGGCTTGACCGTCGCCTTGTCGGTGATCCGGTGCAAGGCGTCCTTGAGATCACCGAGCAGCACCTTGTCGCCGTCGAGCAGCGACCGCGGCTCCTTCTCGCCGGGGTCGCGGATCAGGTTGTCGAGCGATCCGGTGCTGATCCACGTGTCGCGCAGCACCTGCGGGCTCGACCGGAACGCCTCGGCCAGCCCGAGGCACGCCGCGTTGATGCCGCCCGCGCTCGTGCCGGTGAGCACGTCGAGCGAGACGGTGGCGTTGAGCAGGTCGAGCAAGGCCCGGTACGGGCTCTTCGATTCCGGTGTTCTCGACGCCTGCAACAGATGCGAGGTCTCGGTGGCGACCCCGCCCATCCAGACCGCGAGACTCGCCCCGCCCACCATGGTCATCGCCAGCCGGATCTCCTGCGGCCACGGGCTCCCCGCGTCGGCCATGTGCGCCCTCCCCAAGGCTTTGGTGCAGGGGGCACTCTAGCCCGGACGGCGGACCCGGTGTACCGCCGAAGAGGCAGCCCTCCGCGCATTTCGTCCTCTGGATGCGGGAAGGGGTCAGGCGGCGAAGTGCTCCAGCAGGAGGACCTGGGCCTCACCGACGGCGAAGCCGAGGACCGCGCCGGTCGCGATCAGGATCCATTCGTCCTGCTGGAAGGCCGGCCGCAGCAGGCCCTCGAATTCGCGCGGCGACAGCTCCTTCATCTTCGTCACCAGCACGTTCCGGATGTCCATCGCGTCGGTCGCGTAATCCTCGATGTACCGCATGGTCTCGGGAAGCTTGTCCATGATCTTCTCGGCGATGTTCAGCTTCATGTCCTGATACCGCCTGCTGCCGACGGCGAACACCACCAGCGGTTTCCCGACGCCGACGCGGCGCCCCAGCTGTTCGTCGAGCTGACGTTGGATGAGCCCGAGCACCCGGTCCGACAGCGGGCCGTGCAGCACCGCCTCGATCACGTTGTGCGGGGTGATGATCTCCTTCGCGATCAGCGCTCCGTACGCCTCCGCGACCTCCCCGCGCCGCTTCAGGAACAGCCCCTGCCAGCGCACGCCGAAGTACCGGCGTTCCTCGATCGGATAGAAGATCATCCGCAGCGCCAGCCAGTCGGTGAACCAGCCGGTGAAGAGCCCGAACAGCGGCATGATCAGCGGGAACTTGAAGAGCACCCACGCCACCATCTGGATGACGCCGATGAGCCCGCCGAAGAAGATGCCGGAGCGGGCGATGAACTTGAACTCCTTGTCGCCCGCTTCCTGGAAGATCCGGTTCAGCAGCCGTTTGTCCTTGACCAGTGCGGTGACCACCATGCCCTTGAGGTCGAACACACTGTCCACATCGGACTTGATGAGTTCCAGCACGGCCGCGACCATCCGCGGCGTCTCGGCCTGGACGCGCTGGATCACCAGCCGCTGCATCCCGACCGGCAGCGATTCCCACAGCCCCGGCTGGTAGTGGGCGGCGACGTCGCGCACGATGTCCTCGACGGCCGCCTGCAGCGGTTTTTCGATCTCCTTGGCGATTCTCTGCGGATCGAGCCGAGCGACGACCTCCGCCGGTTTGATCAGCTGTTCGGTCATCGTGTCGCAGGCGATGCTCGCCATCCGCGCGGCGCGTTTGGGCACGATGCCCTGCCAGCCGAGGAAGGGTTTGATCCCGATGAACTCGACCGGCTGGAACATCATCCGGATCGCGACGAGTTTGGTGGTGTAGCCGATCAGGGCGGCGACGATCGGGATGGAGACGTAGATCGGCCAGTGCCTGCCGAAGTCGGCGAGGATCCCGTCGAGGAACGCACCCATGCCGGGGTCAACCGGCGCTCGGGTCGCAGGCCTGCCAGAACTGGGCGCCGAGCCGGGAAATGTGGACCGTGCGTTTGACGAACTTGGCCCGCTTCACCGACTTCTCCGCCTCACGGACGGTCTCGTCGGTCAGCAGGATCTCGTACTGCGTCTCCAGCGCGGGCACCTCTTCGTCCAGCTCGACCAGGCCGAGCCCGATCAGCCTGGTGAGGTAGCCGGGCACCTGGTCCGGCAGCGACACCCCGGCCGCCTTGCCGACGGTGGAGGCATTGCGGAGCACGAACCGCCCAGCGGCGCCGAGGCTCGTGCGCTCGGCGACGTCGACGGCGGGGAACGGCGAACCGTCGGAGAGCGCGGAAAGGATGCGGGCCTCGTCCGGCGTGAGTTGCCGCAGGATGATCGCGTAGAGGTATTCGCGCGCCCGCTCGCGGCCGAAGCCGATCGAGTGGTTGAGCAGTTCCGCCATCGCCGCGCGGAGCGGTTCGAGCTGGGCGCGGGTGTGCACGAGGGTGATGGTGGCCTCGACCGGCCGGGAACCGTTGGTGTCGGGCCGGTTCATCGCGGACGCGGCGGTGAGCGCGGCGTGGTACGGGTCGTCGACCTCGTCGAGACGGCGGCGCAGCTCCGAAAGCAGCTGCCGCTCGCCCTGTTTGACGATCTGTTCGGCGATCTCGACGCCGGGGAGTTTGCGGGTGAACTCGAAGCCCGTGCGCGCGGCCCAGCCCGCCAGCTGTCCCGCTCGTTTGGCGAAAGCGGCCAGGTCTTCACCGGCGGGTCGATCGTTGCTCACGGGCACTCCCCTCGCGTTCGCGCTGATGCTACCTGCGAGTAGGCCGAATGGCCGAAAATGTGATGGACCTGGGTGTTTGGATGGTGACCATGAGCTTCACGCGTTGGGGCCCGCCGATCGACGTCCTCCCGTTGTTCGCGCGGGAGGAGCAAGCCCTGCTGGACGTACTGACGGGCCTCGACGCGGACCAATGGGCCGCGCCGACGGTGTGCACGGGCTGGACGGTGCACGATCTCGCCGCCCACATCCTGGGCGACAAACTCGGCAGGCTGTCCCGCGATCGCGACGATTACCGGACGACGGCGCCCCGGGAGGGCGAGCGGTTCGGGGACTTCATCGACCGGATCAACGACGAATGGGTGGTCGCGTGCCGCCGGCTGTCGCCCGAAGTGCTGTTCGCGATGCTGGTGGACAGCACCTCGCAGATCGCCGAGATGTTCGGCCGCGCCGACCTCGACGCCGTCGGCGACCCGGTGAGCTGGGCCGGGGACGAGCCCGCGCCGGTGTGGCTCGACGTCGCCCGCGAGTACACCGAGTTCTGGGTGCACCAGCAGCAGATCCGGGAGGCCGTCGGCGCGCGGCCGCTGGACGATCCGGACTTCCGCGGGCCGGTGGTGGACACCTTCATGCGGGCGCTGCCGCACACCCTGCGTGACGTCGACGCCCGTGTCGGCAGGCAGGTCGCGTACACCGTCACCGGTCAGGGCGGCGGGAAGTGGACGGCACGGCGGACCGCGGACGGCTGGGAACTCGACCGCGCCGCGTCGACGTCACGGGCGCCGCTGGCCTCGGTGACGACGGACGCGGACACGTTCTGGCGGCTGTGTACCCGGAACCCGGCGGATCGTGCCCGGGTCACCGCCGAGGGCGACGAAAACGTTTGCGCCGCCCTGCTCGGGATGACTTCGATCATCACATCAGCGTCTGTGGGTGAACCCGCGTCCGCGATCGACGTCGGCAGGGCGTGACCTGGTCTTGCAGGTCTCGAAGGTGGTTAAGGCGCCCTGCCACCGCGATAGCGGTGGCAGGGCGCGGGCGGGTTCACACGCTCGGTCATTTTCAGGCCCACCTTCAGCTCTGCCATCACATCAGGTAACGGCCGACCTTCTCCGGCCGGATGACGAGCCGCACGAGGTCGAGGGTCTGGATCCCGGCGAGCTCGCCCGCGTGGGCCGGGTCTTCGAGGTCCCAGTAGCGCTCGGCGAGCCGGGCGGCCAGCTCGTGCGCCCCGTCGGGCTCCACCGTGACGCGGCCGGAGACGGAGACCCAGCGCTCCCGTTCGCCCACCGGCGCGGCCACGATGATCGACGCGCGGGGGTCGTTCTTCAGCCGCCGCACCTTGGGTGACTCGCGGGGCGTGAAGAGCTGGATCGTGCCGTCGTCGGTGGCCTCGAACCACACCGGCCGGACCGGGCCGTCGGCCACGGTCAGGAATCCGTGCAGCGGGCGGCGGAGGAATTCGAGGTCGTCGGGAGTCAGCATGCGTCCGATTCAATATGGCGGGCTCGGACGTGCCCATAGGCGAAAGGCCGGATCACCTGTCCATTCGTCTAACCTCGGCCGCGTGGACGTGTTCAGTGACTTGATCCGCGGCGTGCGGTCCCACGGCTCCTTGTTCGGCAGTACGACGCTGTCCCCGCCGTGGAATCTGCACTTCGTGGACGGCGCGCCGCTGACCCTGTGCGCCGTGCTCACCGGCGCGGGCTGGATCGTGCCGGAGGACGGTCCGGCCGAGCCGCTTCGCGCGGGCGAGTCGGTCATCGTGCGCGGGCCCGCGACCTTCTCCTTCGTCGACAAGATCGGCACCTCGGCTACACCGCTCGCGTGCGGCGAGCACTGCGCGACGCCCGAGCAGGGCGGGACCCGGCACCGGCTTGGCTGGGTCGACGACCCGGGCGGCGAGATGACCTTGATCGTCGGCGCGTATCCAGTGCGCGGCGAGATCGGCCACCCGCTGCTGGACGCGCTGCCCGTCGTACTGCGGGTGGACGCCGGCGGCGCGGGCGACCCGGTACTGGAGCACCTCGCCACCGAAGCCGCCGTCGACGCCCCTGGTCAGCAGGTGGTCCTCGACCGGCTGCTGGACTGGATGCTGGTCTGTTCCCTGCGCGAGTGGTTCGACCGGCCCGGCGGTGATCCGCCGGCGTGGTGGGCCGCGCAGCGGGATCCGGTGGTCGGCGACGCGCTGCGCCTGCTGCACGCGGAACCGGCGGCCCCGTGGACGGTCGGCTCACTGGCCGCACGGGCCGGGGTTTCGCGGTCGACGCTGGCCAAGCGGTTCGCCGATCTGGTCGGCGAACCGCCGCTGACCTATCTCACCCGCTGGCGGATGACGCTCGCGGCGGATCTGCTGACCGGCGAGGAGTCCGCGACCATCTCGGATATCGCCCGCACCGTCGGCTACTCCGACGCGTTCGGGTTCAGCGCGGCGTTCAAACGTGTGCGGGGTGTCAACCCGAGCGACTTCCGGCGCGGGGTCCTTCAGCGCAGCTGATGCCGGGACTTCTTGGCCTGCTTGCGCAACTGCAGGATCCGGGCGCCGCCGACGAGCGCGAGCAGCGCGCCGCCGGCGATCACCGAGAACAGCATCGCGACCGCCAGCGGCATGCTGCCGGACATGCCCAGGAAGTGCACGGTGGCCGTGTCCTGGTTCTGCAGGATGAACACGAGCAGGAACACCAGCACGATCAGCGCCACGATGACGGCGATCCAGGTGCCGCTCACCCGCGTCCGTTTGAGCTTCGGGCCGGCTTCGAATTTACCGCTGTGGCGTGCACCGCCCACGGTGTCGGACGGCTTGACGGGAACCTGGGCGGCGCCCTCCTCCGGCTGCGTCATGCTGGACAGTGTCCGCCGAAGCGGGCTTGATCGCGCTCTCAAGCGTCCGAACGGGTGACCTCGTCCGCCGCGCGGAGCACGCGCAAGGTGTTCTTCCCGGCCAGTTTCGCGCAGTCCTCTTCGCTCCAGCCACGTTCCAGCAGCGCGGCGAAGAGCACCGGGTACTTCGAAACGTCTTCGAGGCCTTCGGGCAGCGTCGCGACTCCGTCGTAGTCGCCGCCGAGTCCGATGTGGTCGACACCGGCCACTTCGCGTGCGTGCTCGATGTGCGCGACGACGTCGTCGATGCCCGCCTTCGGCTTCTCCGGGCCGCCTCGCTCCGCGGTGAACTTCGTGCGCTGGTCGATGTTCCGGTAGTCCTTGCCCGCGGCTTCCATGTCCTGGCGCAGCCGGTCGTCCCACTCGGCGACCTTCGGCGAGATGAAGCCCGGCACGAACGTCACCATCGCGACGCCGTCCTTGGCCGCCAGGGTTTCCAGGACGTCGTCGGGGATGTTGCGGGGATGGTCGTTGACCGCGGTGCAGGACGAGTGGCTGAAGATCGCCGGCGCGGAGCTGACCTCCAGCGCGGCGCGCATGGTGCTCGGCGCGACGTGCGAGAGGTCGACGAGCATGCCGATCTTGTTCATCTCGCGGACGACGTCACGGCCGAAATCGGTGAGCCCGCCGTGCTCGGGTTCGTCGGTCCCGGAGTCGGCCCAGGTGGTGTTGTAGTTGTGCGTCAGTGTCATGTAGCGGACGCCGAGACGGCGCAGGATCCTCAGCACGCCAAGGGATTCGGCGATGCTGTGGCCGCCCTCGGCACCCAGCAGCGAAGCGATCTTGCCGTCGCGGAACGCGGCCTCGGCCTGATCGGCGGTGTCCACCAGGGCCAGGCGGTCGGGGTAGCGCTCGGCCATCTGGTGCACGATCTCGATCTGTTCGAGCACCGCCGTCACCGCGCTGTGCCCCTCGAACTGACAGGGCACGTAGACGGACCAGAACTGCATCCCGAGCCTGCCCTCGGCGAGCTTCGGGAAGTCGGTGTGGAGATGCGGCTGACGGACCGTGAGATCCGTGCCGGCCACGGCCTCGACCGGATCGGGCCCGGTCGTCACCCGCAGTTCCCATGGCAGATCGTTGTGCCCGTCCGCGAGGAGGACCCTGTCGAGCAGGGCCTGGGCGCGGACGAGGTCCCCGTTGGTCATCGGACGATTTTACGTTCGCGTGCTTTGCTCTCCGCGCTCCCCGTTGAGCCACCCCGCGGCCGCTACCAAACCGTTGCCGGTGACCTGGTGCCCTCCGGGGTGCCGGTGGGCGGCGACGTCCGCGCCGCGTTCGCGAAGGTCGCGGACGAGCTTTTCGGCCGAACCCAGCGGAGCCATCGGATCTTGTTCGCCGTTCGACAGGAAGACGCGCGTTCCGGACAGGTCGTTCCGCGGCGGCTCCGGCAGCGGCGACATCGCCGCGAACAGCGCGGACTCCCGGACGGCGTCCGGGCGGAGCAGGGTCACCGCGGCGGCGATGTTGGCGCCGTTGGAAAAGCCGATGGCGACGAGCCGCCGGTCGCCGAGGCCGTATTCCTCGCGCGAGGCGAGCACGAAATCGGCCAGCTGGTTCGCGCGGAAGACGACGTCCTCGTGGTCGAAGACGCCCTCGGCCAGCCGGCGGAACCACCGCGCCGCACCGTGTTCCGACACCGGCCCGGCCGGCGCCAGCAGCGCCGAGGCCGGGCTCAGCTGCCGGGCGAGCGGCACGAGGTCGTCCGGCCCGCCGCCGGTGCCGTGCAGGAGCAGCAGCACCGGCTCGTCGGCCGCGCCCTCGACGTACTTGTGCTCCAACGTCCTCATCGCGGGTTGTTCTCGCTCGGGAGGTCCAGCTTCGGCAGCATGGCCTCGATGTCCTCGCGCTTGGGCTCCAGCCACGGCGGGAGTTTGAGCGCGCGGCCGAGTTCGAGCAGCGGCTCGTCGATCGCGAAGCCGGGTTCGTCGGTCGCGACCTCGAGCAGGGTGCCGCCCGGCTCGCGGAAGTAGATCGAGCGGAAGTACTGGCGGTCCAAAATGGACGTCACGTTCACGCCGTCGTCGATGAGCTCGTCGCGCCAGGCGGCCTGGGTCTCTTCGTCCGGCGCGCGCCAGGCGACGTGGTGCACGGTGCCCGCGGCCACCAGCCCGCGCGGGGCGTCGGGGGTCACGAGGACGTCGACGAGCGCGCCGGGGCCGCCCTCACCGGCGGAGAACCGGAGACGGTTGCTCTCCTGGTGTTCGAAGGACAGGCCGAGGCCGTCGGTCAGCATCCCGGCGGTCGCGTCCTCTTTGGACACCGACAGCGTGACGGAGTGCAGTCCGCGGATCGCGTGCTCGGCGGGGACGAGCTTCGTGTCCCACGGGTCGCGCGGGTCGCCCTGCGGATGCGCGACGAGCGCGAGCTTCAGGCCGTCCGGGTCGGCGAAGGTGAGCGTCTCCTCGCCGTCGGAGTTCCGGATCTGGCTCGTTTCGATGCCGCTCGCGGCGAGGTGCTGCTTCCACCAGCCGAGCGAGGCCTCCGGCACGGAGAACGACGTCGTGGTCGCCTGGCCGGTGCCGTGGCGGCCCTTCGGCGCGTCCTTCCACGGGAAGAACGTCATCAGCGAGCCGGGCTTGCCGGACGCGTCGCCGTAGTAGAGGTGGTAGGTGCCGGGGTCGTCGAAGTTCACGGTGGTCTTCACCAGCCGCAGGCCGAGGGCCCGGGTGTAGAAGTCCGCGTTGCGCTGGGGGTCGCCACCGATGGCGGTGACGTGGTGCAGGCCCGAAGTCTTGATCGACATGGTGCCCTCCTCTGGAGCCGGTGGAATCAAGCTAACCCGATAACCTCTCGCGCGCAAGATATATTCCTGGAAGATTTATTGGTGTACTCTCGCCCGCGTGACAGCCGAGGAACCGCAAGACGACGAAGTGGTCACGTGGTGGGGCCTGGTGATCGAGGGCTACCTGGCCACGCAGAACAAGCTGATGAGCGAGATCGCCGAACGGTTCGGCCTGGCGCCGGCGTCGTTCGACATCCTGCTGCGGCTCGTGCGCTCGCCCGAGCACCGGATGCCGATGACGCGGCTGGCCGTCGAGGCGGCGTTGTCCAGCGGCGGGTTCACCAAGGTCGCCGACCGACTGGTCGCCGCGGACCTGATCTGCCGCGTGCCCAGCCCGGACGACCGCCGGGTCACCTTCGCGGCGCTCACCGAGCACGGCCTCGACGTCGCGGAAAAGGCCCGGGAGGCGTGCGCGGAGATCCTGCGTCGCATCGTTCTGACCCCGCTGGGCGACGACGCGCACGCGCTCGCCGAAGCCATGCGCACCCTGCGCACCGTCAACGGCGGCTGACACCCCGCGTTTCGTCCTCTGGATGCGGTACTTGCGTGTGCAAGGACCGCGTTCAGAGGACTAAATGCGGCGGGGCGGGGGTCTGGACCTCGTACATGTCCCGTACCAGTTCCCGGATGACGTTGCGCCGGATCTTCCCGGTCGCCGTCTTCGGCAGTTCGCCCAGCTCGACGATGCCCCTCGGCCGCTTGAACGACGCCAGGCCCGCCCGGCAGAACTCGATCAGCTCGTCCGGGTCGAGCCGGTGCCCCGGCACGCCGACCACGCAGGCGACCGGTTTCTCGATGCCGTCGGCGTCGAAGGTGGCCACCACCGCGACCTCGGCGACCGCCGGATGTTGCCGCAGCCTGTCCTCCACCTCGGTGGGCGAAACCCAGATCCCGCCCGGTTTCAGCATGTCGTTGAAGCGCCCCAGACAGGTGTAACTGCCATCGGCGTTGCGCACGAAGCTGTCGCCCGTCCGCAGCCATTCGCCCTGGAAGACCTGCTTCGTCGTCTCGTACCGGGCCCAGTACCCGGTCGCGATCGACGGCCCGGCGACGAACAGCTCACCGGGCTGACCGTCCGGCACCGGATCGCCGTGCTCGTCGCGCAGCGCGATCTCGTAGCCCGGCACCGGCGTCCCGGTACTGCCCGGGCGGACCTGGCGCGGCCGGTTGGACAGGAAGATGTGCAACGCCTCGGTCGAGCCGATCCCGTCGAGGATCTCGACGCCGAACCGGTCGCGAAACCGTTCGTACAGCACGGCCGGCAGCGGTTCGCCCGCCGAAACCGCTTGGCGCACCGAGGCGAACGTGTCGTCGGGGATGTCGCTGGCGAGCAGCGCGGCGTAGAACGTCGGCACGGCGAAGAACAGCGTCGGCCGCTCCGCGCGGGCCCTGGCGGCGATCAGTCCCGGCGTCGGCCTCGCCGGTTCGAGCAGCGTCGTCCCGCCTGCCGCGAGCGGGAAGAACGCCGAATTCCCCAGGCCGTAGGCGAAGAACAGCTTCGGGACGGAGAGGAACCGATCGTTCGGGCCGATGTCCAGCACGCCTCGCGCGTACGTCTCACAGACCGCGCGGATGCCCGCGTGCCGGTGCATCGCACCCTTCGGCTTGCCCGTCGTCCCCGAGGTGTACAGCCACAGCGCGGGCGAGTCCTCCCAGGTCGGCGCCGGTTCGAAGCCGACGTCGTCCATTGTGGACAGATCGCCCCACTGGTGCGTGCGGATCCCGGACGGCAGATCGGCCGCCTTCGCCCTGTCCAGCACGACGTCGGTGACCTCCGGCGCCAGCCCGAGCGCGACCGTCGCCTGCGACGCGAACTCGCCGGAGACGCACAGGACCCTGGCCCGCGAATCGGCCAGCATCTTGCCCAGGTCCAGCCCCGTGACCATGGTGGACACGGGCACCGCGACCGCTCCGGCCAGCATCGCGCCGAGGATCCCGGTGAGCAGTTCGACGTCGTCGGCCATGCAGAACAGGACCCGCTCCTCCGGGCGGACGCCGATCGCCTTCAGCCCCGCCGCGACCCTGCGGGTTTCGGCCGCCAGCCCCGCGTACGTGAGCCTTCGCCGCGGGGAAACGACCGCGTCCTTCGCGCCCCACCCTTCCGCCAGATGCCGGTCGAGCAGGTAGCTCGCCGCGTTGAACCCGGTAGCAGCAGCGGTCACGGGCGCACCTCAATCGCTCAGCTCAGGTAAACGTATTCGTAGTCGAACGGTTTCCCATTGATGCCCTGGCGTGGCGGCGCCACCCAGCTCGCGATCTTTCCTCGCTCGTACACCGGGTGCATCAGCGATCGGACGAAGGTCAGGTCTTCGGGAGTGGGCAGCCACTTGCGTTTGCCGGCCAGCCAGGTCCGCTCGTCGACAACGGTGCCGTCGGGCGTCACATGGTGGCCGGAGTTTATGCCGACTTCGCGATTGAATCCAGGGTGCGGGAGGACGAATCGGAAATCGACGCCCGCCTCGTCCAGGATCTTGTTCCAGCGGTTGACCCCGGTCTGGCAGTCGGCGCGGTACTCCTCCCGCAGGTCGAGGTTCAGCAGCAGGATGGCCGCGTGTTCCTCGGTCTCCCAGGTGCCGTCGGCTTTCGGCCGGGACAGCGATCCGGCGGCGTCGGTGAGCTTGTGGTCGTCCTTGCGGCGAGACTCCTGCCAGCGGCCTTTCAGCCCGGCGGTGTAGTAGTTCGCCGCGTTGGTCGACGTCTCGCCGCCGAACAGGTCGAGCGAGACGGTGTAGTGGAAGTTGAGGTAACGCTGGATCACGTCCAGCGGGATGCCGCCGTGCCCGCCGATGTCGAAGGTGTCGTGCTCGCGGATCAGCTCGGCGCTGCGGGTGACCACCCGGTCGACCCCCGTGGTGCCGACGAACATGTGGTGCGCCTCTTCCTTGAGCATGAATTCACAAGTGCGGGAAAGCGGGTCGAAGCCGCTTTCCTTGAGGGTGCCGAGCTGATATTTGCCATCGCGATCGGTGAAATAGGTGAACATGTAGAACGCGAGCCAATCCGCGGTCTCCTCATTGAAGGCGCCGAGGATCCGCGGGGCGTCCGGACTTCCGGAATTCCGGAGCAGCAATCCTTCCGCCTCGTCGCGGCCTTCGCGCCCGAAGTAAGCGTGCAGCAGGTACACCATCGCCCACAGATGACGGCCTTCTTCGACATTGACCTGGAAAAGGTTCCGCAGGTCGTAGAGGCTCGGCGCGGTGAGGCCCAGCAATTTCTGCTGCTCGACCGACGCGGGTTCGGTGTCGCCCTGGATGACGATGAGCCGCTGCAGGTCGGCGCGGTACTCGCCGGGAACCTGCTGCCAGGCGGGCTCGCCCTTGTGCTCGCCGAAACCGATGACGCGGCCGGGGTCGGGCTCCGCGAGGAAGATCCCCCACCGGTAGTCGGGCACGTTGACGTGGCCGAAATGCGCCCAGCCGTCCCGTCCGACACTCACCGCGGTGCGCAGGTAGACCCCCTGCGTCCGCAGGGTGGGGCCCATTTCGCCCCACCAATCCAGGAACTTCGGCTGCCAGCCCTCCAGCGCCCGCTGCAGGCGGCGATCATCGGAGAGGTCGACGTTGTTGGGGATCTTGGCGTCGTAATCGATCTTGGTGGGCATACGCTGTTCAAACCCGCTTCCTGTCGAAGACGGCCTTCTGACCAGTACCGTAGCGACGCAACGCACCCTCGGGACCGGATGCGTTCGGACGAGTGAAGATCCAGTTCTGCCAGGCGGCGAGCCTGCCGAAGATCTTGCTTTCCACTGTTTCGGGACCCACGAACCGGTGATTGGCCTCCATCCCGGTCAACGCGTCGGGGCTGAGCGAGGCCCGTCCTTCCAGCGCGATCCGGATCTCGTCCTCCCAGTCGAGGTCGTCCGGGGCGTCGGTGACCAGGCCGAGTTCGTTCACCTCCGCCGGGGTCAGCGCTTTGCCGCGCACCTCCGCGAGCCTGGTGACGTGGTCCGGGTCCCCGAAGAAGCGGGATTCGAGGCGGGTCAAGCCGTTGCCCATCGGGAAGCGGCCGAAGTTGGCTTCGGACAACGTGATCGCCGCACGTTCTTCACTGTCCTCGTCGTCGATCGGCGGACCGTCCAAGATGTACTGGCGGTCGGCGGCGAGCGCGAGTTCCAGCAGTAGCCCGGCGTAGCAGCTGCCCGGCTCGATGAGGGCGATCAGGCTCCGGCTGGTGACGTCCAGCCGCTTCAGCGTCCGCTTGAAGTAGTGGACGATTTCGTTGCTCAGACAGTCTTTCGCGTCGAACACGGCGCGTTCGTGTTCGAGGACCTTCGCCGGATCGCCTTCGGTGCGGAGCACCCATGTGCCGAGTTCGGGTTCGTTGGTGCGCAGACGGAGGATCGCGTCGTCCAGTTCGCGCGTGACGTCGAGCAGCCAGCCGTCGTCGTCTTCGGGGCCCTTGACGGTGATCGTCGCTTCGGTGTCGCCGCGGACGATGTCGACATAACGATGCTTGAGCGGCTTCAGTTCGACACCTTCGCCGTCGAGCCGCTCGCTGGTCCGCGCGAACTCCTTCGCCCTGGCCAGCACGGCTTCCCGGAACCCTTGCCGCGGCACGAGTTCGTCGACGAGCCGCCAGTCGACGGCGGTCCGCCCCTTCACTCCGTCGGGGCGCGTGGCGAAGACGTCGGCGAGGTCGCGCCGGACACCGCGTTTGTCGACCACCCGGGTGAGCCCGCCGGTGCCGGGGAGGACGCCGAGGAGCGGCACCTCCGGCAGCGCGACGGTCGAGGAGTTGTTGTCGACCAGCAGGATCTTTTCGCAGGCGAGCGCGATCTCGTAGCCGCCGCCGGCACACGTGCCGTTGACCGCCGCGACGTAGACCTGGCCCGAATGCGCGGCGGCGTCCTCCATGGCGTTGCGCGTCTCATTGGTGAATTTGCAGAAGTTCACCTTCCACTCGTGCGACGACGCCGCCAGCATGCGGATGTTCGCGCCGGCACAGAAGACGTTGTCCTTCGCGCTGGTCACGATGACCACGCGGACCTCGGGATGTTCGAACCGCAGGCGCTGCGTGGCGTCGTACAGCTCGATGTCCACGCCGAGGTCGTACGAGTTGAGCTTGAGCTCGTAACCCGGTAGGAGGCCGCCGTCGGGATCGACATCGAGTTCGAGCCACGCGACGTCGCCGTCGGTGGTCAGTTTCCAGTGCCGGTAGCCGCTGGGATGACGTTCGAACGTCACCGATGTGGTCCGCGTCACCCTTCCGATTGTCTACATTGCACTGATCAGCGTCAATGTTATGTAGAAAGTTGGTCACGGAGCAGGTCGAGGAAACGTGACCGTGCCCTCGCGTCACATAGGGGAACCGACCGCCGCGGGAACACGGTTGAGCTTTGTCGCCGCCCAGGTCACGAAGGCCCACAGCAGCAACGCCGCGGCCAGGTCGGTGTAGATCGTGGCGAACCAGAAGGCCGGGATCTGCGGCACGGCGATCAGGAAATGGCCGAGGCTCGCGAGGCCGGACAACGAGTAGACCATGAGGAACGCGAGCGCCCGCCAGTAGCGTCCGCGCAGGTAGTCGCGGTAGCCGGCGGCGCCGAACGCGGTGAAGAGGACATACGCGACGACGACCAAGGTGGCGGCGGCCCCCACCGAAATCCCCTCGACCTGCGGATAGTCGGCCGCCCTGAACACGTTGTGCGCGTAGTGCAACGTGGTGGTCAGCAGCGTGAAGGCCAGGATCAGGCGTAGCGCGGTGAGACCGCGGGTTTGCAGAGCTTCCATGTTCGCCCCCTTGCGATTTGATAGATCGCTCTAGCGAGAGAGTAGCCCACGGCGGGCCGGAGGTGAAGGGCGCTGGCACCGCGTGACCGGCGGGTTGCGGGAGGGGTGTGTGGAAACAGGGACGTTGAGTGTCCCTATTTCCGCACACCCCGCACTCTGCGTAGCGATGCTGACTGGCTGTGAGGGGTCGGCGGGCAAGTCCGCGAAAGCCTCCATCGAGTTTCGGCGGACGAGGGCGCCCAATGTGGCATTAGGGACGCTGAGCGTCTCCGATGCCACATTGGGCGCACTGCATGAGGACTGCGTTGTCTCGGCGCCGCACCGAGCCGCGACTCTGAGCACGCAAGTCCGTGAAGGCCTCCTTGAGGGACTCTGGGTCCCTCAAGGGGGCTCGGAGTCATGGGGTGCTTGCAACACCGTCTGCGGGAAGGGGCGGGGTTGTGCGGGTGTTTCGGTGGTTGCCGCGGTCGGTGCGGGTGGGGTTTTGGGATCAGGTTCGTGCTGGGGTGGCGGCGAA
>NZ_QHJI01000017.1:0-160003 GCF_003947535.1 Amycolatopsis sp. WAC 04169 | reverse complement strand
TTCGGTGGTTATAGCGTCAGGGAAACGCCCGGTCCCATTCCGAACCCGGAAGCTAAGCCTGACAGCGCCGATGGTACTGCAACCGAAGGGTTGTGGGAGAGTAGGACACCGCCGGACTAACATTAAAAGATAGGGCTCGGGCCCCGGTCGAGAACCACGAGTTCTCCCGGGGCCCGAGCCCTATTTCTCATACCCGAAACCCGCCACACCCGTGACCAGACACGTAACACGCGTGATTGAAGGCGTATCTCGCGTGATCAGACGGACGACACGACGCCCCGCTCGTGTCGTCCGTCCAATCACGCGTGTCGTCCACCTGATCACGCGAGTCGCCCCTCCAATCACGCGAGATACGTCTTCAATCACGTGAGTTGCGGCCTCGATCACGCGAGTGACGGGGGGCGGGCACGCGAGGGAGGGGCGCGGCCGAACGCATTTAGAGGACTAAATGCGGGAGGGGGCGGGGCGGCGCAGGTGGTAGATGTCCATGATCCAGCCCTTGCGGGAGCGGGCGGAGGCACGGACGGAGCGGATCTCTTCGGCGAGGTCCGCGGTCAGTGGGCCGGAGAGCAGGAGCTCGTCGGGGGTGCCGAGGTACGCGCCCCAGTAGATCTCCAGGCCCGTGTCCACGAATTGGGAGAACGTGCACCCAGCGTCCAGCATGACGAAGACGTCGTCGGCGTCCGCGGGCCAGCCGGCCTCGAGGCGGCGGCCGGTGGTGACGAGTACCGGGCGGCCGATCTGGTTCATCGTGGTCCGGTGCCGGGACGTCAGCGCGGCCACGCTGCTGACCCCGGGGATGACGTCGTACTCGAACTCGACGTTGCCCCGGTCGAGCACCGCGTCCAGCAGGGTCAGGGTCGAGTCGTAGAGCGCCGGGTCACCCCAGACGAGGAACGCGCCCCGCTCGTCGGGACCCAGGGAAGCGATCATGTTCTCGTAGACGTCGGTGCGGAGCCGGTGCCAGTCGGCGACGGCCTTCCGGTAGTCGTCGGGAGTACGGTCGCGTTCGGGGTCCGGTGCCCGCACGACGCGGTAGCCGGGCTGCTCGACGAAGCGGTCGAGGATCTCCTGGCGCAGAGCCACCAGGTCCTGCTTTTCCGAGCCCTTGTCGAGCACGAAGAACACATCGGTCTCGTTGAGCCGCCGGATCGCCTGGACGGTCAGGTGGTCCGGGTCGCCGGCGCCGATGCCGATGGCGGAGATCTTCCTCATTTCCGCAGTGTCCCCGTACCCTCTGTGCACACCCCTACCCCCACGGGGTATAAAGGAAGTGATCGCTCCACCTGTCCTGTAGAGGAGTTCGAACCGATGGCCGAAACCACCTACACCGTCAAGGGCATGTCCTGCGGGCACTGTGCCTCCTCCGTCACCGAAGAGGTCAGCGGCATCGCAGGCGTCAGCGCCGTGAACGTGGACGTCGCCAGCGGCAAGGTCACCGTCACCAGCGAAGCACCGCTGGACGTCCAAGCCGTCGACGCGGCCGTCACCGAGGCCGGTTACCAGCTCGTCTCGTGAGCACCGCCGTCAAGGTGTCGGCGTTCGCCGCGGCCCTGGTCGCGGTGTTCGCCGTCGCCTGGGCGATCGGCTCCGCCGTCGGGCCGCTGGACGAGGACCCGCCCCCGCCGGCGCCGACCAGCGAGCACCACGGGCACCACCCGGGAGGTACGCCGTGACATCCCAGCGGGTCGAACTGGCCATCGGCGGGATGACCTGCGCGTCCTGCGCCGCGCGCGTCGAACGCAAACTGAACAAGGTCGACGGCGTCTCCGCCACGGTCAATTACGCCACCGAGAAGGCGCAGGTCGACTTCCCCACCGCGGTGTCGGTGGAAGACCTCGTCGGCGTCGTCGAGTCCGCCGGCTACACGGCCCAGCCGCCCAAACCCGACGAAGACGCGGAGCAGGCCGGCTCCCTGAGAACCCGTCTCGTGGTTTCCGCCGTGCTCGCCGTGCCGGTGATCGTGCTCGCGATGGTCCCGGCCTGGCAGTTCACCTACTGGCAGTGGGTCTCGCTGGCCTTGGCCGCGCCGGTCGTCACCTGGGGCGCATGGCCGTTCCACCGCCCGGCCTGGACGAACCTCCGCCATGGCGCCGCCACCATGGACACCCTGATCTCGCTCGGCGTCGTCGCCGCCACGCTCTGGTCGCTGTACGCGTTGCTGTTCGGCACCGCCGGGACACCCGGCATGCGCCACGGCTTCGAGCTGACCATGGAACGCGGGCACGGCGCGGGCAACGTCTACCTCGAAGTCGCCGCCGGGGTGACCACGTTCCTTCTCGCCGGCCGCTACTTCGAGGCCCGGTCCAAGCGCCGCTCCGGCGCCGCGCTGCGGGCCCTGCTCCAACTCGGCGCGAAGGACGTCGCACTCCTGAAGGACGGCATCGAGAGCCGTGTCCCGATCGGCGAGCTGAGGACGGGCGACGAGTTCGTCGTGCGGCCGGGGGAGAAGATCGCCACCGACGGGGTGGTGACCGATGGTGGCTCGGCCGTCGACCTGAGCATGCTGACGGGTGAAGCCGTCCCGGTCGAGGTGGTGGCCGGGGACGCCGTCGTCGGCGGAACGGTCAACGCGAGCGGCAGGCTCGTCGTCCGCGCCACCCGGATCGGCGCCGACACGCAGCTCGCGCAGATGGCGCGGCTGGTCGAGGACGCGCAGAACGGCAAGGCGCGGGTCCAGCGCCTCGCCGACCGGGTGTCGGCCGTGTTCGTCCCGGTGGTGATCGCCCTCGCGGTCGGTACGCTCGGCTTCTGGCTCGGCGCGGGCAGCGGAGCCGACGCCGCCTTCACCGCCGCCGTCGCGGTCCTGATCATCGCCTGCCCCTGTGCGCTCGGGCTGGCCACGCCGACGGCGCTGCTGGTCGGCACCGGTCGCGGCGCGCAGCTGGGCATCCTCATCAAGGGTCCGGAGGTGCTCGAGTCCACTCGCGCGGTCGACACCGTCGTGCTGGACAAGACCGGGACGGTGACCGCGGGGAAGATGAGTCTCACGGACCTGTTCGGCGAGGACGAGACCGAGGTCCTGCGCCTGGCCGCGGCGGTCGAGCACCATTCCGAGCATCCGATCGCCCGCGCGAGCGTCGCGGCCGCCGAGGAGCGGCTGGGTGAGCTGCCGACGGCCGGTGGGTTCCGCAACGTCGAGGGCCTGGGTGTCGTCGGCGAGGTCGAGGGCAAGACCGTCCTGGCCGGGCGGTCCGCACTCCTCGACCAGCACGGCATCGCCGTCGGCGACGAGTTCGCCCAGGTCAAGAAGGTCGCCGAGGAACGCGGCGCGACCGCGGTGGTCGTCGCCTGGGACGGCGAGACACGCGGGGTGGTGGTCGTCGCCGACACGGTCAAGCCGACTTCGGCCGAGGCCGTGGCCGGGTTGAAGGCGCTCGGGCTCCGGCCGGTCCTGCTGACCGGGGACAACGCCGGTTCCGCGGCGGCCGTCGCCGCCGAAGTGGGGATCGACGAGGTCGTCGCGGAGGTGCTGCCGGCCGGCAAGGTCGACGTCGTCAAGCGGCTGCAAGCCGAAGGCCGGGTGGTCGCCATGGTCGGCGACGGCGTCAACGACGCGGCCGCGCTCGCGCAGGCCGACCTCGGTCTCTCGATGGGGACCGGGACCGACGCCGCGATCGAAGCGGGCGACCTCACCCTGGTGCGCGGCGACCTGCGCGCGGCCGTGGACGCCATCCGGCTCGCCCGCCGCACGCTCGCCACGATCAAGGGCAACCTGTTCTGGGCGTTCGCCTACAACGTCGCCGCGCTGCCACTGGCCGCGCTCGGCCTGCTCAACCCCATGATCGCCGGGGCCGCGATGGCGTTCTCCTCGGTGTTCGTCGTCACCAACAGCCTGCGGTTGCGACGGTTCAGGACCGGACCAGCCGGGCGATGGCGTCGGACGCCTCCCGGACCTTGAGGTCGGCCTCTTCACCGCCCGCGGCGGCGGCGTGGACCACGCAGGTGGCGAGATGCTCGTCCAGCAGTTCGAGGGAGAACGACTGCAGCGCCTTCGTGGCGGCGGACACCTGGGTCAGGATGTCGATGCAGTACTTGTCCTCTTCCACCATCCGCTGCAAACCGCGGATCTGGCCTTCGATCCGGCGCAGGCGCTTGAGATAGGCCTCCCGCTCGGTGCCGTAGCCCGTCATTCCCGCACCCGTTCTCTCGTCGTTCCCTGTCGTCGTCCCACTATACCCTCCCCACGTATGTGCCGGACGGAGCCGAAATCGCGGGTGTCAGGATGTCGAGGACGGGCCTGCCGCTCCGACTCCTGCGTGAGCGGCCGGGCGCCGGCCGCACGACCAGGAGGAACACCGATGAAGTACATGATCATGATCACGATGAACCCCACCGCCTGGGATGCCCTCCCCGAAGAGGAGCGCAACGAGGTGGTCGCCCGCATCGACCCTTTCATGAAGAAGCTCACCGAGAGCGGCGAGCTGCTCGGGACGCAGGCGCTGGCGGAGCCGAAGGACAGCACGGTGGTCCGGGTGCGTGACGGCGTCCCGGTGGTCACCGACGGCCCGTTCGCGGAGTCGAAGGAGTACCTGGCCGGCTTCTACCTGGTCGAATGCGACAGCAAGGAGCGGGCGATCGAGATCGCGGGCCAGGTCCCGGACGCGCATGTCAACGCGATGGAGATCCGGCCGGTGGTCTTCTCGTCCGGGGACAACGCCTAGGTGGCGGCCGCTTCGGTGCCGGTGCGGGCTTCGGGCCTGCTCCGGCGCTGAACGGGCACTTCCGGTTTCGGTGAGTCCGGCACGGCCAGCACCAGACCGGCTTCGGTGAGCAGTTCGCGGCAGCCGACCAGCTGTTTCAGCACGTCGTCGCGCAGGCGGAGGGCCACATCGGCCTTCTGCCGCGCTTCGGCGACCAGGCGCTCGCCCTCTTCGGCGGCGTCGTCGAGCAATTTCCGCGCCTTCGCCTGCGCGGCTTCGTCCCGCGCGGCGAGCGCGCGCATCGCCTCCGCGCGGCGCAGCGTCATGGCGCGCTCGAAGTCTTCGGCGACCCGCTTCCGTTCTTCTTCGGCCTTCGCGGCTTCTTCGGCGGCTCGCGCGGCGATGTCGTCGGCTTCCTCGCGGGTGAGTTCGAGCATCCGGCGCGAGCGCTCCTGCAACGCGTCCGGTGCGATCGGCACGCGGCTGATCCGGTCGACACTGGCCTTCAGTTCGCGATTTTCCTCTTGTGTGGCGGCGAGCTCGCCGGCGAGAGCTTGCCCACGGCGGATCGCCTCGTCGCGTTCGGCTTCCACTCGTCGTAGTTCGGCTTCCACCTCGCGGACGAATTCCCGGACCTGCGCGCGATTGAAACCGCGCCACGCCAGATCGAAGCCGGGCATCTCCATTGGTCACCTCCACAGTGGTCGATGTGTCACCGTTGGGCGCTTTTCTTTGCCACACGGGGCTTTCAACGACCAGTGTGCCTGAAGGCGCGACGACACGCGCCACGGGTGGGTGGTCTTTGCGGTGAACGGTCCGCCGCAAGCGGGAAGAAGGGTGAAGCTCCCCGGCGATGGGAGAATGGACGACCATCGCATACCCCACGGGAGGTGGCCGCGTGACGAGCAGCCGAATTCGGGTCCCTGGCTGGAATACGGCGACAGCGGCCGAAGGATATCGGCAGGTCAGGGAGAACATCGCGATCTTGGTCACCGATCACGCGGGGGCGGGCGAGCGGGCCGTCCCCGCCTGTCCACAGTGGACCGTGCGCGAGCTGATCGCGCATCTGACCGAGATCTGCGATCGGGTGATCACCCGGTTCGGTGGCGAGGCCTGCCCGATTCCGGAGTCGGCCTCGGCCGTCGAATTGCTGAAACTCTGGCTCGAACGCGGTCCCGAGGCCGACACCCTCCTCGCCGCCGACGGCGACGGGAAGAGCCGCGGCGACATCATGGTGATGGACGCCTTCACCCACGAGCTCGACATCCGGTACGCGCTCGGCGCTCCGCCGCCCGAAGCGCACGCGGCCTGGCTTCGGGGATTCGAGGTGCTCGTCAGCGGGCTCGGCGCCTCGCTGGGCAGGCACGGGCTGCCGGGGCTGCGGATCGAGACCGAGGGCGCGACCTGGATCGCCGGCACCGAACCGGTCGCCGCGGTGCTCTCGGGCGCGCCCGCGGACCTGTACCGGACGCTCGCCGGGCGCCGGAGCCCGGCCCAGATCACCGCCATGGACTGGCTGGGCGATCCCGGGCCGTGGCTCCGGGCCTTCACCTGGGGACCGTTCACCCCGCCGGAAGCGGAGATCGAACGGTGATCAGCCGGCCGGGGACATCGAGGACAGGGCCGCGGCCAGCGCGAGCACCACGGCCACGATCAGCACCTCGACCCCGACGCTGACCCGCAGTTTCCGCAGGTCGGCGGTCACCACTCCGGTGCCGCCGCGGCCGGAGATCCCGCGCCGGACGGCGGTGCGGCTCAGGTTCGCCACCAGCAGCAACGCGGCGAACCCGGTGAGCTTCAGCACGAAGACGATGCCGTACGCCGACGTCCAGAGCGCCTCCACCGAGGGGACGAGCCGGAAGCCCAGGTAGGCGCCGCTGACCACCATGATCACGATCGACCGGGTGGCGATCGGGTGGAACCGCGCCAGCGCGGGCTCGGCCTCCGACGCCGAATACCGGCCGCGCAGGAGCACGGCCAGCTGGATCAGCCCGCCCACCCAGACGGCCATCGCGCCGAAATGCGCGAGGTCCGCGCTGACCGAGAGGAACATGATCTTGTCGGCCACCGCGTGCCCGGTCGCGGAGAAGCTCAGCATCACGATGAACCCGGCCGCGATGCCGAGGTTCTCGTAGCGCGACCGCAGCCGCTCCGGCAGGTCGCCCGCCAGCAGCCGTCGCACGATCACGGCGAGCGCGACGATCGCGGCCAGGCGCAGGAGCAGGAGTTTCCCGTAGGCCACCCGCAGGGTCGCCTCGATCAGCGCGCCGTCGAAGACCGCGCCCACCCCGCGCCCCGAGACGTACGGGCCTTGCAGCAGGAACCCGGCTACGGCCGTGACACCGGAGAGCCACAGGCCGGCGGTGATCAGCTTCCGTGCCGCCGGGTCCGTCCGGCCGCCCGGACGGCAGACCAGCAGGAACACCAGCCCGCCGAGCAGCGCTACCCCGCCGAAGGATCCCCAGCGGAACGTGGTGAACAGCGCGTCGGTCACCGGGTCGGTGCCGGTGGAGGCGGACACCGCGCCCGCCGACGTGATCAGGGGGCCGGTGCCGATCACGAACGCGATCGTGCCGCGTACCGGATGCGAGTCGGTCGAGACGAAGGCGTACTCGACGAGATAGCTGCCGTCGGGAAGGTCCGGTTCGAGTGCGACGGCGACCTCTTCGGCGACTTCACCGGGTTGGAACACCGGACCGGACACCACGTCGGTGCCCTGTTGATCGACGACCTTGATCGAGTTCGGCTGGATGCCGATGTTCTCCGACAGGGTGATCGAGACCCGTGACGGCGCCGAGGTGAGCCGGGCGCCGTCGGCGGGGTTCGAGGAGAGGAGTTCGACGTGGGCCGAGGCCGGGGCCGCGGTGAGCACCGCGACCCCGAACCACGCCGCCACGAGGGCCAGGAGTGCGCAGAGTCTCCCGGTCACGATGCCGCGGTCGCCAGCTCACGCCGGCTGACGGGCGAGCACGTGCAGCCGGTCAGCTCCCGCTCGGCTGCGGAGGCCTTCCGGTGCACGAGCATCGCGATGATCATCGGGATGGTGACGATCGTGTTGTAGAACAGGTGCAGTTCCACGCGCGGGATGAACAGCTGGATGATGCTGCTCGGCGCGGTGCCGCCGCCGAGCCGCCAGCCGGTCTGCGCCTGGATCAGCAGGAGCAGATGCTCGATGTGGTGCCAGAACTGCAGCCCGAGCGCCAGGTTCCACCACTGCCGCGAGCGGCCGGCGAAACCCTTGCGCAGGGCGAACAGGAAGATCAGCATGACGATGGCGTAGCCGTAGTGCAGCCATTCGGAGCTGATCAGCTTGGGGAACGGGATCCCGAGCACGCCGCGGGCGTCCGGGGTCTTCCAGCCGAGCGCGTAGATCTGGAAGGCCTGCACGAGGTGCTCCGCCCAGTGGGCCACGACGACCACCGCGAAGGTGAGGAGCGCCGCGCGGTGGTATTTCCCGTTGAGCGAGGCGAGCAGACCCGGACGAGGCGAATCGAGTGCGGCCATGAAAGGGCTCCTAGGGCGAAAGACCGACCGGTGACGGATGTCGACGATATCCCGCGTTCCGAGGATTTCCGTTACTCCGGATTGCTGATCCGACCAGCGGTGTTACGCCGGATGGATCAGCGGACGACGATTCCGTCGGATATTTTCGGAGCGGCGGGAATGTGGAACAATTCCGTGAACAGCTCCAGATATTCGAAGTCGCCCTCGATGCGGATCTTCCCGGTCCGCGTCGCGTCGGCGGCGGCGAGATCCCCGCTCAGCAGGTCCTTGATGAACGGGCCCAGCGGTTCGATGACCGCGTCGGCGCCGGGGTGCGCGCCCTCCGCGACCTTGAGGGCGCCGTCCTCGACGATCGCGTGCAGGACCATCTCGCCCGGGTAGCGCAGCTCGTAGGTCACCTGGACGCCCTTGGCCTTTTCACTCCGGAAGGTCGTGTACAGCGAAAGGATCGCCGAATCCAGGGTGAAGACGTCCTCGGCGGCGGGCTGCCCGAGCGATCGCGCACCCCAGAGCCCGAGGTCCAGCACGATCTGGTCGAGTTCGCTGCCGTATTCGGTGAGCTCGTAGACCACCGCGGCGTCGAGCTGGGGGAGCAGGCGGCGGCGGAGCACACCGGACTGCTCGAGTTCGTTGAGCCGCGCGGACAGCGTGCTCGCCGGGATCTTGGGCAGACCCGCCTGCAGTTCGGTGAACCGCTTCGGGCCGAGGACGAGGTCGCGGACGATCAGCAGCGACCAGCGTTCGCCGATGATCTCCAGCGCGCGGGCCAGCCCGCAGAACTGTCCATAGGTACGACTGCTCATCCGTCGATCCTCACTTTCGTTTCCGTGGCGGGGTTCACGCGGGTTCACCTTCGGAAAGCAGGTCGTGGTGCAGGACCTGCAGTTCGTCACAGGGTTCCACGCCCAGTTCGTTGTTGAGTCTCGCCCGTACCTGACGGTACGTGGCGAGCGCGTCGGAGCGGCGCCCGCTGCGGCCGAGCACGCGGATCAGCTGCCCGTGCAGGGCCTCGTCGAGCGGGTTCGCGGTGACCAGGGAACGCAGTTCGCCGATCAGCTCGTGCCGCATCCCGGCCGCGATGTCCGCCTCGATCCGCAGGTGCAGCGTGCTGCGCCGCTGCTCGACGAGGTCGACCGCGTACGCCGACAGCACCGGTCCACAGTGGACGTTCGCGAGCGGCGGGCCGGACCACAGGTCGAGCGCGGACCGGAAGGCCTTCGCCGCCTCGGCGTGCTCGCCGCGCAGGTGCAGCTCCCGGCCCTTGTGCTGCAACTCCTGGAACTCGAAGACGTCCACCTGCTCCGGCGCGATGCGGAACACGTAGCCCGGCGGTTTCGTCGCCAGCATCGTCTCGCCGTACGGGGCCAGCTCGTTCTCGTCGATGCACTTGCGCAGCTGGTAGACGTAGGTGTGCATGGTGGTGCGGACGCTGCGCGGCGGGTCGTTGGCCCACAGTTCCTGCACGATCGTGTCGATGTGCACGATCTTCCCCGGGCTCATGACCAGCATGGCGAGCACCTGCAGCAGCTTCGGCGTCGTCGGCGCGTAGTCGATCCCGTCCCGCACGAGTTCGAGCGGGCCGAGCAGGCTGAAACGGACGGGGCTTGCGGACGCGGCCGGAATCGGGTTGGGTGCCGAGCCGTGGTGCTTGTCCGCTACTCGTGATCCGGTGTACATCGCAAGCGCCCTCCAGCTCGATACGCGTCGTGACCTGAATCCCAGTGCTTCGACAGTGACAGAGCGGCCGGTCGCCGGGCCAGTGAGCCGTCCACCAGGGCCCGCATGCGTGTCTCCCGGAAGAACATGGGTTTTTCACATCCGACGCGTGAATCGCACACTGGCCGCTCACCGGCCCCACACAGCAGGATTCGAGAATCGAACCGACCTACTGGGGGTCATCATGCGCGAGGCATCGACCACGCCCACCTCGATCGGCGGACTGGGATTCAAGCGGCATCTGCGTGCGGAGATCAGCGAGGGCAACGGTGCCTACCTGTTCTCCGAACAGGGGGTCATCGCCATCCGCGGCGCGCAGGTCGCGTCGGTGGCGGCCCTGCTCGACGGCACCCGTGACCTCGACGGGCTCCTGTCCGCCTGCCCGGAGGGGATGAACGCCGAACAGGTCACCGGCGTGGTGGCCCGGCTGGTCGAGGCCGGACTGGTCACCGTCCGCGTTCCGGACGAGTTCAGCGGGGACGAGCGCGCGCTTGCGTACTGGGACGCGTGCGGGCTCGACGCGTCCGCGGTGGCCTGCCGTCAGAAGCCGGCGACGGCGAGCCTGACCGCGATCGGCCGCGGCGTCGACACCTCGCAGGTGGCGAACGCGCTGGCCGCGAGCGGGATCGAAGTGGTCGATACGGCTTCCGAGCTGGCCATCGTGCTGTGCGACGACTACCTCGACCCGAGGCTCGCCGGGATCGACGCCGAGCACCGGCGCACCGGGCGGCCCTGGCTGCTGGCGCGGCCTTCGGGGTCCCAGGTGTGGATCGGCCCGATCATGCAGCCCGGCCGGTCCGGCTGCTGGCACTGCCTGACGAACCGGTTGTGGGGGCACCGGCACGCCGAGGCCTGTGTGCAGGAGGTGCTGGGGCACGACGGTCCCGCGTCGTTCCCGATGCCCGCGGTGCCGCCGCTGACCGCGGCCGCGTCGCACCTGATCTCGCTCGAAGCGTCCAAATGGCTGGCGGGGCACCGCTATCCGGGGCAGCAGGCCGTGTGGATCCTCGACACCCTCGACCTGCAGGGGCGGCTGCACGAACTGCGGCGCCGCCCGCAATGCCCCGAATGCGGCGACGAAGGCATCGTCGCGGCGCGGACGGCCGAACCGGTCGTGCTGCGGGAGGCGAAGAAGGCGACGTCGGGCGGTGGCGGGCACCGGACGCTCACCCCGGTCGAGGTGCTCGACCGCTACGGCCATCTGGTCAGCCCGGTCACCGGCATCGTCAAGGAGATCGCCCGCGACCCGAGGGCGCCCGCGTTCGTGAACGCGTACCGCTCCGGGCTGAACGTCGCCCGCCGTGTGCGCGGCGAGGCGGGATTGCAGGCGGGGCTGCGCGGGGACAACGGCGGCAAGGGAGCGAGCCCGATCGACGCCGAGGTCGGCGCGCTGTGCGAGGCGATCGAACGGTTCTCGGCGAACTACCAGGGCGACGAACTGCGGATCCGCGACACCTTCCGCGCGCTCGGCGACGACGCCGTCCACCCGAACACGTGCATGCTCTTCGACGAGCGCCAGTACGAAACGCGCGTCGACTGGAACGCCAGGCACGCGAACTTCCAGCACGTCCCCGACCGGTTCGACACCGAGGCGGCCGTCGACTGGACACCGCTGTGGTCGCTCTCGCAGCAGCGGCGCAAGCTGATGCCGACGGCGTACCTCTACTACGGGGTGCCGCCGGAGTGCGGGCTCACCGGGATGCGCGCGGACTCCAACGGCTGCGCGGCCGGGAGCAGCGTCGAGGACGCGATCCTGCAGGGCCTGCTCGAACTCGTGGAACGCGACGCCGTCGCGATGTGGTGGTACAACCGGCTTCCCGTGCCCGGGGTCGACATCGCGTCGTTCGACGACCCGTGGGCCGAGGAGATGGTCGGCCAGTACGCGCGGGCGGGCCGGGAGCTGTGGGTGCTCGACCTGACCGCGGACCTCGGTGTGCCGGTGATGGTCGCGCTGTCCAGGAGTATCGCCGGGCCGCGCGAGAACGTCATGATGGGCTTCGGCGCCCACCTGGACCCCAGGACGGCGTTGCGGAGGGCGGTCAGCGAGCTCAACCAGATGATCCCGGCGGTGCTCGCGAACGACGTCGAACTCGACGATCCCGACGCGTCGGCGTGGCTGAAGTACGCGACCGTCGGGAACCAGCCGTATCTGCTGCCGGCGCCGGGGCGGTCGGCGAAACGCGCCGCGGACTTCAAGTTCGTCCGGCGGCCCGATGTCCGTGACGACGTGGAGTGCTTGGTCCGCAAGCTTTCCGCGCTGGGAATGGAGACGCTCGTGCTGGACCAGACCAGACCCGACATCGACCTCCCGGTGGTCCGGGTGGTCGTTCCGGGCCTGCGCCCGTTCTGGAGCCGCTTCGCCCCCGGGCGCCTGTTCGACGTGCCGGTGCGGCTGGGCAGGCTCGCCGAGCCGACTCCCTACGACCGGCTCAACCCATTCCCCATGTTCTTATAGAGCGCTCTGGAGCAACCGTTGACGACAGATCCCCCCGGCGGAGTGGCCGAAACGATCCCCTTGTGGTCGCTCACCGACGACAGCCTTGTCGAGATCGGTGAGGACGGCTCGCTGGTGGTCGTCACCCGCTGGGGCGAGTACGAGTTCGACCGCGCGGAACCGCTGGTGCTGGAATCGTTGCGGCGGATGGCGTTGGGGCCGGTCTCGCTGGCGAACGTGACGTCTTCGTGGGAGCCCTTCGAACGGGAGCCCGACCTCGAAGGCGAACTGAGCTGGACGGCCGAAGGCGCCGACGCGCTGCGGCAGGTACTCAAGGAACTCGGCGGTTCCGTGGTGCGCTCGCTCGGGCTCGCCGATGGTAGGGGACCGCTGCTGTCGGTGATCCCGGTCGTGCTCGCGCCGGTGTTCGCGCCGGTGGAGATCCCGCCCACGCGCCCGATCCGGTTGTCCCGCTTCAGTTCCCTGCGGTCCGATGCGGACGGGATGGGGCTGGAGTCGCCATCGGCGCGCTACCGCGTCGTGCTCTCCCAGCCGTGGGCGGTGCATGTCGCGGCGACACTGGCGACGGCGAAATCCGTCGGGGACATCGTGTCCACCACCGGGATCGACGCCTC
Source organism: Amycolatopsis sp. WAC 04169 (assembly GCF_003947535.1). Lineage (NCBI taxonomy): Bacteria > Bacillati > Actinomycetota > Actinomycetes > Pseudonocardiales > Pseudonocardiaceae > Amycolatopsis > Amycolatopsis sp. WAC 04169. The sequence goes on along the minus strand of NZ_QHJI01000017.1, from coordinate 147,071 downwards.
GGTGGTCGGCGCGATCGTGTCCTATCTGGTCGCCGCGGGCGTCGTGCAGGTGGCGGGTGAGGACGGCCGGTTCGCCGAGGACGACGATCCCGAACTGGGCTTGTGGTCGCCGGACGAACTCTCGTTCCACACCACCAGCCGCACCTGGCGGCCCGGCGGCCCGGCGGATCTGCCCGGTCTCGGGAAACCGCCGGTGGTCAAGGCCGCCACCGGCGAGGGACCGGTCCACCAGCTGTACCGGCCGGATCTGGCCGACCGCGCGGTGACCGATCCGACGCTGACGACGTTGCTGGAGAACGACCACACCTGCCCCGAATTCACCGAGGGCGTGCTGACCGCCGAGCAGATCGGCGAGTTCCTGTTCCGTGGCGCGAGAATCCGGTCGATCGGTCCCGCGCACCTGCCGAACGGGCCCGCTCATAGTGCTTCGCAGCGGCCGTACTTCAGCGTCGCCTGCCTGTACGAGCTCGAGTTGTACGTCTCGGTCAACCGTTGCTCGGGGCTGGATCGCGGGATCTACCACTACGACCCGCTGGAGCACCGGCTAGCCCTGGTGAACGCCGACGAGGCCGACCTCGACGCGATGCTCGACATGGCGATGATCGGTGGCGGCAACCATCGGCGGCCCTCGGCGCTGATCACCGTGACCGCGAGGATGCCGCGGATGGCGTCCGTCCTCGGTGGCGGCGCGTACGCCACCACGCTGGCGCACGTCGGTGCGCTGCAACAGACGCTGTACCTCGTCGCCCGCGCCATGGGGCTGGCCGCGCACGCCGTCCCGGTGGACGCCGGCGACCGCGTCGACCGCGCGCTGAAGCTCGACTGGCCCGCCGAGGTCAGCGTCGGCGAGTGCGTCCTCGACCTCCCCGTCTGAGTGGCCTGCGTCTCGATCGCTCATCGAGTGCACTGAAATCGACACCGCGTTTGCTGGCGTACAGAGGAAAAGCGACAGCGAATCCGAGGTTGGTCTGATGCAGCTACGAACAGTCGCCATGGCGGCGAACGAGAAAGGCGTCACCGAACCCGGTCGGCTCCCCGAGCCGGCGTCCCCCCTGCAACCTGCGGTGCTGCAGGCCATCTCATCGATGCACGCGAGGTACTTCGACCCGATCACCCTGGGCGACCTGGCATCGGAAGTCTTCGTCAGCCCGTTCCACTTCTCGCGGATCTTCACCAAGGCGACCGGGATCACCCCCGGCCGGTACCTCACCGCGATCCGGCTCTTCGAAGCGAAACGACTGCTGCTGACGACATCGCTGACGGTGTCGGACATCGTGTGCAGCGTCGGCTACAGCAGCGTCGGCACGTTCACCAGCCGCTTCACCCGTGCGGTCGGGATGACCCCGACCCAGTACCGCGACCCCGAGGTCGGTGAGCTGCTCGTCGCGCTGGCCCCGCATTTCCAGCGCCTCCCGACCCTGGAAGCGTTGCACAGCGCCGGAATGGGCAGCGCCACGATGCGCAGCGGCACCGGCACGATCAGCGTGCGGGTCGAGACCCCGCGCGGGGCGGGCCCGGCGACCGTCCTCATCGGACTGTTCGCCGAGTCGATCCCGCAGTGCGGGCCCGTCGCCTTCGGTGGCAGGGCGAACGTCCTCTCCGCGGACATCGAGATCCAGAACGTCCCCGAGGGACGCTGGACCGTCATCGGGGTGGCCGAGCACGCCGCCGGGACCGCGGCCTCCTCGTTCTCCGTGGGCACGCTGCCCGGCCGCGTCGACATCACCCGGTACGGCAGGGTCCACCTGAGGATGCCGATGCGTGCCCCGCGGCCCACGGACGCGCCGATGGCGATCACCCTCGCCGGCGGTCCGAGCTCCGCCGGGAACCGGATGACCATGCCCGCTCCCGAGTACCTCCGCGCGGTGGCCTGAGGCGAGGTTGTTCCCGCGGTCTCCCGATTTCGCAAACCGGGAGAACCGCGGGCGCAACCGTGGAGTGGTCGCGTGATCGGCACGCATGTGAGCCTTTAAACAATCCGGAATTCGAATCCACCCGTTAGGGGGAGAGTGCGTTGGGCAATGGTTGGCGCACGATCAGACGTCGCATGATCACGCCGGACGTCTCCGAGACGTCACTGGACAAGCGCGGTTTCCACAAGAAGAGCCCGGCCGCTCAAGAATTGCTGGAGACCGTCGGTGAGAAGTTCCTGCTCGGCTACGCGCACGCGGTCGAAGCACGGTCCGTCGATCAGGCGGAAGAATGGCTCGAACAGATTCCGGTGAAATACCGCGGTTTCGCCTACGAAGGCGCGGGAATGGGTTACGGAATGCTGGACGGGCTGCCGGGCGGCGGCCGCCGTCACATCGAGCGGTTCCTCGACGGCCCCGGCGAGAAGCACGACTACATCATCTACGTCGGTGTCGGCTGGGCGATGGCGCGCCTGCCGCGCTTCCGCTGGCCGTCCGCCGAGGACTTCGACCCGTTGCTGCGCTGGCTGGTGCTCGACGGCTACGGCTTCCACCAGGCCTATTTCAAGACGGCGAAATACGTCGACGGGCAGTTCCAGGACCCGGACTTCTCCTGGCCGCCCGGAAACGACGGCTACGCGCTGCGGGCGATCGACCAGGGCATCGGGCGGGCGCTGTGGTTCATCTGCGGTACCGACGTCGATCTGGTCGCCGACACGGTCGCTCGGTTCCCGGAACGGCGGCACGGAGACCTGTACGCCGGCATCGGGCTCGCCTCGACCTACGCGTGCGGTGTCACCGGTGACGAACTGCTGAAGCTGGCCGAGTTCGCCGGTGAGCACCGCGGGAACCTCGCCCAGGGCAGTGCTTTCGCCGCCGAAGCCCGCGTCCGCGCCGGGCTGCTGATCCCCGAGACCGAGGTCGCCACGCGGGCGATCTGCGGGCTGCCGGCCGAGCGGGCCGCGGCCATCACCCAGGAGGTGCGCCCGGCGACCGTGGTCGACGGCGAACTCCCGGCATTCGAAACCTGGCGACAGCGCATCGCCGAAGCGATTCTTTCTGGAGGTGCAGGGAAATGACCGCGACCTTGGGCTGGCTCCGCAAGCAGCTTGCGGGCATCGTGGCGCTGGTGCTGATGGCGGGACTGTTCGTGGTGGCGCAGCTGCCCACCGTCTCGACCGCCGAGGCCGACACCATGGCTTCGAAGTACGCGTTCGAGCCGCTGACGATCGCCTTGCCGGAAGCGGCGAAGAGCCAGTCGATCCGGACGGTGAACAAGGAATACGAGCACATCCGTGCCTGGATCTCCTCGGTCGGCGCCGCGATCGCGGTGAACGACCTCGACGGCGACAAGCTCGCGAACGACCTGTGCTTCGTGGATCCGCGCAGCGACCAGGTCGTCATCACCCCGACGCCGGGCAAGGGCGGAGACCGCTACGCGCCGTTCGCGCTCGACGCGGCACCGCTGCCGATGGGCAAGTACATCGCGCCCATGGGCTGCGTTCCCGCGGACTACAACGAGGACGGCCGGGTCGACCTGCTGGCCTACTACTGGGGCCGTACGCCGATCCTGTTCCTCTCGAAGCCGGGCGCCACGAAGCTGGAGCCGAAGGCCTACGAGCCGGTGGAACTGGTGCCGGGCAACAACTCCAAGAACGGCGAGTACTCCGGTCCATTGTGGAACACCAACGCCGCCTCCGTGGGTGACTTCGACGGCGACGGCCACCAGGACATCTTCATCGGCAACTACTTCCCCGACAGCGCGGTGCTGGACGACCGCGTCTCCGGCGGGGTCGAGATGAACAAGTCGATGTCGCACGCCGACAACGCCGGCGGCAAGTACATCCTGCGGTTCACCGGCGCCACGCAGGGCGCGAAGCCGAGCGCGACGTTCGCCCTCGACGACAAGGCCATCCCGGCCGACTCCCAGGGCGGCTGGTCGCTGGCGGCCAGCGCCACCGACGTCGACGGCGACAACCTGCCCGAGCTCTACATCGGCAACGACTTCGGCCACGACCGCCTGCTGTACAACAAGTCCCGCCCCGGCCACGTCGAATTCGCCGAGGTGAAGGGCATTCGCGGGCCCAACGAGCCGAAGTCCAAGGTGATCGGCAACGACTCCTTCAAGGGCATGGGCGTCGACTTCGCGGACCTCGACCACGACGGTCTCTACGACCTGTACGTCAGCAACATCACGACGTCGTGGGGTATCGAGGAAAGCCACTTCCAGTTCATGAACACCGCCAAGGACACCGCGGATCTGCGCGGCCGTCTGCAGGGCGGCGAGGCGCCGTGGGTGGACCGCAGCGCGCAGGCCGGCACCGCCTGGTCCGGCTGGGGCTGGGACGTCAAGATCGCCGACTACAACAACAGCGGCGAATCGGTGATCACCCAGGCGACCGGGTTCGTCAAGGGCGACGTCAACCGCTGGCCGCAGCTGCAGGAACTGGCGACGTCGAACGACGAACTGCTGAAGCACCCGTACTTCTGGCCGAACATGGTCGCCGGTGATGACGTCGGTGGCGACCACACGCTGCACTTCTGGGCCAAGAGCTCCGACGGCCGCTACACCGACCTGGCCCCGCGCCTCGGTCTCGCGGTCCCGGTGCCCACCCGCGGTATCGCCACCGGTGACGCCGACGGCGACGGCAAGCTCGACTTCGCCGTGGCCCGCCAGTGGGAGCAGCCGATCTTCTACCGCAACGTCAGCCCCGGCACCGGGTCCTACCTGAACCTGAAGCTGGTGCACGACAAGGCGTCGGCGGACGGCCCGCTCAAGGCGGCGGGTACCGCGGCGATCGGCGCGCAGGTCACCGTCGTCACCCCCGACGGCAAGAAGTACATGGACCGCGTCGACGGCGGCAGCGGCCACTCCGGCAAGCGCAGCCACGAGATCCAGATCGGGCTGGGCAAGGTCACCGGGCCGGTGAAGGTCCACCTGCAGTGGCGCGACCTGACCGGGCAGATCCGCACGCAGGAAGTCCGGCTGACCCCGGGCGACCACACGTTCCAGCTCGGCGCTCAGGCTAAGGAGAAATGACCGTCATGGCTGAGCAGACACTCACCGCACCGAAGAGCAACAAGACGATCACGGCCCTGCGCCGGTTCGCGATCTCGATCACCATCTTCAACATCATCGGCTACACCGTGCTCGGTTTCGAGCAGCCCTACACCTATCCGTTCATCGCGCTGGCCACGGCGTACGCCACGGAAATCCTGCTGGAGATCATCGGGGCCCGCGCACAGGGGCGCGGCGTCCGCTTCCGGGGCAACGGGTTCAAGGGACTGGTGGAATTCCTCTTCCCCGCGCATATCACCGGTCTCGCGCTGAACATGCTCACCTACGTCAACGACCAGGTGCTGGTCATGATGTTCGGTGTCGTGGTCGCCGTCGGCGCCAAGTGGGTCCTGCAGGCCCCGGTGCGCGGCAGGCTCCGTCACTACATGAACCCGTCGAACTTCGGCATCACGATCATCCTGCTGGTGTTCCCCTGGGCGAGCATCGCGCCGCCGTACCACTTCACCGAGCAGGTCGACTCGTGGGTCGGCTGGCTGATCGTCGGCATCATCATCGTCTCGGGCACCGTGCTCAACGCGCTGCTGACCCAGCGCATGTGGCTGATCGGCGCCTGGCTGATCACCTTCGCGCTGCAGGCGATCATCCGCGGGTGGATGTTCGACACCGCGATCCCCGGCGCGCTCGGGATGATGACCGGTGTGGCGTTCGTGCTCTACACGAACTACATGGTCACCGACCCGGGGACGACCCCGTCCAAGCCCGCGTCGCAGATCCTGTTCGGTTCGGGAGTGGCGCTGGCGTACGGGTTCTTCATGGTCGTGCACGTGGCCTACGGCCTGTTCCTCGCCACCGCGCTGGTCTGCCTCATCCGCGGGATGTTCCTGTGGGGCCTGCACTTCTCCAAGAAGGCCACCGAAAAGTGGGAGGCCGAGCAGGCGAAGTCGGCCGAGATCACGGCCTTGCCTAAGCCGGCCGAGAAGCCGGAAACCGGGGCCGTGGCGGCATGACCCCCGGTGCGGAAAGCAGCCGGGCGGCGCGTCTCGCGCCGCCCGGCCCGCCGCGCCGGGCGACCTTCGGTCTGCTGAAGAAGCTCTTCACCGACCGGCTGGCGCTCATGTCGGAGTCGGCCCAGGCACACGGGGACGTCGTCCGGATCGCGATCGGTCCCAAGGCGATGTACCTGGTGAACCACCCCGAACTGGCGAAACACGTACTCGCGGACAACGCGGCCAACTATCACAAGGGAATCGGCCTCCAGGAGGCGAGACGGGCACTCGGCGACGGGCTGCTCACCAGTGACGGCGACGTCTGGAAGAAGCAGCGCCGGACCATCCAGCCGGTGTTCCAGCCCAAGCGGATCGCGCGGCAGGCCTCGGTCGTCGCGAACGAGGTCGAAGGACTCGTGAAACGCTTGCGGGACACCGAGGGACCGGTGGAGATCCTGCACGAGATGACCGGGCTGACCCTCGGCGTGCTCGGCAAGACGCTGCTCGACGCGGATCTGGGCGGGTTCACCTCGCTGGGACACTCGTTCGAGGCCGTGCAGGACCAGGCGATGTTCGAAGCGGTGACGCTGAGCATGGTCCCGCAATGGGCGCCGCTGAAGAAACAGCTGCGGTTCCGGGAGTCGCGGGACGACCTCCGCCGCATCGCCGACGAACTCGTCGAGCAGCGGCTGGCCAACCCGGTCGAGAACGGCGAGGACGTGCTTTCGCGCCTCATCGCCACCGGCGGGACCCGCGAGCAGATGCGCGACGAGCTGATCACGCTGCTGCTGGCCGGGCACGAGACGACGGCGAGCACGCTGGGCTGGGCGTTCCATCTGCTCGACGAGCATCCGGAGATCGCGGCGAAACTGCGTGCCGAGGCCGACGCGGTACTGGGCGACCAACTGCCGACGCACGAGGATCTGCACCGGTTGCCGTACACGGCGAGGGTCGTCGAAGAGGTCATGCGCCTGTACCCGCCGGTGTGGCTGCTGCCGCGGGTGGCGCAGGCCGACGACGAGATCGGCGGTTACCACATCCCCGCCGGATCCGACGTCGTCGTCGTGCCCTTCACCCTGCACCGGCATCCGGATTTCTGGCCGGAGCCGGAGAAGTTCGATCCGGACCGGTTCGACCCGGACCGGCCGAGCGGGCGGCCGCGCTACGCCTACATCCCGTTCGGCGCCGGGCCGAGGTTCTGCATCGGCAACAGCCTCGGCGTGATGGAGGCCGTCTTCGTGCTGACGATGGTCCTGCGCGACCTCGAACTCAGAAAGCTCCCGGGCTACGACGTGGTTCCCGAGGCGATGCTGTCGCTCCGGGTGCGCGGCGGGCTGCCGATGACCGTGCACACCAGGAACAGGAGGTAGGTTCCGTGGATTCGGACGAACAGGTCGAGGTGTCCACTTTGGAGGCCTACGCGGACACGATCGTGCCGGGGGAGAAGCGTTTCCCCGGCGACCACGCCATCGCCGGCGCTTCGCCGGGGCCGGGCGCGGTCGCGGCGGGCGCGCTCGAACTGCTGCACACCGAGGCGACCGGGGTGACCGTCGGGCTGCCTTATCTGGCGCAGTCCCTCAACGACCACGCGAAGGTCTACGCGAAGGAACACGACGTCACGCTGGACGAATCGCTGCCGGCGTTCGTCGCGCTGTCCTTCGCGGACAGGACGGCGCTCGTGCGGTCGCTGACCGCGCCGGGACATCCGGAGAAGGACGGCTGGGTCAGCCTCGCCTTGTTCTGCAACATGTCCTTCGACAGCGCGGCGCACAAGCACACCGCCGAAGCCATCGCCGAGGGCCATCCCGGCCTGCTGGCGATGGGGTACACCGCGCCGGACGAAGACGGTCTGTGGCGGTTCCCGAAGTTCTCCTACCGCCGCGAGCTGGCCCGAGTCCACCCCGACACCACGCCTTCCGGGAGTCCCGCATGACCGCCTACGACAAGACCGACGTCGTCATCGTCGGCAGCGGGTTCGGTGGCTCCATCCCCGCCTACCACCTGGCCGCGGGCGGGGCGAAGGTCACCGTGCTGGAACGCGGGCCGTGGCTGGAGACGAAGGAGTTCGAGCACGACTATCTGCTCGGCTCGTCCTACACCCGGGCCTTCGATTTCGTCGTCGGCGACGGGATGAGCGTGCTCGGCGGGAACTGTGTCGGCGGCGGCAGCGTGGTGTACTTCGCCGCCATGCCCCGCGCGCCGAAGTTCGTGTTCGAACGACACGGCAGCATCGGCCGTCGCATGTGGCCTTCGGCGCTGACGCGTGACACCCTGGAACCCTGGTACGACCGCGTTTCGGAGTCGCTTCCGGTGTCCACACAGGACTGGAACGACGTCTCGTACGCGGGCGGGCTGTGGGCGGCGTTCTGCAACCACTCCGGCCGGACCGCCAACCCCGCGCCGGTCGCGGTCGACAACGACCGCTGCGTGAACTGCAACTTCATGATGGCGGGCTGCCGGTTCGACGCCAAACGCTCGCTGCTGACCAACTACCTGCCCGCGGCGCTCGCGCACGGCGCGAAGATCCGGCCACTGCACGAGGTGCAGCGGATCGAGCGGATCGACGACGGCGACTACCGCGTGCACTTCAACATCGTGGACGACGAGGACTACCGGCTCCAGTCCGGTAGCGGGACGATCGACGCGAAGATCGTCATCATCGCCGCGGGCGCCGGCGCGACACCGGTGATCCTGCAGCGTTCGGAGGTGGCGCTGGGCACCATGCCGCACGCCGTCGGCCGGTACTTCTCGGGCAACGGGGAGCGGCTCAACACCGCGATCATCAACGAGGAGCGCGTCCGCGAGGTGCTCGGGCTGTCCCGTGAAGACGGGAAGGTCTACGAGGCCAACCACATCGGCAAGGGCCCGACCGTCGCGAACTGGGACAAGCTCGACGGTTCGCTGCCGGAGTACGAGCGGTACTCGCTGGAGCAGCTGTACTTCCCGCCCGGGCTCGGCACGATTCTCGCGCAGGTGCCCGACGGCGACGAACCACGTTGGTTCGGGGTGCAGAAGAAGGAGATCCTCAAGAAGTGGGCCTCCTGGCTGACCATCTTCCTGATGACCGAGGACGACAACGAGGGCGTCTTCGGCGCGCCGCCGCCCACCGGCAACGCCTACCGCATCTCGCAGCAGATGCTCGGCCGTGGCCCGCTGAAGTACGACCCGACGCCGAACACCCGCCACGGCTGGGCGCTGGCCGACGCGGAGTGCAAGGAGATCCTCGAGAAGGACGGCCTGGCGAAGGTGGCGCCGTGGACCAACGACGTCGTCGGCGCGTACACCGTGCACCCGCTGGCGTCGTGCCGGATCGGTGACGACCCGGCGACCTCGGCGCTGCACCCGAACCACGAACTCCGCGATCACCCCGGGATCTTCGTGACCGACAGCGCTTCGGTACCGGGCGCGCTGACGGTGAACCCGGCGATGACGATCGCGGCGCTGGCCGAGCGTTCGGTGCCGGGGATCGTGCGGGCGTTGCAGGCTCGCGGTGTCGACGTCACCTACGGCGCCCCCGCTCCGGACGGTTCGATCACCGGGCGGCGGGCGGTCAGCAAGCTGTCGCTGGTGGCCGGGAGCTGAGCGTGGCACCCGTGCTGGTGAGGCTCGCGCTGCGGCGCGCGGTGCGTGAAGCCCGGTACGTCCGGCCGGTTCCCTTCGGCCGGGCGACCGGGCTCGTGCGCGACGTCTACGGACGGCTGGAACGCGATTTCGGGATGCTGGCCCCGCCGGTCGCGGTGCATTCGCCGTCGCCGCCGGTGCTCGCGGCGAGCTGGGTGATGCTGCGGGAATCGCTGGTGGCGGCGGGGGAGACGAGCCGGGCGGACCGGGAGATCGTCGCGACGCTGGTGTCGCGAGGGAACTCGTGTCCGTACTGTGTCGAGGTCCACGGGATGGCACTGGACTCGCTCGGGCGCTCTGCGGAGGCCGCGGCGATCGCCTCGGGGCGGCCCGTGACGGATCCTCTCGCGGGGCCGTTGTCCCCCGGCGCGCGGTCGGAGTTGACCGCGGTCGCGTTCACGTTCCACTACCTGAACCGGGTGGTGAGCGTTTTCCTCGGGCCGTCACCGCTGCCGTCGTCCGTGCCGGATTCGGCGCGGGCGAAGGCGATGGCCGTCTTGGGGCGGTTCCTTCGCCCGGTGACGGGGGCAGCGCCGGGGGAGTCGCTGGACCTGCTGCCGGTGGGCTCCCGGGATTTCGGCTGGGCCGCGGGAAATCCCGTGGTCGAGGACGCGTTCTCCCGCGCCGCGTCGGCGTTCGCCGCGTTGCCGGTGCCTTCGTCGGTGCGGGACGTCGTGGCGCGAGAACTGTCCACTTGGGATGGTGCGCCGCCGGGGTTGAGCCGGTCCTGGGTGGAGGCCTTCGACGATCCCGTGGTCCGCTTGGCCTTGGTGGTCGCGAAGGCGCCTTATCAGGTGGACGACGCTTTGGTGGCGGCGGCGGGGCTGGGTGACCGGGAACTGGTCGAGCTGGTGGGGTGGGTGGGTTTCACCGCCGCGGCGAACCTGACCTCACGCCGGACCGCCGACGAGGCCGGGGAACGTACGTAGCACGACGCAGTGCGCGAAGCCGCTTCCTGACCGATGACACCGCCCTCTCCCTTGCCGACACTGGCCAAGGGGAGGGAATCGTCATGGAGAACGGGAAAAGGATATCGGTGCGGCACGGATACGTGGTGGAGCGCTTCAGGCAGGGGGAAGGGCCGTCGGAGACGGTCGACGTGCTTCCCGGCGGGCGGATGGCGGGCCTCGCCCTGGGATATCGGGGCTATCGCACCGATCGGGGCGGCTCGGCGCTGCTGCGCGTCATTCCCGCGACCAGGGTCCTCCTGGACATCAGTCTGGAGGCGCCACCGCAGGTGCTCGGCTCGGGCCCGGTGCCCTCGGTCGCCCTGTTCGGGATGCGCACGGCACCGACCCGGCTCAGCCGGTCCGACGGCCTGGGCATCGTCGTGGAGCTGCCCCCGCACGTGGCCTACTCGGTGCTCGGGGCGGTGAACGACACCATGCTAGACGGGGCCGACCTGCTGGGCGGTCGAGCCGGAAACCTCGTGGAAGGCCTGGCGGCGGCGCCGGGCTGGCGGGAACGGATGGCGTTGCTCGACGACACGCTGGCCGCGTGGAGGGCGGCCGGCCCCGTCGCGTCGCCCCGGGTGGTGTGGGCGTGGCGACGGTTGTGCCGGACGGGCGGCCGCCTTCCGATCGGACGGCTGGCCGACGAGGTCGGCTGGACCCGCCGGAATCTGCTCACCCGGTTCCGTGCCCAGATCGGGGTGTCGCCCAAGGCCGCGGGGCGGGTCATCCGCTTCGACCGCGCCCTGCGCCTCCTGCGGCGAGAACCACCGCTTCCGCTGTCCGCGGTCGCCCAGATCGCGGGTTACAGTGACCAGCCGCATCTCACGCGAGAATTCCGCAGCCTCGCCGGTGGCACGCCCGCCGAGCTGGCCGGGCGTCGTTCCCATTCGTTCAAGACCGCCCGGGATTCTTCCGGCTAGAAACGGAAAGTCCGCTCGCCAGAGCGGAATCTCCGGGAACAGCGAGGAGGACGACATGCTCAAATCCATCGCGAAGCTGCTCGTGCTGACGGTGGCCGTCATCGGTGGCGCCATCGCCGTGCCGACGGCCGCCTCCGCTTCCCCCGCCGGCGGCGCGGGAATCCAGGCGTACACCGACTGTGGCCAGTGGCAGTTCGGCTTCTGGGACCATCCGTACGGTGGCGGCCCCGCCCGCTGCTGGGGCGGAACGATCAACTGCGGGGACTGGCTCGACCTGTACCACCTCCCGTATCCGTACGGCGGGAACTGGCGGGACCGGATCGAGTCCATTCAGAACAAGACGAGCGCCACCATGGGGCTCGACAACTGGAACTCCGCCACCCGGCGCTGGGACCGGCTGTGGACCTCGGTGCCGGGAAACTGGGGGAACCTGCCGGTGGGGATCCGTAACGCGACCGACCGGATCATCCGGGTCTGCTGACCCGGGACGACTGGGGGTATGGGCCTCCTTCCTTGCGCGAATGGCGAGGGAGGAGGCCTTTCACCGTCCCGGTCAACAACTTGAGAGAAGACTCCGCGTCCGCCCCCGGTTCATGCTTGACCGGACTGCGCGAACGGACGGCGGCCGCGTATCTGGGGACAGAGCCCGGCGCCGGGACCGGATTCCGTGACTTGAGTGGTTGAGAGCTAGGGGAGTGCGGTGGCATGAGCGTTGAGCGGATTTCGATTGTCGGTATCGGTCTCCGATATCCGGACGCCGGTTCCCCGGAAGAGCTGTGGGAGAACGTCCTCGCCGGCCGCCGGGCGTTCCGGAGGCTGCCCGACGAGCGGATGAACCGCGAGGACTACTACTCGCCCGACCCCAAGGCGCCGGACCGCTTCTACGCCCAGAAGGCCGCGGTCCTCCGCGACTACGAATTCGACCGGATCAAGTACAAGGTCGCGGGCAGCACGTTCCGCTCGACCGACACCACGCACTGGCTGGCCCTCGACGTCGCCGCGCAGGCGCTGGCCGACGCGGGCTTCCCCGAGGGCGAGGGGCTGCCGAAATCCGCCACCGGCGTGGTCATCGGCAACAGCCTCACCGGCGAGTTCTCCCGTGCCAACATCATGCGGCTGCGCTGGCCGTACGTGCGCCGCACGGTGGCGGCGGCGCTCGCCGAGCGCGGCTGGGCCGACGGCGACACCGCCGAGTTCCTCCACGATCTCGAGGCGCAGTACAAGGCCCCCTTCCCGGAGATCGACGAGGACACGCTCGCGGGCGGGCTGGCGAACACGATCGCCGGCCGGGTCTGCAACTTCTTCGACTTCGGCGGCGGCGGGTTCACTGTGGACGGTGCTTGCTCGTCGTCGCTGCTTTCCGTGGTCACGGCGGCGAACGCGCTTTCGGAGGGCGACCTCGACGTCGCCATCGCGGGCGGTGTCGACTTGTCGATCGACCCGTTCGAGGTGATCGGGTTCGCCAAGACCGGCGCGCTCGCCAAACGCGAGATGAAGGTCTACGACGCCGATTCCAACGGGTTCTGGCCCGGCGAGGGGTCCGGCATGCTCGTGCTGATGCGCGAGGAGGACGCGATCGCGCAGGGCAAACGGATCTACGCCACCATCGGCGGCTGGGGCGTCTCGTCCGACGGCAAGGGCGGCATCACCCGCCCCGAGGCCTCGGGGCACCGCCTCGCGCTCAAGCGGGCGTACGACAAGGCGGGGTACGGCGTCGAGACCGTTTCCTACTTCGAGGGCCACGGCACCGGGACCGCGCTGGGCGACGCCACCGAGATCGAGGCGCTCTCCACCGCCCGCCGCGACGCCGATCCGCTCGCCGAGCGGGCCGCGCTGAGCACGATCAAGGGCAATATCGGCCACACCAAGGCCGCGGCCGGGGTCGCCGGGCTGATCAAGGCGACCTTGGCGGTGTACCACCAGGTCATCCCGCCCGCGACCGGCCATTTCGAACCGCACGAGTCGCTGGTCGGCGACTCCGCGCGGATGTACGTGCCCGCCGAGGCCGGGTTGTGGCCCTCGGACCAGCCGGTCCGCGCCGGTGTCTCCGCGATGGGGTTCGGCGGCATCAACTCGCACGTCACCGTCACCGAAGCGCCGGGCGCGGCCCGTCGCAAGGAGCTCGACGAGCGGACCAGGTCGCTGGTCGCCGGACGGCAGGACAGCGAACTGCTGCTCCTCGACGCCGACGACGCCGCGTCGTTGCGCGGCAAGGTGACCGGCCTGCTGGAGGTCGTCCCGAAGCTCTCGTTCGCGGAACTCGCGGACCTCGCGGGCACGCTTTCGGCCGAGCTTTCCGGAAAACCGGTCCGGGCGGCGGTCGTCGCGGCCGGACCGGACGACGCCGAGCGCAAGCTGGCCAAACTCCTCGACCTTCTCGGTGAGGGGGAGCCGGAAGTCTTCTCCGCCAAGGAAGGCATCTTCGCCGGCTCCCGCTCCCAGTCCCCGAAGATCGGTTTCCTGTTCCCCGGCCAGGGTTCCGGGCAGGGCAGGGCCGGCGCGCTGCGCAAACGCTTCGCGCACGCCGACGACATCTACCGCGCCGCGAACCTGTCCACCGGCGCCGACCAGGTCGCCACCGACGTCGCGCAGCCGCGCATCGTCACCGGTTCGCTGGCCGGGCTGCGGGTCCTGAAGAGCCTCGGCATCGAGGCGGCCACGGTCACGGGCCACAGCCTCGGCGAGCTCACCGCCCTGCACTGGGGCGGCGCGCTCACCGAACGCGAAGTGCTCAAACTGGCCAAGATCCGCGGCAAGGTGATGGCGACCGCCAGCGACGGGGACGGGGCCATGGCGGCGATCGCGGCCACCCCGAGTGTCGCGGAGGGGCTCGCCGAGGGCGAAGAGGTCGTCATCGCGGGCTACAACGCGCCCGAGCAGACCGTCCTTTCCGGACCGGCGGAGGCGATCGACCGCGTGGTCGCCCGTGCCCGCGCGGAAGGGGTCACCGCGGCCCGCATCAACGTCTCGCACGCCTTCCACTCGCCCGCGGTCGTCCCGGCCGCCGAGGCGATGACCGAGGAACTCGCCGCGATCGACTTCGCGCGGCTCGACCGGCCTGTCGTCTCCACGGTGACCGGTGACGTCCTGCACGCCGCCGAAGACCTGCGCGATCTGCTGCGCGACCAGGTGGTCCTGCCGGTCCGCTTCCGTGAGGCGGCCGCGAAGGTCGCCGAGCGCAGCGACCTGGTGATCGAGGTCGGCCCCGGCCGCGTGCTCACCGGTCTGCTCGGCACCATCGCGCCCGGCACCCCGGTGCTTTCGATCGACACCGACAGCCTGACGCTCGCTCCGGTGCTGAAGGTCGCCGGTGCCGCGTTCGCGTTCGGCGCGCAGCTTGAGACGTCCGCGCTGTTCGACGGCCGGGTCGTGCGGGCCCTGCCCGCGGACGGCGAGTTCTCGTTCCTCGCCAGCCCGTGCGAGGCCGCGCCGTCCATCGGCGCCGTCCTGACCCGCGACCGGGTCGCCGAGCCCGCCGAGGCCGCCGCCGGAACGGCCTCGGAAAGCGGTGGCAGCAGCACCCTCGACCTGCTGCGCAAGCTCGCGTCCGAACGGGTCGAGCTGCCGCTCGAAGCGGTCACCGCCGACACGCATCCCCTCGACGATCTGCACCTTTCGTCGATCACCGTCGGCCAGCTGGTCAACGACGTGACCAGGGCGCTCGGCCGTCCGGCGCTGGAGGGCATGCCGAACTTCGCGACCGTGTGCCTCGGCGAACTCGCCGAGATGATCGACGAACTCGCGCAGACCGCCAAACCCGCCGACAGCAACCAGGCCGAGGTCGCCGGCGTCGGCCCGTGGGTCCGGCCGTTCGCGGTGGAGTACGTCGTCGCGCCGAAGCCGTCGCCCGATCTCGCCACGGGTATCTCCACCGCGGAGTGGACGGCGTTCGCCCCGGCCGGTCACCCACTGGCGGAGCCGCTGCGCGCGGCACTGGCCACGGCGGGCGTCGGCGACGGTGTCCTCCTCTGCCTGAACGCCGACAGCGCTTCCGGCGACGTCGGCCTGTTCCTGGACGCGGGCCGCGCGGTGCTGGCCGCGCCCAACGGCACGCGGTTCGTCGTGGTGCAGCACGGTCTCGGCGCCTCCGGGCTGGCGAAGACGCTCCGGCTGGAGGACCCGTCGGCCCGCACCACGATCGTCGACCTCGCCGACCTCGGCCCGGTCGACCCCGAAGCCCTCGAGGCCGCGGTGTCCACTGTGGTCACCGAGGTGGCGGCGACGACCGACTTCAGCGAAGTCCGCTACGACACCGCCGGAGTCCGCACGGTGCCGAAGCTCGCGGCGCTGACCCCGGCCGAGGCCGAAGGCACCCCGCTGGACACCGGCGACGTCCTGCTCGTCACGGGCGGCGGGAAGGGCATCACCGCCGAGAGCGCGTTGGCGCTGGCCAAGGATTCCGGCGCGAAGCTGGCACTGCTCGGCCGGAGCGACCCGGCCGACGACGCCGAACTGTCGGAGAACCTCGGCCGCATGGCGGCGGCGGGCATCACCTACCGCTACGAACGTGCCGACGTCACCGACGGACGGCAGGTGGCCGACGCGATCGGCCGGGTGCAGGCCGAATTCGGCCCGGTCACCGCGGTGCTGCACGGCGCGGGCCGCAACGAGCCCGCCGCGCTCTTCTCCTTGACCGAGGAGAGCTTCCGCAAGACGCTGGCACCGAAGATCGGCGGTCTCAACGCCGTCCTCGACGCCGTCGACAAGGACAAGATCAAGCTGCTGGTGACCTTCGGCAGCATCATCGGCCGGGCGGGCCTGCGCGGTGAGGCGCACTACGCCACGGCCAACGACTGGATGACCGAACTGACCGTGCGGTTCGGCCAGGAGCACCCCCGGGCCAAGGCGATCGCGCTCGAATGGTCGGTCTGGTCCGGCACCGGGATGGGCGAGAAGCTTGGTGTGGTCAGCGCGTTGATGCGCGACGGCATCACCCCCATCCCGACCGAGGAGGGCATCGAGATCCTCCGCCAGGTCGTCGGCGACCCGGCCGCACCGTCGGTACTGGTCGTCTGCGGCCGCACCGCCGGGCTGGCCACCCTGCCGGTGGAGAAGCGCGAACTCCCGCTGACCCGTTTCGTCGACCGCGCCGTCGTGCACTACCCGGGGGTCGAGCTGATCACCGAGGCCGACCTGTCCGCGGGCAGCGACCCGTATCTGGCCGACCACCTGCTCGACGGTCAGCTGCTGTTCCCGGCGGTGATCGGGATGGAGGCGATGACCCAGGTCGCCAAGGCCGCGCTGGCCGCGGAAACGCTGCCGGCGCCGGTGTTCTCCGACGTCGAGTTCCTGCGCCCGATCATCGTCTCGCCGGGCGGGTCGACCACGATCCGGCTCGCCGCGCTGGCCAGGGACGCCGAAACGGTGGACGTGGTGCTGCGCAGCGGGGAGACCGGCTTCAGCGCCGATCACTTCCGGGCCCGGCTGAGCTTCTCGCGGCCGGATCCGCTCGGCGACACCGTCGCCCGCGACGTCGCGCTGCCGCCGGTCCCGGTGGACCCGACGACCGAGCTCTACGGCACGGTTCTGTTCCAGGGCAAGCGATTCCAGCGGGTCACCGGATACCGGCGGGCCAGCGCGCGGCACGCGGTCGCGGAGATCGCGACCGGCGCCGAGGTCGACTGGTTCGCGCCGTTCCTCCCGCAGGAACAGCTCCTGGCCGACCCAGGCACCCGCGACGCGATGATGCACGCGATCCAGTGCTGTGTCCCGGACGCGACCCTGCTGCCGCAAGGGATCGAGCGGCTGTACCTCGCCGAGCCCGGCGAGCAGCACCCGGAGTACGTGCTCCTCGACGCGCGCGAGCGTTCGCAGGACGGTGACAGCTACGTCTACGACCTCGACGTCCGCAACCCCGACGGGAAGCTGGTCGAGCGGTGGGAAGGGCTGAAGCTGCGCGCGGTGCGCAAGCGGGACGGCGAAGGGCCTTGGGTCCCGTCGATGCTCGGGTCCTATTTGGAGCGTTCTGTCGAACGGCTGCTCGGCTCGTCCCGCGCGATCGTCGTCGAACCAGATCCGGTGGGCGTTTCCGTGGAGACCACACCGGAGCGGCGGGCACAGACGGCATTGGCCGCCGGTCGCGCGGTCGACGCGCCGCTCGAGATCCGCTACCGCCCGGACGGGAAACCGGAGGCCGACGGGGTCGAGGTGAGCGCGTCGCACAGCGCCGACCTCACCTTGGCCATCGCGGGTGCCGGCCGGATCGCGTGCGACGTCGAAACGGCGATCGAACGGACGCCGGAGGACTGGGCGGGCCTGCTCGGCGAGGATCTGCTCGCGGTGGGCGAACTGCTGGCCGCGGACGCCCGCGAGCCGCTTTCGGTGGCGCACACCAGGGTCTGGAGCGCGCTGGAATGCGTGCGCAAGACCGGGGACATGACGCAGGCGCTCACCGTGCACCGGGTCGACCCGGACGGCTGGGCGGTGCTTTCCCACGGCGGTGCCCGCATCGCCACCTGGGTGACGACCGTCAACGACCGGACCGATCCCGTCGTCTTCGCGGTGCTCCAGGGAGAGGAGAGCTGACATGGCCGACTACTACGAGATCCTCCACACGGTCGGATTCGAAGAGACCAACCTGGTGGGCAACGTCTACTACGTGAACTACGTGCGCTGGCAGGGCCGGTGCCGCGAGATGTTCCTGAAGGAGAAGGCGCCCGCGGTGCTCGAAGAGGTCCGCCACGACCTCAAGCTGTTCACGCTCAAGGTGGACTGCGAGTTCTACGCGGAGATCACCGCGTTCGACGAGCTGTCCATCCGGCTGCGGCTGGAGGAGCTGACCCAGACCCAGATCCAGTTCACCTTCGACTACGTCCACCTCACCGCGGAAGGCGAGCGGCTGGTGGCCCGGGGACGGCAGCGGATCGCGTGCATGCGCGGCCCGAACACGGCCACGGTGCCCAGCCGCGTGCCCGAACAGCTGCGTGAGGCACTGGCCCCGTACGCGGTCGACGGCAAGGGGGAATGACGTGGGCACGCTGGAGGAACCGTCGCGGCCGGTGCTGAAACGGCTGCCGGCACCCGTCGCCCGGCGCCGGTTGTCCGCGCAGGCCGGCCTGCGGGAGGTGATGGGCCAGTTCGCCACCGGGGTCACCGTGCTGACCGCCGGCGGCGAACGGGCACACGGGATGACCGCCAACGCCGTCACCTCCGTGTCACTGGAGCCGCCGATGGTGCTGTGCTGCGTTTCCCGCGCGGCCCGGATGCACGAGGCGATCGTGACGGCGGGCTCGTACGCGGTCACGGTGCTGGCGTCGGACCAGAAGGAACTGGCGAAGTACTTCGCGGACTGGCGCCGCCCGGCCGGCATCGCGCAGTTCGACTCGGTGGACTGGACGGCCGGGCCGCAGACCGGCGCCCCGCTGCTCGACGGGGCGCTGGCGTGGCTGGAATGCGAGCTGGCGGAGGTCTACGAAGGCGGTGACCACTCGATCTTCCTCGGCAAGGTGGTCGCCTCCAGCCGCGGCACCGCGCAGGACTCGCTCGTCTTCTACAGCGGCGGCTACCACCAGATCGACGGCCGCATCCGGGCATCCGCCTGACAGGGAGAGGAAATGTCATGACCACCAACGAATCCGCCACGCCCGCTCCGGCGCCCACCGCCGAACGGCCGCCGGTGGTGACCACGATGCCCCGCCTCGGACGGGGGGTGTGCTGGCGCGACATCGTGCGCGAGATCGAACTCGACGAGCTCGAGCGCGAGGCCCGTATGAGGGAGGCGGCGTGACCCTGCAGGGCGATCCGGGCGCCCAGCGCACGGAGGACTCCGAGGTGGTGCCGCTGCCGGAAGACCGGCTGCGGCGCTCCCGGATCCCGAGGGCGACCGACGGGCGGGTGATCCCGCTCGCCCGCGGTGCCGAGCCGGTGCATCCACCGGAACCGACGATGCCGTTGCTGCGCACCCAGCGCGACGAACTGCGCGAGCACATCGTCGACGGACGGCTCGACGGCGTCCGCCGTCAGCACTCGCTCGGCAAGCACACCGCGCGCGAACGGCTGGATCTGTTGCTGGACCCCGATTCCTTCACCGAGGTCGAGCTGTACCGGCGGCATCAGGCGAGCGGGCTCGGGCTGGCGGAGAACCGGCCGTACACCGACGGTGTGATCGCCGGCTCGGGCACCATCGACGGACGGCGCGTGTTCGTCTACGCGCAGGACTTCACCGTCTTCGGCGGTTCGCTCGGCGAGGCGCACGCGGCGAAGATCCAGAAGGTGATGGATCTGGCGATCGCCACCGGCTCGCCGCTGATCGGGCTCAACGACAGCGGGGGAGCGCGGATCCAGGAAGGGGTCATGGCGCTCAACGGCTACGGCGGCATCTTCCGCCGCCAGGTCGAGGCGTCCGGTGTCATCCCGCAGATCAGCGTGGTGCTGGGGCCGTGCGCGGGCGGGGCGGCGTATTCGCCCGCGCTCGCGGATTTCGTCTTCATGGTGCGCGACACC
This sequence comes from Amycolatopsis sp. WAC 04169, assembly GCF_003947535.1. Classification (NCBI taxonomy): domain Bacteria; kingdom Bacillati; phylum Actinomycetota; class Actinomycetes; order Pseudonocardiales; family Pseudonocardiaceae; genus Amycolatopsis; species Amycolatopsis sp. WAC 04169. Next base: position 127,220 of record NZ_QHJI01000017.1, on the reverse strand, counting down.
GCCCGCATGTACCTGACCGGGCCGGACGTCGTCGAGACCGTGACCGGGGAACGGGTCAGCCACGACGAACTGGGCGGCGCGGACGTGCACGGCGCGTCGTCCGGCGTGGCGACCGTGGTGCACGACGACGAGGAGACCTGCCTCGCCGACGTGCGGTACCTGGTCTCGCTGCTCCCCTCGAACTACCTGGACCCCGCGCCCCGCGAGCCGTCGCAGGACGCGGGCAAGGACCGGCGGCCGCGGTTCGCCGAACTCGTCCCGGTGGAGCCGAACAAGCCCTACGACATGCGTGACGTGTTCTCGGAACTGGCCGACGACGGCGAGTTCTTCGAACTGCACGAGCGGTGGGCGCAGAACGTGCTGTGCGCGCTCGCGCGGATCGACGGGCGCGTGGTCGGCCTGGTCGGCAACCAGCCGGTGGTGTTCGCCGGCGTGCTCGACGGCCCGGCTTCGCAGAAGGCGGCGCGATTCGTGCGGTTCTGCGACGCGTTCAGCATCCCGCTGGTGACCCTTGTGGACGTTCCGGGTTTCCTGCCGGGCGTCGAACAGGAGCATTCCGGGATCATCCGGCACGGCGCGCAGCTGCTGCACGCCTACTGCGAGGCGACCGTGCCGCGCGTGCAGGTCATCCTGCGCAAGGCGTACGGCGGCGCGTACATCGTGATGGACTCGCGGTCCATCGGGACCGACCTCTCGCTGGCGTGGCCCACCAACCAGATCGCCGTGATGGGCGCCGAGGGCGCGGTGAACGTGTTGTTCCGCAAGGATCTCGCCGTCGCACCCGATCCCGACGCCCTGCGCGCCCACCTGGTGGCCGAGTACACCGAGGAGTTCATGAACCCGCAGTACTCGGCCGAACGCGGCCTGGTCGACGACATCATCGACCCGGCGGACACCCGGTCCGCCGTCGCCAGAGCGCTGGACATGCTGCAGGACAAGCGAAAGGCGGCGCCTCAGCGCAAGCACGGCAACCACCCGATCTGAACGGGGGAACCCATGTCACCGTCCGGAATGGACAGTGTGCCGGTCTTCCGGGTCCTGCGGGGGGACCCGGAAGACGCCGACCTCGCGGCGCTCGTCGCCGTCTTCACCGCGCTGGCTTCGGCCGCGCCCCCGCCCGCGGCACCGGCCCGATCGGCCTGGTCGCCGCTCGTCGCGCCGACCTGGCGCACCTCCGCGCTGCGCTGAGCCGCGCGCGAAAACGGCCTCGCCGCGCGTTCCGTGCCGTCGTGCGTGGGCTGAAGGCTCCCTTCGTCGCGTCTGATGCGGCGAAGGGAGCCTTCGCCCGGTGGGCTACCGGCGTGATTGAAGACGTAACTCGCGTGATCAGGGACGTGACTCGCGTGACTGGAGGCCGCACTCGCGTGTTACGCCGCTGATCACGCGAGATCCGCCTTCAATCACGCGAGTTCCGGCTTCGATCACGTGAGTGGGATGGGCCGCCGAGACTCCTGCCACCCGAACAAGTCACCTGTCTCGCTTTCGGGGCGTGTCCTCACGCGAGCCGGCGCGCGGCCTCGGTCTCCCGCCGCGGCGGATACGTACTGTGGCGGGTGTGCACGGCGACGTAGAGGATCCCGCCGTCGACCACCGTCTCCAGCTCCGTCCGCTCCCCGGGCTCGAACGCGCCCCCGCAGGCCGCGCAGGTCCGTTGCCGCTCCGCCGCGCTCATTGCCGGTCCCGCTGCTCGGGGACCGCGGGGTCGGGCCACGACAGGCCGAGCAGGTCGACGTCGAGCTCGTCTTCGGCATAGATCTCATACGGGTCGAGACGTTCGGTCATGGCGCGCTCCTTGGGTTTCGGGGTACCACAAGGGCACTACCGGCACCCCGCCACCGGCGACTTTTCCTTTGCTCACCGCGCGCGCCCGGCATCCTCGATCGCGTCACGACCGGCTCCCGATCGGACGGGGTCATCCTTGGTTGTCAAGTGAGTCGTTCATCGAAGGCCGGGAGGAACGCCATGACGGCACAGGTGCGAATTTGGGTCGTGACCGATGATCTCGACCCGCGCGGGGCCGTCGAGGCCGACGTGACGGCGTTCGTCCCGGAGCCGAGGCCGGCCGCCGAAAACGATTTCCCGGCCGAGCACATCGTCCTCGGCTACAACTAGCTCACCCCCGTACGGACAGCACGGACGAAGAAGACCGCCGGATATCGCGCGCGCGAGAATGAAGATCGCCCGCGAACCGGCCAGACCACGAGGAGGCCTCCGGATGGCTATGCGCCTCCAGCTCACGTCGGGTTTGCAGGTGCTGGAAGAATGGGCGATCAATGCTCCGCAGGCCGACCGCAATGTTATCTACGAAGCGCTTTTCGCGGTAGCCGACGGATCCGCTTTTCTCATCTACGACATTTTCGGAGATGGCCGCGATCCGCACCAGTTCATCATTCTGGTGAAACATGATCTCGTCATCAGGATAGGGCTCAAAAGAACCGATTCCTCGTTCGAGATCGTCTACATCGGCGCACTGGAGCACGGCACACCGGCCGCGGCATGGGCCGACGACGTCGACGGCTCTTGAGCCGGTACCGCTGAACGGCCCAGTCCGCGCATCGGTACCGGCAGCCTTTCGTACCAGTGGATCATGTGTTCCTCACCTTGACATCGTCCAGTTCGGCGTGAAATTCTGCGAGTGTTTGCGGATGGGGAAATTCTGCCGGTCTGGAATTGCGGTTATCGAGGTCTGGAGGCATGAAAGATGTCATCTCCTGAATTCCCGGGATTGGATGTTTCCACACGGGTGCGCGCACGTGACATTCAGATGGCGGGCGTCGCCGACGTCCGCCGGAGGGTGCTGATGATCTCCGGTGCGATCGACACCACCGAGCACGACATCTCGGTCAGCGTCAATCTCCCCGAACCCGGCCGCTGGCAGGTGATCAAGTCCGAGACCAACCTGACCGACAAGACCTGGGTCGCGATGCAGGTCGTCACCGACGAGGACTCGACTTTCGTCAACGACGCCGACACCCTCGTGCTTTCCCGCCAGTTCTCGAAATCCTTCATGACGCCGGATCAGCGCCGTCTCACCTTCTACGACGGTGAGGTCCGGCCCGGCGAGGCCGTGCTGAAGGTGTACTCGCTCGACGCCGGCGGGCGGAAGCCGACCTATTCCTATTCCCGCTACAGCCCGATCGCCACCGACACCGCCGAGCAGTCCCAGCAGACCCTGGACGAACTGATCAGCAACGGGATGAAGCAGCGCCCCGTGATCGAGCTGATCGTCCCGGTGACCGTGATCGGCTGAGCACGCCGGTGATCACCTTCGTCCCGGAACCGCATCTGCTCGAATCGCCGCGCGGGCGGGAATGGCCGGTTCTCCCCGGTTCCCGTGCGGCGATCACCCCCGAGCCGCCGTCCGCCGCCGACGTCGTCATCGTCGGGGCGGGCCCGGCCGGGCTCGCCGTCGCCTCCGCCCTGTGGCACCACGGCGTCCGCGACCTCGTCCTCGTCGACCGCGACGGCCGTCCCTGCGGCCGGTTCTTCGACCGCGTCGACCTGCTCGGCCAGCGCGTGCTGCGGTCGCCGTACGAACACCACCCCGGCGTCGAGGGCTACCGCGACTGCGAACTGCTGGACTTCGCGCGGCTGCACTGGTCGGTGCTGACCCCGGTGGAGCGCCGGGAGATCCGCATGGCGCAGGCCGGGCATCGCTCGGTCGTCCCGGTCGACGTCTTCGAGGCCTACTGCCGCCATCTGGCCGCGAGCCACCACGTCACCGAACGGACCTGGCGCGGTTCGGTGCGCGAGGTGCTGCCGACCTCCGACGCGGTCACCGTGCGCGCCGACCGGTTCTCCGTCACCGCGCGCCACGTCGTGCTCTGCCTCGGCGAGGAGCGCCGGTCCGCCCCGGACACCTGGTGGGGTGGCGGCCATCCGCCGCGCGGAGTGACCTATTGGGACGAACCCGTGCCCGACGGCGGGAAGCGCCTCGCCGTCGTCGGCGCCGGACTCACCGCCGCGCACCTGATCTCCAACGGGCTCGCCCAAGGGCGCGAGGTGCACTGGGTGGTCCGTGAAGCCGGCGAACGCTACCAGTGCGCCGACGTCAACTCGTCGTTCTTCCGGCCCGAAGGCCGTGCCCGCTTCGACGGGGTGAGCTGGGCGGAGCGGCTCGAACTGATGGGCCGGTTCCGGCGCGCGTCGATCATGTTCGAGTTCCGGCCGATGCTCGAGGCGGCCGAAGCCGAAGGGCGGTTGATCGTGCATCGCGGCAAGGCGATCACGAAGGTGACGCCGGGCGTCGGGCTCCACCTCGAAGACGGTTCACGGGTTTCCGTGGACCACGCCGTACTGGCGCTCGGCACCACGCCGTCGATCGGAGACGGCCTGATGCCCGGCGAGGCGGTGCTCGATCGCGGCGGCTGGCCGCGGCTGGACGAGCGCACCTTCGCCTACACCGGCGCTCCCCGGGTCTTCGCCGTCGGCGCGGCCGCGGGGATGGCGCTGGGCCCGGCCGCCCGCAACATCGACGGCCACCGGGTCGCCACCGCCCGGGTCGCGGCGGCCGTCGCCGAGAACCTGCGCCGGGACACCCCGTCGCGGACGGCCACGAAGGACGTCGCCCGTGTCTGAGCCCTACGACTCCCGTTTCACCCTGCCGTCGATCGACGACGCACCCTCGACCGAGTCGGGGGTGATCCTGCTGGGCCTGGACGCCGAACGGCTGCTCGCCGGGGTCGGGCTGGCCCGGCTCGCCGACGAGCCCGCGCTGGTGGCCCTCGCCGTGGACCAGGCCCGGCACGAGGCGCTCGACCTCGGCCCGGGCGCGCTCGTCGAGGCCGGAATCGTTCGCTGGCGCGCGGTCCGCCCGTTGATCGAAGCAGGTCCGGAGATGACGGCGGCGGGTTCCCTGCGCCGAGAATGGGAACACGCCACCGCGCGGGTCACCGCCACGGTGACCGGGCTGGGGCCGGCATCGGTGGCGTGCCTCGCGGCCTGCTGGCTGCGTCGCGACGACGTCGACGACATGGTCGAGCTCGCCGGGCACCGGCGGGCGCCGGAAAACGGGAGCGATACACAGGATGTCCTATCTCGGGTCTTTGCCGACTGACGCCACACTGCTGCAGGTCTTCCAGAAGTTCCCCGCGCCCGCGTCGAAACTGCTGGAGCTCCACGAGCTCCTCATGCGGGCGCCGTCGCCCTTCGGCGCGGGGGAGCGGGAGCTGATCGCGGCCTACGTCTCCGGCGTCAACGATTGCCGGTACTGCCACGGGGTCCACACCGTCACCGCGGAGGCTTTCGGTGTGCCGGAAGGGCTTCTGGCCGCCGCGCTGGCCGATCTCGACTCCTCGCCCGTGGACGACCGGATGAAGCCCGTGCTGGCCTACGTGGGCAAGCTGACGCGCACTCCGGCACGCATGACCGACGCGGACGCCGAAGCGGTGTACGCGGCGGGCTGGGACGAGACCGCGCTGCACGACGCCGTCCTCGTGTGCGCCCTGTTCAACTTCATGAACCGGATGGTCGAGGGACTCGGGATCCGCGCCGACGCCGCCTACGCGAAGATCTCGGGCGTGCGGTTGAAGGAAGGCGGCTACGCCGGCCTCGCGACGTTGCTCGGAGACGCGTCCCGCTGACTGGGCCATTCGAGTGCGGGTAACCGGGTGATGACCACGAAGGGTCACCATGTCGCGCTGAGGTCGCACTGCCACTTTCCGTCGTCGAAATCGATGCCCGCTACTCCGTCCGGTGCCCATGATCGCGGAAACGGAGCAGGCGAAAGGCACCTTCCGGCGTAGGTGAAAAGCACATCCCCGCGATGATGCATGGCACTGGCCGCGTACCCGCCCTGAGCAGCACGATTTCCTCATCGAAGGAACACCACCGAACAGCCTGGGAGCCATCGATGATGAACACCGCGACCGACAACGTCCGCTCGCTCTTCGCCGTCCGGGGGATCGACACCGGGTTCGCCGGGAACGAGGTCGAGCTGGTGATCGACCGGTTCGACCACTGGACCAACCAGCACCGCAGTGAGGCATTCAGCTGTTTCACCGGCGCTTGTTGCACCGCTCCGCCGCTGGCCGAAGCGAGCTGAACGCACTCTTCCGGCCGTCACTCGCACCCCGAAGGCGAGTGGCGGCCGGTTTCGTGTGCGGGCACCTCCCGTCAGGTCGACGGAAAGTAGCCGACCGACTGCGGATTCCGTCGACAGGTGACCCTTCCGCCCGGCCGGCCCCGGCCGACTCACCACCCGAACGGGGGAACGCGTTCCGTGCGGGCGTGTTTATGTTGGGGGACATGGGGGTGTGCGTGAGGGGACGGCGCCATGGTGATCAGAGTTCTCGTGGCCGAAGACATGCACATCGTCCGCGGGGCGCTCGTGGCGCTGCTGCGGCTGGAACCGGATATCGAAGTGGTGTCCGAGGTGGCGTCGGGTGACGAGATCCTCCCCGCCGCGCGGGGCTCCCGCACCCAGGTCGCGATCATCGACATCGACCTCCCCGGCAAGGACGGGCTCACCGCGGCCACCGAACTCCACGAGCAGCTCCCGGAGGTCAGGACCCTGATCCTGACCAGCCTCGGCAGGCCCGGCACGCTCCGCCGGGCACTGGCGGCCAAAGTGAGCGGCTTCCTGCTGAAGGACGCCCCCGCGGAGAAACTCGCCAACGCCGTGCGCGGGGTGGCTGCCGGGCGGAGGATGGTCGACGGCGATCTGGCCCTCGCCGCCTGGGACACCGTCGAATGCCCGCTGACGCCGCGGGAGATCGACGTCCTGCGGCTGACCGCCGAAGGCCGCGACACCCTGGAGGTCGCGGCGAAGGCCTTTCTCTCCACCGGAACCGTTCGCAACTACCTGACCACCATCGTGTCGAAGCTCAACGCGCGCAACCGGGTCGACGCGATCCGCATCGCCAAAGAATCCGGCTGGATCTAGACGGGCACCACGGCACGCAACCGGAATCGCCCGTCGGGCTCCACACCGGCGGTCAGCTCCCCGCCGAGCCCGGCGACGCGGTCGGACATGTTCGTGATGCCGCTGCCCGGGGCCTCCACCCGCACCGGCTGCTCCGGTTTCGGCGGCCGCCCGTTCACCACGCCGTCGTTGACGATGTCGAGCGCGACGCCGTCGCCGGTCCGCCGCACGGCGATCTCGCAGCGTTCGACCTTGCTGTGCCGCAACACGTTCGTCACGCCCTCGCGCAGCACCACGGCCAGCACGGTCCGCACCGTCGTCGGCAGGTCCTCGTGCTCGATCTCCAGCCGCACCTGGACGTCGGCGGCCACCAGCACCGCCTGCGCCGACCGCGACTCCTGATCCAGCGACAGTTCGCGGTAGCCGCTCGCCACCGACCGGACGTCGGTCAGCGCCTGCCGCGTCAGCCCGAGGATCTCCAGCAGCTCGGCGGAGGCGCGATCGGTGTCGATGTCCATGATCCGGGTGGTCAGCTCGCTCTTCAGCGCGATCGCCGACAGGCTCATCCCCAGCAGGTCGTGCAGGTCGCGGGCGAACCGCAGCCGCTCCTCCGCGACCGCGACCTCGGCGAGGCGTTTCCTGGTCTCGCCCAGTTCGGTCACCAGCCGGATCAGCCAGATCAGCCCGAACACCATCAGCCCGGTGTTCAGGATGGACGCGAAAGTGTAGAAGCCGCCGAGGAAGTCGGTGCCGTAGGCGATCCGGATCAGCACCACGCCGGCGGCGGTCACCGCGAACGCCGTCCAGCCGGCCAGCGGCGGCAGCACCAGCAGCGCGGTGCCGGCGAACAGGCTGGGCAGGCTCACCCACGCGCTCCCGAGCGGGATCAGCGGCAGGAAGATCAGGCAGGCCTGCACGAACAGCAGCGCGTAGCTCTGCCGCGAGCGCAACCGGACGTTCGGGCGGGCGAAGTAGGACAGCTGCAGCGTGGTCAGCGCGGTGAGGTAGCCGGCGATGAGGGCCAGGGACCAGCCGTCGTCGGTCAGCATGAACGCCCGTGCCATCGCGGAGAGGCTGAAGACGATGAAGACCACCGTCATCGTCCACTGGACGTTCCTGGCGTCGATCCGGGACCAGTGCCCGGAACCCTCGGCCAGCGCCGTCTCGGTGGGCTCGGCCTGTTCGGGCACCGGGAGTTCGGCGTGCAGCCGCCACCGGCCCGCCGCGTCGGGGCCCGCGCTCAGCTTCCCGCCGTGCCCGGCGACCTCCTCGGTCACCTCGCGCAGGCTCTCGGCCGTCTCCTGGGGGACGTCGTCGTGCGCCGTCCCGTCGTGGACGATCTCCAGCGCGACCCGGCCGCCGCTCTCGCGCACGGTGATCTCGCAGTGCTCGACGCCGGTGTAGCGGAGCACGTTCGTGACACCCTCGCGGAGCACCTTCGCCAGCAGGGTGCGCAGCTTCACCGGGAGCTCGACCTGTTCGAGGTCGACCCGCACCGCGACGTTCGACGCCGAGAGCAGCGACACCGCGGTCCGGGACTCCTTGTCGAGCGACAGCTCCCGGTAGCCCCTGGCCACCGACCGCACGTCGGACAGCGTCCGCTGCGCGATCCCGGTGATCTCGGCGAGCTCCTCACGCGCCCGGTCCAGCGACTTGCGCAGCAGCCGGTGCACCAGTTCGCCCTTGAGCGCGATCGCGGACAGGCTGAGGCCGAGCAGGTCGTGCAGGTCCCTCGCGAAGGCCAGCCGCTGTTCGGCCACGGCCCGCCTCGCCAGCTCGGTCCTGGCCTGGTGCAGTTCGGTCACCAGCCGCGCGAGCCAGGTCAGCAGGTACACGACCAGGGCGTAGAAGACGGCGGTGACGCTGTCGAACATCGCGCCGAGCCAGGTCTCGTCGTAGGTCCACAGGATCCAGATCGTGCCCGCCATGAACACGGTGAACACCGTCCAGCCCGTCCGCGGCCGGAACAGCAGCAGCGCGCTGCCCGCCGCGAGGGTGGTCAGCGAGCTCAGCGCCGCGTCGAAGTGCAGGGTCGGCAAATACGCCAGGCACGCCTGCACCACCAGCATGGCCTTCGCGAGCCTGGTGTCGAGCCGGACCGCCGGACGGCTGAAGTACAGCAGCTGGATCGCCAGCACGGGCCCGACGTACAGCACGGCCAGCAGGCCCTGCCAGAAGTCCACCCCCGGCCGGAACAAGACCGCGAGGAGACCGAACAGGCAGGAGTTGACGAAGACGACGGTGATGATCAGGCCGGCGAGGAACAGTGCCCGGCGCGGGCGCCGGTCGACCCCGGCGGTACCCAGAGGTTCGGCGGTCACGGCGAGCTGATCCGGCACGGGCACCCCAGTGGTAACAGAAGACGTCTTGATCCTTGTCGTGCTGCCCCCTTGCGACGGCCGGGGCCGTCGCACGACCTCCGTCGCGGTGTGATTCGGATCCTAACCCATCTTCGTTACCCCGGTTCCCGCTTCCGTGGCGGGGAGGAGGATGATCAAGGAGAAGTTTTCCCGTCCGGGGCAGGGAAAATCGCCATGGTCACCCGTGCGGGTGTGGGGCGTTCGGACCACACCGGGGATCGCGGAACACGCCACGATGGAAGACGTGGGTTCCACTTTGTACGCCACGCGGGGCGCGCGGGCACCGGTGGCCCTAAGCTCTGCGCATGGCCAGGTATTTCGACGTACATCCGGAAAATCCGCAACGGCGCGCGATCGGACAGGTCGTCGACATCCTGCGCGAGGACGGGCTCATCGCGTACCCGACGGACTCCTGTTTCGCCCTCGGCTGCCAGCTGGGGAACAAACAGGGCATCGACCGCATCCGGAGCATCCGCAAACTCGACGACCGCCACCATTTCACCCTGGTGTGCCAGGACTTCGCCCAGCTGGGCCAGTTCGTGCACGTGGACAACGCGGTCTTCCGCGCGGTCAAGGCGTCCACACCGGGCAGCTACACGTTCATCCTCCCGGCCACCAAGGAGGTGCCGCGCCGGCTGCTGCACGCCAAGAAGAAGACCGTCGGTGTGCGCATCCCCGACCACGTGGTCACCCAGGCACTGCTCGGCGAACTCGGCGAGCCGCTGCTGTCGAGCACGCTGCTGCTGCCCGACCAGGAGGAGCCGATGACCCAGGGCTGGGACATCAAGGAACATCTGGAGCACGTGGTGGACGCGGTGATCGACTCCGGCGACTGCGGGGTCGAGCCCACCACGGTCATCGATTTCTCGTCGGGCGAGCCGGAGATCGTGCGCCGGGGCGCCGGTGACACCGCACGCTTCGAATGACGCGTGGGACCGGCGTCCCGGTCCCACGCGCCCGCGGTTCAGTGCGTGACGAGCCCTTCGGCCTTGGACGGGGCCGAGGGGATGTGGAACAGCCGCGTGAACAGCTCCAGCATGGCCGGCTCGCCCTTGATGGCCACCGCGCCGCAGGTGAGCGCGCTCGCGGCGTCCATCTCGCCGTTCAGCAGCTTCAGCACGACGGGGCCGCGCGGCTCGATGACGAGGTCGGGGTTCGGGTGCGGGCCCTCCCCGGCGGTCATGGCGCCGTCCTCGACCACCGCGTGCACGATCATCTGATCGCCGTAGTGCAACTCGAACGCGCAGTCGATGCCGCGGGCCGCGTCGGGCTGGAACGTGGTGTAGAGCGACAGGATGGCCGCGTCGAGGGTGAACAGGTCGTCGGCGGCCGGGTCGGTGAGCGAACGGGCGCCCCACAGGCCCAGCTGCAGCAGGATCTGGTCGAGGTCGTTGCCGTATTCGGTCAGCTCGTAGACCACCCCGGCGTCGAGCTGCGAGAGCACCCGGCGCTGGACGACGCCGTGCCGCTCGAGTTCGTTGAGCCGGGTCGACAGGATGCTGGTCGGGATCTTCGGCAGGCCGTGCTGGAGCTCGTCGAAGCGCTTCGGCCCGAGCACGAGGTCGCGGATCACGAGCAGGGACCAGCGTTCCCCGATGATCTCGAGCGCGCGGGCGAGGCCGCAGAACTGGCCATAGGTACGAGCGGTCATGCTTGACTCCTCAGTTTCCTTGATCTGGTGGTGGCGGGTGGTGCTTCAGCGGACCGGATGTCCCTCGGAGAGCAGCTCGCGGTGCAGCTCTCGCAGTTCGGCGCAGGGTGTCACCCCCAGTTCGTCCTCGAGCCTGGATCGCAGCCACTCGTAGGACGCCAGCGCGTCGCTGCGCCGTCCGCTGAGTCCCAGCGCGCGGATCAGGTGGGCGTGCAGGGTTTCGTCGAACGGGTCGGCGGTGGTCAGCGACCGCAGCACGCCGAGCATCTCCCGGTGCCTGCCCGACCGGATCTCGGCCTCGATCCACAGGTCGCGCGCGTTGCGCCGATGCTCCAGCAGATAGACGGTGTAGGCGGCCAAGGTCGGTCCACAGTGGATGTTCGCCAGCGGGGGACCGGACCACAGGTCCAGCGCGGTACGGAACGCGTGCGCGGCCGCCGCGTTGTCGCCTTCGTCCAGCAGGTCCCGGCCGAGCCGGTGGAGCCGCTGGAACTCCGACACGTCGACCACGCCCGCGTCGATCTCGAGCCGGTAGCCGGGCGAGCTGGTGACCAGCAGGCCGCCGTTGCCGCCGGGGTCGAGGTGGCGGCGGAGGTGGTGGACGTAGGTGTGCAGGGTCCGGCGGACACTGCGCGGGGGCGCGTCGTTCCACAGCTCGTGGACGAGGGAGTCGACGTGGACCGTCTTGCCGGGACGGATGAGCAGCATCGCCAGCAGTTGCAGGAGTTTCGGCGTGCTCGGCGCGCGGTCGGCGCCGCCGATGTGCAGCTCGAGTGGCCCCAGCAGCCTGGCCGTGTCACCCGCTTCGATGGTCATCGCGTGCATCCCTGCCCCTCCGGCGGAGTCCCCCTCGATGACGGTGACAGAGGCGGAACCTTCGGAACAGTGCCGGAAACACCCGGCTGGCCATGATTTCTTCGTTGCGCGGTATGCGATCGTCACGACCTGCGGCGATGAACCGGTTGTGGCAAAAGAGAAGACGCGGAACGGGTCAGAGCCAATCCGAATCGGTGGCGATGCGGATGGCGTCCACCCTGTTGCGGGCGTTGAGTTTCGTGACCACGGTGGCGAGATAGTTCCGCACGGTCCCCGGCGACAGGAACAGCTCCGCCGCGATGTCGGCGACCGTGCGCCCGTTCGCGGCGAGGCGGAGGATCTCCGCTTCCCGCGGGGTCAGCGGGCAGTCTTCCGTTTCCCAGGCGGACAACGCGAGTTCGCTGTCGATGACCCGGCGGCCGATGGCGACCGAACGGACGGCGTTGGCGAGTTTGTCGGCCGGCGCGTCCTTGAGCAGGAAGCCGTTGACCTTCGCGTCGAGCGCGCGGCGCACGGTGCCCGGGCGGCCGAGCGAGGTGAGGATCAGCGTGCGGACGCTCGGAAGTTGCTGGCAGAGCTCGGAAGCGGCCGAGAGCCCGTCCTTGGCCGGTAGATCGATGTCGATGATCGCGACGTCCGGGAGATACTCCGCGGCCATCGGGAGGATCTTGTCGCCGGAGCAGACCTCGGCGACGACCTCGATGTCCTGTTCGAGGTTCAGCAGGGCGACCAAGGCGCCACGGACCATGTGCATATCCTCGGCCAATAGGACTCGGATCACTCCGACCTCCTCTTCCCCAGAAACGTGCTAACTCTCAGTGTACATAGCAAACCCGGAAGAGTGAATCGGAATCGCACGATGCAAGGTTGCGTTTTTCCTCGGGGTCCCTCCGACATGATCAATGTGCCGGTGAGCTGCGGCGATGCGTCGGCTTCGAGGGTACTGAAACTGCGAGCGATCGATTACTGGCTGTCAGGTCAGAAGAAGGTAAAATTGCTACCTCGAGTGGTTTTCATTCCCTGTCGAGTACGTTCCATTCCGGTGAATCAGTCCGGCGAACGGGTGAATTCTCTCCATTCCGGAGACGGCGATGGACTGTTCGGCGGTACCGGCGCCGACCTCGATCGGACGTCGATCGCGGCATGGTCTCCTCGGCACGAGCCGGTTCGCGCGAAGCCGCCACTATCCACAAAGGACGTATGATGAGCTCATTGCTGGGTGCCCTGCGCAAGGTCATGTTCGCGCCTTCGCTGGCTTCGGTCGGCTTCGAGGGGCGCGGCTTCGGAGTGCCGCGGACGCCGTCGACCGCGCGGCTGGAGTCGATCCCGCAGTCGGTGGTGTGCGGCTTCGAGTGGGGGATCGACGCGCCGGCGCTGTGGGAAGCCGAACGGCGGCTGGACATGGTCGAGCCGGAGATGCGCGGATTCGCCTACGAGGGCGCGGCGATGGCGTTCACCATCCTCGACGTCATGCCCGGCGGCCGCAAGGACCGCACGGCCGAACTGATGAGCGGCCCCGGACTCCCGCACGTGTTCCTGACCTACATCGGCATCGGGTTCGCGATGGCCCGGCTGCCCCGGCCGCTGTGGAAGAAGGTGCTGCCGGAGCTGGACGGCGTGCCGTTCCACCCGACGATGAGCTGGCTGGCCGTCGACGGCTACGCGTTCGACCGCGCCTACTTCGACACGCGCAAATGGGTCGACGAGCAGTTCGTCCCCAAGCCGTACCCGTGGGCGGGCGCCCCCGCGTACTTCCCGCGCGCCTGCGACCAGGGCATCGGCCGGGCGCTGTGGTTCATCAACGGCGGCGATCCGGTGAAGGTCGCCGCGGCGGTGAACCGCTTCCCGTCCGGACGCCGTCCGGACCTCTGGAGCGGGGTCGGGCTGGCTTCGACCTTCGCGGGCGGCTGCGACCGGCCAGGGCTGGTGAGGCTTCGCGAGGCGGCGGGGGAGCACCAGGACGAGCTCGGGCTCGGCGTGGTCTTCGCGGTGAAGGCGAGGACGTTCTCGTCGTTCGTCCCGCCGCACACCCGCCGTGCCGCTCGCGCGCTCGCCGGGCTGAGCATCGAGGAGGCCGTTCAGCTGGCCGACTCGACCGAGGTCACCGAGGACGCCGCCGACGGGACGCCCGCGTACGAGCTGTGGCGGCAGAACATCCGGGAGGGTCTGGCCCCGTCGGCGGGCCGGCTCTCCGCCTGAGGTTCCGTGGATGTCAGGAAAGGGTCGTTCAAGACGTTTCCCGTCCTGAACGACCCTTTCCTGACATCCGGGCGAGGGTCAGGCCGCGCGCTGGAACGGCTCCGGCCGGTGCCGCAGATCGGGCAGCGCGAGCAGGACCGGCGGATCGAACAGGCGCTTGGGCCGCATCCGCAGGTCCGCGAGCCGCGCGGTGACCCCCGGCTCGACGGTGATCGGACCGTGGTGCCCGGTGTACCCGGTGCCGCGGCGCGTGAGCGGGCCGGTCACGCAGTGCGCGACGAGGTGCCAGTCCCCTTCCGGGACCTCGGTCAGCTGATAGGGGCCGGGGGCGTCGATGACCGTGTACCGCACGGGCGCGCCCTCGGGGATCCGCGTCGGGAAGAGGCCGACGAAGACGAGGCCGGGCGAGATCTCCGGCGGCGCCGACACGAAACCGCGGACGATCGCCCGCTTCGGGCCGGGACGGGGCTCGCCTGCCAGGCGGCGCTGGAAGCCGCCCTGCCGCCGGTACGCGGACGGGGACAGGCCGACGCGGCTGCTGAACCGCGTGCTGAAGGTGCCGACGCTGTTGTAGCCGACGCGGTGGCTGATGTCGGCGACCGTGATCGAGGTGGTCAGCAGCAGGCGCTTGGCCTCGTCGAGCCGCAGCGCGGACAGGAACCGGCCGGGCGAGACCCCGGTGGCCTGCTGGAACACCCTGGTGAAATGGAATTTGCTGAAGGTCGCGGCGCGGGCGATGTCGTCGATAGTGAGCTCTTCGCCCAGTTTCTCGTTCATGGCCCCAATGGCTCGCTCCACGGCTCGCCGGACAGTCTCATCCATTGTGCCGTCCTTTCGCTCGAGGATTTCTGGCATGCTTTGCGGTTTCCGACAGTAGTGTTCGCCACGGCTTCTCCTGAAGTGCTTGATTCACCGCCGGATATGGATTCATGTGTGCGGCGACGTGAAAATTTCACGGGGTGTGGAGCATGCGAAAACCATGGTCCACCGGTGGTGCGCGCACTGGATCCTGGTGGCCGGTGGCCGCAGAATTCCTGGTAGCGCATTCACGCCGGAACCTCCCCGGCCGTGTTGGCGCGGTCCGAAGAACGTATTCCCGCGGCAACACAGAACCGGCCCTTGACCGCGTCCCCCGCGGCGGTCAAGGGCCGGTTTCCATTTCGCGGAACGAGTGTGTGAGGATAGTATCGTCGGCTCGTGGGGCGAGACGCAGGCGAAAGGCAGATGGGGTCGATGATCAAGGTCCTGGTGGCCGAGGACATGCACATTGTCCGGGGGGCCCTGGTCGCGCTGCTCGGATTGGAACCCGACATCGAAGTCGTCGCCGAATGCGCCAGCGGCGACGAGATCCTCCCGCTCGCCCAGTCCGCGCGCCCCGACATCGCGCTGATCGACATCGACCTCCCGGGCAAGGACGGGCTCACCGCGGCCGCCGAACTGCACGAGCAACTGCCCGGCGTGCGCACGCTGATCCTCACCTCGCTCGGCAGCCCCGGCACCCTGCGGCGGGCGCTGGCCGCGAAGGTCAACGGATTCCTGCGCAAGGACGCGCCCGCCGACCGGCTCGCCAACGCGGTCCGCGGGGTAGCCGCCGGACGGCGCGTCGTCGACGGCGACCTGGCGCTCGCCGCCTGGGACAGCGAGGAATGCCCGCTCACCGCCCGCGAGATCGAGGTGCTCCGGCTGGCGTCGGTCGGCTCCGATCCGACCGAGATCGCCGCCGAGTTGTTCCTGTCCGCCGGCACCGTGCGGAACTACCTGACGACGATCGTTTCGAAGCTCAGCGCCCGCAACCGGGTCGACGCCGTGCGGATCGCGCGCGAGTCCGGCTGGCTGTGACGCCGGCCCGCCTACCGGGCGGGGACGTTCATCGTCGCGTGGGCGAGATCCACGGCGAACTCGCCGGGAGAAGCCGCTTCCGCGAGCAACCGGCGCTGGCGGGTCGCGCCGGTCCCGTGTTCGAAGAGTGAATCCAACCCACGCTCGACGTCTTCGGCGTCGCCCGCGGCCGTGAGCGCCGGCCGGATGAACTCGACGAGTTCGCCGAGCAATTCCCGCTGATCGGCCTCCCGGCCGGTGAAGACGTCGACGCCCGGCCCGTCGAGACCGCGGCGCGCGGCGGCCGCCAAGGCGGCGTCGATCCGGGCACTGCGGGCACGCGGCGGTCTCGTCGTCGCGGCGCAGGTCGCGACCAGCCCGCGCACCAGCGCCGCGAGGAGCACGGCGTCGTCGACGGCGAGGCAGACGTCGGCGATCCGCACCTCGACCGTGGGATGCCGAGGGGAAAGACGCGCGTAGAAGTACACGCCCGCCGCGTCGAGCGCGGCGCCGCGGCGCAAGGCCTCCCGGATGCTCCGGTCGTACGCGGCCGCACCGGGCCATTCCTCGGGTGGCTTCGCCGTCGGCCACCGGTTCCAGATCGGGAAACGCCGGCTCGCCCAGCCGGAATCGGCGCCGTTCTCCACCGGGGAGTTGACGCTGAGCGCCAGCAACGGCGCGAGCCACGGCCGCAGCCCGGCGAGGACGCGGGCGCCGAGATCCCGCGACGGCAGGCCGACATGCACATGACAGGCACACGTCCCGGCCTCGCCGATCAGCTCCGGGAACGCCTGCGCCATCCGCCGGTAGCGCGGTTCGGGCGTGAGCGTGTCTCCCCGCAGGCCGCCGGGCGGGATCCCCGCCGCCACCATCAGGCAACCGTCGGCTTCCGCCGCCGTCGCGACCATCTGCCGCAGCCGCGTCAGCTCCGAGCGCACCTCGTCCAGGCCGCGGCAGACGCCGGTCGCGGTCTCGATTTGGAACCGCATCAGCTCACCGGTGACGTCGGGCCCGGGGGTAAGGCTTTCGAGAAGCTCGGGCGCGCGCAACGCGACCGAGCCGTCGACCGGGTCGAGCAGGACGAACTCTTCTTCCACTCCAACGGTGTAGGTCATGCCGTCGACCGCCATGGTTCCCCGTTCGTGGTTTTTCGCCGGTGAACCTCCGAATCTGCCCCTTCGGGCGCGGCGAGGAAAGGGCCGGTGTGCTGAACTTCGTTGCGGCGAAAGTGTTTCGTGGCCTCACGGACGGTCTAGTCTTCGTTCATGATCGATCTGTATCCACCTGCCGAGCCGTATGACAAGGGACTGCTCGATGTAGGTGACGGCAACCTCGTCTACTGGGAGACCTGCGGGAACCCCGCCGGGAAGCCCGCGGTCATGCTGCACGGCGGCCCCGGGCAGGGCTGTACGCCGGGGATGCGGCGGATGTTCGACCCGGCCCGCTATCGCGCGGTGCTGTTCGACCAGCGCGGCTGCGGCCGCAGCACCCCGCACGCGAGCGACCCGGCGACCGACATGCGGCACAACACGACGGACCATCTCGTCGCCGACATGGAACGCCTGCGGGAACACCTGGGGATCGAACGCTGGCTCGTCACCGGCGGTTCTTGGGGCACCACCCTCGCGCTCGCCTACGCCGAACGATTCCCGGAGCGGGTCACCGAGATCGTCGTCAGCTCGATCAGCACGACACGGCCCTCCGAGATCGACTGGCTGTATCACGGCGCCGGCCGGTTCTTCCCCGAGGAATGGGCCCGTTTCCGCGGTGATCTCTCCGGTGACCTGGTCGCCGCCTACGCGCGGCTCCTGGAAGATCCCGACCCACGGGTGCGGATCGACGCCGCCCGTTCCTGGTGCCGCTGGGAGGACACCGTGCTCTCACTCGAACCCGGCGCGACCGTCCACAATGGTCCGATCGGCGAATGGGAACTCGCGTTCGCGCGCATCGTCACGCACTACTACTCCCACGCCGGCTGGCTGGAGCCCGGCGCGCTGATCCGCGATGCCGGTCTGTTGCGCGACATTCCCGGAGTGCTGATCCACGGCCGTCGCGACCTGAGCTGCCCGGTGGACACGGCCTGGGAACTCGCCCGCGCCTGGCCCGGCGCGGAGTTGCTGATCGACGACGATTCAGGACACCATTCGAGTGACGTGAAGCGGGCTTGGAAGCTCGCGGCGCTGGACCGGTTTGCTTCGTCTTAAGCGAGCAGACAATCCCTTACCTGGCTTAGCTGAGTCCTGGTGGCTCCTCCCTTCGTCAGGTAGTTGTATGCGCCTCCGTGGCGGTTCTCCAAGTGGGCCAAAGTACGGAGAATCGTGTCGCCGCTGCATCCTTCCGTGAGCGCGTAGTCCTCGGCGATCGCCGCGGGTGGCACGCCCGCGACACTCAGCGCGAGCGCGACGAGAACTCCCGTCCGATCGCGCCCGGCACTGCAGTGCACCGCGAGCGGACCGGGCGGAGCGTCGCTCAGCTGAACGAAGACGCCGGTGATCTGACGTCGGTTGTCGTCGAGCATCGTGCGGTACGCGTCCGGCATGGTGGTGCCTAGTTCGGCCAGTTCGGCGATCAAGGGCGCGTTGCGGTACACCGGATCGTCCGCGAACGGACTGGGCTCCAGTTCGGTTTCCCGCGCCCATCGGAGGTCGAGTATGCGGCCGATCCCCGCCGCCCGGACCGCTGCTTTCCCCTCGGTGGTCAACCGATTGTGGCTGTCGGAACGGAAAAGCACGCCGGAACGGATCCGCCGTCCATCGGCCGAGAGCAAGCCGCCGACGTCGCGGCTGTTGGAGCAGCCTTCCCAAAGCAACTTCATCGAGCGACTCCAAGTTTTCGTCAGTTTCGTGGTTTTCGAGCTTAGGCGGCTCACGGGGTCGGCCTATGTCCGTAGGTGCATGGTGTTGCGCCTTGGTGTGCCGGTGGGGTCGAGGTAGGCGGGCGGGGTGAACTCGGGGAGTCCGTCTTGGGCGATCTGGACTTTCCATTCGCTGCGGTGGATCAACCGGTGGTGTTTGGTGCAGAGGAGTACGAGGTTGTCGATTTTGGTTTCGCCGTGGTGTCGCCAGAAGACGATGTGGTGGGCGGTGCAGCGTGGGACGGGCATGTCGCAGCCCGGGAACGCGCAGCCTCCGTCGCGGATAGTGAGTGCGTATTTCTGTGCCAGCGACACGGTGCGTTTGGATCGGCCGATGTCGAGGGGTTCGCCTGCGGTGCCGAGGACGCCGGGGCGGACGCGGGCGTCGCAGGCGAGGATCCGCGCGTCGGTGGCGCTGATCGGTCCGACGAGGTCGAGGTGGGCTTCGCCGATGTCCCGGATCAGGTCGTCGTAGGACATGGTGATGAGGATGTGGGTGGCTTCGCCTGCTTGGCCGGGGAGGTTGCGGCTGGTGGTCTTCAATCGGACGTAGTCGGTGAAGGCGTCCCCGTAGCGTTCGTCCTGTGTCCGAGCATCACGGACCCCGTCGATGGCCTTGTGGGGTTTGGCCATCGGATCCAGGTCGGACTTCAAGCGGGCGTAGGTTTCCAGGTCGAGTCGGGCTTTGAGGCCTAGGGTGCCGTCGCGGTGTTTGATGAACCGTAGTTCGGGGCGGGTGTCTTTGGGGTCTTCGTTGCGGGGTTCTTTGCCGTCGGGGTCGAGTTCGTCGAGGAGGCGGCGTCCGGCGCGGGCGATCTGCCTCGGCCCGGCGTGCCGGGCCAGCTCGACGAGGATCTTCTCCCCAGTCCGCACCTCTTCCTCGGGAACGGTGGAGGGGATGCGGGCGAGCGTCTTGATGATCGCGTCGATCTGACCCCCACCGATCGCGCCCTCCGCAGCAGCCTCAGCCGTCAACGGAGCCAACGGCGGCTCGGGGTCCCCACCGATCGTTGGGCCGGGATGCAGAGCGAGGACCCGGTCGGCGCGGGCGGTGGCTTCTTTGTCTGAGACCAGGAAGTCCTCGAGAATCAATCCCGTCAACGTCGAATGACCCGAGCAGCCACGGATCCCGCGGGAATTGATTTCGGCGAGGATCGCGTTCTGCTCGGCATCCAACTGGCGCTTAAGAACTTCGAGTTCCTGTTTGCGGGCGTGCAGCGTCGCGGTGTCGACGCGCCACCACTCGGTGGTCGTCTTCGGGGATGCATCGTCGCTGGACACAAGATCAATAGTACGCCGAATCGAACACCTGTGCTATGACATATTCAGACTATAGGCGGTTTCAACGGATCAATGCGCCACCTGAGTCTAGCGGGAGTTTGTTGAAGACTTCGGTAGGCTTGAGTCAGCCAAGGGTCTCACGTGGACGGTCAATGAGTTCGTTCGTCGAAGGTGCTGGCAAAGTAGACCGTTGCTGCCGCGTTGCCATGGTGAGTGCGGGTCGCAGAAGTAGGCGGGCATGTCGGTGGCAATGGTGAACTTGGCGTACCGGCAACGCGGTCAACTCACGCTCCATCGCGTGCAACGGAACACCGCGAGCCGCGCCCATCACTCGGCAACATCATCACGATCCCTCGTGGCGCAATGACAGTTTGACTCCAATATATCGCCCCAGAAAATGGCCTACGGGCTCCTGTGATCGGCAGCAGGTGCCGGAATTCCACTCGCGCCCAGGAAATGGGTGGCCGCAATCAGCCGGCTAACTACGGCCACCCCACCGAACCAGCCGGGATCACGCGGCGCGGTGAATGACGATGTCGTCCAGCCGCGTGCGGGCGTGGATCTTGACGCCGCCCTCGCCGGCGGGCGCGAGGGAGTTGTGCACGGATCCCTTGGTGCTCTTGGCATCCACCGTCGCGGTGTCCGCGTCGACGCCGACCTCGATGCCGCCGGAAGCGTTCATCAGTTCGGCCTCGCCGCGCGACAGCCGCCCGACGCGGATCGGGCAGTTCGCCGCCGACGCGACGACGTCACCGTCGGCGCGGTCGATGTCGAAACTTCCGCTGGAGCCGGAAAGTTCGACGTCGGACCGGGCGTGCCCGATCCAGACCTTCCCGGTCGAGCCCGAATACTTGACGGTGCCTTCGACCTCGCCGATCCGGACTCCGGCCGAGCCGCCTTCGATGTTCACGGCCCCGGCGACGTGCCCGATCGCGATCTCGCCTGCCGCGAGGTCGCCTCGCACCGCCGCGGCGCGGTCGATCCGGACCTGTCCGGACGACATCTCCAGCGCGCAGTCGCCGAACCGGCCGTCGGCGTCGACGTCCGACCAAGCGGTGTTCAGGGCCAGCTGAGAACCGGTGGGCACCTCGATCGTGATCGCGACCGAGCCGTTCTTGCCGCCCGCCTTCTTCGTCTCGATCGACAGCTTGCCGCCATCGAAGCCGACCTTGGTGTTCTCGGCGACCTTCACGTCCGACTTGCTCGTGGCGTCGATCGGCTCGACGAGGACCACCGTGTCGGTGCGGTCGCTCGCGGTGAGGCGGACCCGGGCGCCGGCGACGGTCAGGGTGGCGGCGATCGGCTGCGGGGTGGGGAAGACGGACATCTCGAACTCCTTGGTGGTGGTGATCTCTCGTGGTGAAAGCAACGATCGCCGACCCGCCTGACACCGGACCGCCATGGCGCTGACACGCCGGAGACACCGGGCCCCTCGCGAGAACACGACGGGCCCGGGCTCAATCGGTGATCACTCCGCGTACGGCTGATCCGTGCTCTTCCCGCTGTAGCTGATGCTCCAGACGTAGCCGTCCAGGTCCGCGAAGGTGCCTCCGTACCCGCCCCACGCCAGGGCGCCCGCGGGCTTCAGGACCGTGGCCCCGGCCTTCTCGGCCTCAGCGACGATCTCGTCGACGCGCGCCTCGCTGCGGACGACGTAGCTGAGGACCAGTCCGCTGAAGCCATTGCCCTCCGGGCTCGTGCCCACCTGGGCCGCGAGGCCTTCGCGGCCGTAGAAGCCGACCCAGGTGCCGCCGTCCGGTTCGAAGAACACCGAGACGCCGTAGTCGTCCTTGATCTTCCAGCCGAGGCCCTCCGTGTAGAACGCCTTGGACCTGGCCAGGTCCTTGACGCCGAGGAGGATCGAGCTGACGTGCGCTTTCATGATGATCTCCTGGATTCGAAACGGGTGGTCGGACCGGCGATGTCACATCGGGACGGGTTCGCCGGTCATTCGCAGTGACAGACCCGGACGGAGGAATGTGACAGATGGCCGAGCAGGAGTGGGTGAGCGAGCGGTTCGCCGAACACCAGGGCCGCTTGCGGGCGGTGGCCTACCGGATACTCGGCTCGCCCGGAGAGGCCGAGGACGCGGTGCAGGAGGCGTGGCTGCGGGTCAGCCGCGCGGACACCGACGAGATCGAGAATCCGGCGGGCTGGCTGACCACGGTCGTCGCCAGGGTCTGCCTGAACATGCTGGAAGCCCGCCGCGCCAGACGGGAGGAGTCCGCGGGGGCGATGCCGCCCGAGCCCGCCCTGCCCGATGTCACCAGGGAAGACCCGGAGGACGAGGCGCTGCTGGCCGACTCGGTCGGGGTCGCGCTGATGGTGGTGCTGGACAAGCTGAACCCCGCCGAGCGGCTCGCGTTCGTCCTGCACGACGTGTTCGCCGTGTCGTTCGGCGAGATCGGCACGGTTCTCGGCCGTTCGCCGGCGGCGGCCAGGCAGCTCGCGAGCCGGGCCAGACGCCGGGTGCAGACCGCTTCCGACGAGACCGACGCGGCGCGATCCCCGAAACGGGAGGTCATCGTCGCCTTCCTGGCCGCCGCCCGGAACGGGGACTTCGAAGCCCTGCTCGAAGTGCTCGACCCGGACGCCGTGGTCGGCGAGGTCCGCGGCGGCCACGCGGTCGCGACCTTCTTCTCCGGTCGCGCGGAGGCGGCCCGGCCGGCCCTGGTCGGCGGGGATCCGTCGGCGGTCTGGTCGCATCGCGGCGAAGCGAAGGCCGTCTTCACGTTCAGCGTTCGCGACGGGAAGATCACCCGGATCGACATCGACACGGACCCGGAACGCCTTCGCGGTCTCGAAATCGTCTTCCTCAGCGCCAAATGATCCGGTTCTTCTCGTGCACGCTCGCCGTCCACGATCTCGGCAGCGCGCTCGGCTTCTATCGTGACGTGCTCGGTTTCACCGTGTGGAGTGACGGACCGGTGAGCGTCGGGCCGCCTTCGCAGCCGGACGTGCGGATCGTCCTCGAACCACCCGACGCGGACCGCGGTGCCTCACCGGCCGACCGGTCCGCGATCGAAGACCTGATGTCCAAGGCCTTGCTGAACCGGCTCGTCTTCGCGACCGACGACTGCGACGGCACCTTCGAGCGCATCGAGGCCGCGGGCGCGGAAGTGATGCAGGAACCGATCGACCGGCCCGGGGGAGTACGTGATTGCGCCTTCCTCGACCCCTCCGGCAACATGCTGCGCTTCATCCAGAGGAAGGAAGCTTGACGTCCTCAGGCGTCTTGTCCGCCCGCAAACCCCGCCACGTCGTATGCCGCAGCCGGCCGTCCGGCGTCCAGTTCCGGTGCACGACCTCGCCGACGAGTTCCGGTTCCACCCAGTGCGCCCGCCGTGCCCGATCGCGCGGGACCTGCGAAGCGAAGGGAGGCTTCTTGCGCTCCAGTGGAGTGAGCCGGGCATGCAGGTCTTCGAGGACCTTGTCGGTGAACCCGGTCCCGACGTCGCCGATGTACCGCAGGTCCCCGGCTTCGTCGTGGGCGCCGAGCAGCAACGCGCCGAGCGTCCCCGAGCGCCGTCCGTCGCCGGGCCGCCAGCCGCCGATTACGACCTCCTGGGTGTGCCACAGCGCCCGTTTGACCCACTGCCGTGTGCGCTTGCCGGGGTAATACCGGCTGTCGAGCTTCTTCGCGATCAAACCTTCGAGCCCGTGCTGCCGGACGACGTCGAGCAGCTGATCGGGCGAGACGTCCTCGTCGGTGTACCCCGGTGGGATGGCGATGCGGCCGCCGGCGCCCAAGGACGTCAGCACCTCGCGCCGGGCCTCGTACGGCTCGTCGAGCAGGACGTCGCCGTCGAGGAGCAGCACGTCGAAGGCGAAAAAGTGCACCGGGCTGCGTTCCAGCAACGACGCGTCCGGCGTGCGCAGGTGCCGGGTCTGGAGCAGCGGGAAGCTGGGCCGTCCCTGCTCGTCGAGCACGACGATCTCGCCGTCGAGGACGGCTTCGTGTCCATCGAGCGCCTCGCCGGTGACATCCGGGTACGTCGCCGTGATGTCGAGCCCGCGGCGGCTGGTCAGGCGCGTTTCGCCGTCGCGCGCGACACGCAGGCAGCAGCGGTAGCCGTCCCATTTGTATTCGTACCCCCACCCGCCGGTGGGCAGGTCACCGTCGGTCGCCAGCATCGGGGCGATCGCGTCCGGCACGGTACTCATGCCTCACGGTACCCCGGAAACCCCGCCGGTGATCTATCGTCGAAGGGTGCCTGAGGAGCGGATAACGGTCGAGGTCGAGGGGCGGCGGCTGGGGCTGTCCAATCTGGACAAGGTGCTCTATCCCGCGCACGGGTTCACCAAACGCGAGGTTCTCGACTACTACCGCCGGATAGCCCCGGCGATGCTCCCGCACCTGCGTGACCGCGCCGCCACCTTCCGCCGGTTCCCCGACGGGGTCGACGGCGAACCGTTCTACGAGAAGAACGTTTCCCGCCACGCGCCCGATTGGGTGCGCACCGCGCGGCTCACCAACCGCGGCCGCCGGGGCGGGGAGGAGACGCTCGACTACCCGGTCGTCGGCGATCTCCCGACGCTGATGTGGGCGGCCAATCTCGCCGCGCTGGAACTGCATGTTCCACAGTGGACGGTCGGCCCGCGCGGCGCGCGGAGATCACCCGATCTGCTGGTGTTCGACCTCGATCCCGGGCCGCCCGCGGACGTCGTCGACTGCTGCCGGGTGGCCGAGACACTCAGCGACCTGCTCATCGGAGACGGTCTCACGGTGTACGCGAAGACCAGCGGCAACAAGGGAATGCAGTTGTACTGCCCGGTGCGCACGCGCTCCGACGAACGCACCTCCGAGTACGCCAAGGCCGTCGCGGAGGAACTCGCGCGCCGGTCACCGGAAACCATCGTCGCCAAGATGACGAAGGCGATCCGCCCCGGCCGCGTGTTCATCGACTGGAGCCAGAACAACACCGCCAAGACCACCATCGCGCCGTACTCGCTGCGCGGCCGCGCCGTCCCGACCGTCTCCACGCCGGTGACCTGGGAGGAGGTCGAAGCCTGCCGCAAGGCCGCCGACCTGCTGTTCACCGCCGAACAGGTGCTCGAACGCGTCGAGGAGATGGGCGACCTGTTCGGGGACATCGCCGAGCACCGCGCGGCCGTTCCCCAACGGTGACCGGGCTCATGTTTGAACCGCGGCCATCGGGAAAACCTCAGGTCAGAGGAGTGACCCCGAATGACCGAACACACCAAAGACCCCGAAGGCTGGTCATCGCGAGCCCTGGCCATGCTGCGAGCCGTGGCACAGGGCAGGGCCGAGATCACCGTCAGCCTGGAGCCCGATCTCTACGTCGACGGCCTGCCGTGCAGTGACCAGAGCACGGCCCACCGCTTGGCCCACGCCGGGCTGATCCGGACCCCCGGCGGCGGCGTTCCCGGCAGCCGGGTACCCGCGGAATTGTCCGAAACAGGACAGGATCTGCTGCAGCCCTTGGCGCCCGCCGCTTAGCGAAGAGCAACCCGGAAAGACCACTGTGGACTCCCGCCCGTTCCGCATACGATCTGCGGAGCGGGTGCGCGGGGGTGCGTGCCCACCGGGCTGGTGCCTCCGGGGCCGGTGAGGATGTGGCTGTTGACCGGGTATCACACGCTGGCCGAGACCGAGAACGCCGTCCGGGCCAAACTGGGCGGTATCCCGCTGCTGTGGGAGCGGATGGAGGCGGTGGCCAACCTCCACCGCGCCGCGACCGCGGTCCGGCTGCACTTCGAGAACTCGGTACTGCGCACGGCGGGCCTCACCTGGACCGCGTTCGTGGTGCTCTGGGTGGTGTGGATCTTCGGCGAGAAGGAGACCAGGCACGTCGCCGCGGAGTCCGGGATCACCAAGGGGACGCTGACCGGGGTGATGAAGACCCTGGAGGCGCACGGCCTGGTCACCCGGCGCAAACACCCCGTCGACGGGCGGCTGGTGCTGCTCGCGCTGACCCCGGAGGGCGAGCGGCTGATGCGGGAGCTCTTCCCGGAGTTCAACCAGGAGGAAGCGTTCGTCACCGAACGGCTCAGCTCCGAGAAGTGCACCGAGCTGGCCGCTTCGCTGCGGGAGATCGTCCGGCAGCTGGAGGAGAAGGGCGAGGAGCGGCGGACCCGGGGGAGCTGACCCCTACCGAAGACGGTTGCGCGAAACCTCCGGCGACTCCTACGTTTTTTGGAGCCGAACGAAGCGAAGGGCGCCCTTGATGGACTTCCGGTACTGGCTCGGTCAGGCGTTGACGTCGAACGAGGCGTGGGCGGAGACGTTCACCCCCGTCCGGCCGCATCCGTCGCTGGAGATCTCCGACGGGCGGTTCGAGACGGCGTTCGAGGAGCTCACCGAGCGGTTGAAGGACAACTACCCGTTCTTCCACCCGTCCTACGCCGGCCAGATGCTCAAACCGCCGCATCCGGCCGCGGTGGTCGGCTACCTGACCGCGATGCTGGTCAACCCCAACAACCACGCGCTCGACGGTGGCCCCGCGACGGCCGAGATGGAACGCGAGGTCGTCCAGGCCCTGGCGACGATGTTCGGCTACACCGAGCATCTGGGGCATCTGACCACCAGTGGCACGATCGCGAACCTCGAGGCGCTGTTCGTCGCGCGGGAAACGCATCCCGGCAAGGGCATCGCGTACAGCGCCGAGGCCCACTACACGCACGGCCGGATGTGCGGCGTCCTCGGCGTCGAGGGGCATACGGTGCCCGTCGACGCGCGCGGCGCGATGGACCTCGACGCGCTCGAAGAGCTGCTGCGCACCGGGAAGATCGGCACCGTCGTCCTCACCGCCGGGACGACCGCGCTCGGCACGGTGGAGCCGATCCACGAGGCGCTGGCGCTGCGCGAGCGCTACGGCGTCCGGGTGCACGTCGACGCCGCCTACGGGGGTTTCTTCCGGCTTCTGTCCGGTTTGGACGGTCCGGAGGGGCTGCCCGAAGCCCCGTGGCACGCCATCGCCGAGGCGGACTCGATCGTCATCGACCCGCACAAGCACGGCCTCCAGCCCTACGGCTGCGGCGCGGTGCTGTTCTCCGACCCCGCGGTGGGCCGGTTCTTCCTGCACGATTCGCCGTACACCTACTTCACCTCGGAAGAGCTGCATCTCGGCGAGATCAGCCTCGAATGTTCCCGGGCGGGCGCGGCCGCCGCCGCGTTGTGGCTCACCTTCCGCGTCCTGCCGCCGACCCCCGACGGACTGGGCAAGGTGCTCGCGGCCGGGCGCCGCGCGGCGCTGCGGTGGGCGAAGCTGCTGGAGGACTCCGAGCGGTTCGACCTGTACCAGCCACCGGAACTCGACATCGTCACCTACTTCCCCCGCACGGAGCCGCTTTCGCTGTCGAGGATCGACGAGGAGAGCGCGCGGATCCTGCGGACCGGAATGGCCGCGGCCAGGGAACCGGTGTTCCTCAGCACGCTGCGGATCGGCGAGGCGCAGTTCGGTCTGCGTCACACCGGGGTCGACGCGGATGCGGACGGCGCGAGGATCCTGCGTAGCGTGCTGATGAAGCCCGAAAGCGAGGACCACGTCGACCGGCTGCACGAGCGGCTGGAAGAGTTGTCCCGCGGTTGAGCTCGCCAGTACCGCAGACGAATGGATCCACCATGCCCGCACCAGGTCCCGCCGAACCCGTGACCGCGATCGAGACGAAAACGCTCGGAAACGGGTTCCGGCGCCGGCACGTCACCATGCTGGCCATCAGCGGGGCGATCGGCGCCGGGCTGTTCGTCGGTACCGGCGCGGGGATCAAGACCGCGGGCCCCGGCATCCTGCTGTCCTATGTGGTCGCGGGCCTGCTCATGGTGCTCGTGATGCGCATGCTGGGCGAGATGGCGGCCGCCGAGCCGAGCAGCGGCTCGTTCTCGGTGTACGCGGAGAAGGCGCTCGGCCGCTGGGCCGGGTTCACCGTCGGCTGGCTGTACTGGTCGCTGCTGGTGGTCGTGGTCGCCGCCGAGGCGACCGCGGCCGCGGCGATCGCGAACGAGCTGCTGCCCCAGGTTCCACAGTGGACCTGGGTGCTGCTGTTCATGGCGGTGCTGACCGTGGTGAACCTGTTCGCCGTGCGCTCGTTCGGGGAGTTCGAGTTCTGGTTCGGCGCGATCAAGGTGACCGCCGTGGTCGCCTTCCTCGTACTCGGCACCCTCGCGGTGTTCGGGGTCCTGCCGGGCACGACGCCGGTCGGGCTGAGCAATCTCACCGGACACGGTGGCTTCCTGCCCAACGGCCTCCAAGGGGTGCTGACCGGCCTGCTCGCGGTCGCGTTCTCCTTCGGCGGCATGGAACTGGTGACCATCGCGGCGGCGGAGTCCGACGACCCGGCGGGTTCGATCCGCCGCACCACGCGCACGGTCATCGTGCGGCTGCTGCTGTTCTACATCGGTTCCGTGGCGCTGATGGTGCTGTTGCTGCCGTGGGAATCCGCTTCGGCCAACACCAGCCCCTTCGTCACCATCCTGGAGAAGGTCGGGGTGCCGTCGGCGGCACTGCTGATGAGTTTCGTCGTGCTGACCTCGTTGCTCTCGGCGCTCAACGCGAACCTCTACGGTGCCTCGCGGATGGTGTTCTCCTTGGCCGAACGCGGTGAAGCGCCGCGCGCGATGCTGAAACTGTCCGGCACGGGTGTCCCGCGGACGGCGGTGCTCGCGTCGGTGGCCTTCGGTTTCGTGGCCGTGCTGCTGAACTTCCTCGCCCCCGAACACGTGCTTCCGTTCCTGCTCAACGCCATCGGGGCGAACATCCTGCTGGTCTGGATCTTCGTCGCCGTTTCCCAGCTGCGGCTGCGGAAGGCGGCGGAACGCGACGGCACGGCCGCCGGCCTGCCGGTGCGGATGTGGGGTTTCCCGTGGCTCAGCTGGGTCGCGCTGCTGGCGATGGCGGGCGTCCTGGTTCTCATGTGGACGGACGCCGACGCGCGGACGCAGCTGTTCACCAGTGGCGCGGTGGCCGTGCTGATCGTGGTGATCAGCCTGCTCAGGCGACGTCCGCGACGCTGAACAGTTCGCGCTCGACCCGGCTCAGCGCCAGCCGGACCGCGCCGAGCGCGACCGCGTCCTCACCGAGCGCCGACGTTTCGACGCGCACCGGGAACAGCGCCAGACGGGCCAGTTCGGCGCGCAGCGGCACCGTCAGCGGGTCCTCGGCGCCGCCGATCACCACCAGCTGCGGGTCGACGGCGATGATCGTGGCGGCGACGAGCTCGACGAATCCGCCCGCCTGCCGCAGGGCGCCGATCTCGCCCGCCGCCCCGTGGTGGCCCGCGTGCGGCTTCCCGCCGAGCAGCAGGCCCAGCGAGACGACGGGTCCGGCCCGTACGTAGACGACGTCGTCGAGGCCGTGCGCGGCGCCGCGCCAGTGTTCGGCCAGCGTCGCGAGTTCGGTGTCGTTGCCTGCCAGCACCGGGCAGCCGCCGCCGAACTCCGCCGGCAGGTCGACGCCGGTCCAGCCGGGAAGCCGGTAGTTGTGGACGACCTTGCCGCCGGACACCACACCGGTGGTGCCGACACCGAGCATCCGCAGGTTGGCATGGCCTTCGACGGCCGCGCCGAGCACCCGGTGCGCGGCGCCGAGCCGGTCGGCGGCGGCCGTTTCCGGGGTGAGCCCGGCCCTCGCCCGTCCGACGACGTCGCCCCGCAGGTCGGCGACCAGGCACAACGCCTGATGCGGGCCGATCTCGAGGCCGGCGACATGCCCGGACTCCTGGCGGAACCGGTACCGCTTGGCGGGTCTGCCCCGCGGCCGCGGGGCGCCGGGGGAGAGCGGGACCTCCTCGACCAGACCCTGTTCGCCGAGGTCCGCGGCGATCTCCTCGACGGTCGGCCGGGAGACCTCGCTCGCCTTGACCAGTTCCGCGAGGGTGAGCTCCTCGGCCGCGTACAGCGCGCGCAGGACGGCGATGGCGTTGAGCCGCCGCAGCAGTGACGGATCCCCTCCGGACAGCCTGGCCATGCGACTCCCTAGGCGGTGACGCGTTTGTCGTACTGGGCGCGCGCGAGGGCGATTTCGCTCTGGTGGTCCTCGGTCCAGGTGACCAGCGACTGGATGGTCTTGTGCAGCGTCATGCCCAGCGGCGTCAGCGCGTACTCGACCCGGGGCGGCACCACCGGATAGACGGTCCGGCTCACCAGCCCGTCGCGTTCCAGATGCCGCAGCGTGGTGGTGAGCATGCGCTGGCTGATGCCGTCGATCTTGTACTTGAGCTCGGTGAACCGCAGGGTGTTGCGGTCCAGCAGGGCGATCACCAGGAGCGACCACTTGTCCGCCACCCGGTCCAGGATCTGGCGGACCTCGCAGTCCTCGCGCGTGTCCCACTGGAAGGCCTCGTAGTCCTCCTCGGTGAGTTCACAACGACTAGGTGAGTTCAAAGTGCCTTCTTCCATGGTCATCGATGGTGACGGAAGATCCCCTTGGTTACAAGAGGGAACCGACCGGCCGATGAGTAACCGTCGGTTCCCGTTCACCGAGGGAGATCCGATCTTGAGCAACTCGCAAACGCTTCCGCGTGCCGACCGGATGGGCGGGCGGGCCTGGGGCGTGCTCGTAGTGCTGTGCGGCGCCATCTTCCTGGAGGGCATCGACGTCGCGATGCTGAACGTGGCGCTGCCGTCCATCCGGGCCGAACTCGGCCTGTCGACCGCGACGCTGAGCGGCGTGGTGAGCGCCTACGTGCTCGGCTACGGCGGGTTCATGCTGCTGGGCGGGCGCGCCGCAGACCTGTACGGCCGCCGCCGCATGTTCGTCGGCTGGCTGGTGGTGTTCCTCGTCTTCTCCGGGCTGGGCGGCTTCGCCACCGAAGGCTGGATGCTGCTGCTCGCCCGGTTCGTCACCGGCGTCGCCGCGGCCTTCATGACCCCGGCGGGCCTGTCCATCATCACCACGAGCTTCGAAGAGGGCCCGAAGCGCAACAAGGCCCTGCTGTTCTACGCCGGCACCGGGGCGGGCGGCTTCTCGCTCGGCCTCGTCATCGGCGGCCTGCTGACCAGGATCGACTGGCGCTGGGTGTTCTTCACCCCGGTGATCCTCTCCGCGGTCA
Source organism: Amycolatopsis sp. WAC 04169 (assembly GCF_003947535.1). NCBI lineage: Bacteria > Bacillati > Actinomycetota > Actinomycetes > Pseudonocardiales > Pseudonocardiaceae > Amycolatopsis > Amycolatopsis sp. WAC 04169. The sequence continues at coordinate 96,369 of NZ_QHJI01000017.1, read as the reverse complement.
TCCTGCTCGCCGCGCTGTGGCTCATCAAGGAACCCGCTCGCGACGAACGCGGCCCGCGTCGCTTGGACTTCGCCGGAGCGGTCACCGTCACGACGGCGATGCTCTTGATCGCCTACGCGGTGGTCCGGCTGGAACACCCCGGGCAGGGCTGGGGCTGGACCGTCGCCTCGTTCGCCGGGGGAGTGGCCGCGCTGGTGGCCTTCGTGTCCGTCGAACGCCGCTCGCCCGCGCCGCTGGTGCGCCTGGGCATCCTGAAGTCGGGGCCGCTGGTGCGGGCGAACGTCAGCGCGCTGCTGTTCGCGGGCTCGTTCTTCGGGTTCCAGTTCCTGGTCACGCTGTACCTGCAGGAACTGCGGGGCTGGTCGACGGTGGAGACGAGCCTGGCGCTGCTGGCGGTCGGGATCGACGCGATCCTCGCGCCGACGCTCACCCCGCGGCTGGTGGCGAGGTTCGGCAACACGCGGCTGATCTTCGGCGGTCTCGTGCTCGCGGCCGTGTCCTACGCGCTCTTCCTGCCGCTGGGCCTGGACTGGACGTACGCGGCGATGTTCCCGTCGATGATCATCCTGGGTCTCGGCTTCGCGCTCGCCTACGGTCCGCTGACGATCGTCGCCACCGACGGGATCGCCGAGGACGAACAGGGGCTCGCGGGCGGTCTGCTGTACACGGCGTTCCAGTTCGGCGCGGCGCTCGGACTTTCCGTGGTGACCGCCGTCAACGTCGCCGTCCTCGGCGCGGGTGGTTCGCCCGAGGCGGCGCTCGGCGGGTTCCGGGCGGCGCTGGTCGTGCCGCTGGTGATGGCCGTGCTCGCCGCGATCGTCATCGCGGCCGGCCGTCAGCGCGTCTCGGCGAAGGAAGCCAGGTTGGCCAGCGAGGAGGCGATCCCGGCCTCGTGATCGGCCTGGCCGATGCCGGACGGCACGTCCGTCGCGGTGACGGTCACTTCGGTGCCGTCACCCGCGGCGGCCAGGTCCCAGGTCATCGTCATGGTGCCCGCGAACGCCGGGTCTTCGGATTCGAAGACGGCCTTGTGCACCACGCGTTCCGCGGGCACCAGGTCGGCGAACCCGACCTCGACGACGTCCGTCGCGTCCGACGATTTGCCGGGCGCGGCGGACGCGTCGAGGTAGGTGAGGGTCATCCGGAAACCGCCGCCGGGCCGCGGATCCCAGTGCTCGATCCGGCCGCGCATCCCTTCGGGCGGCAGCCAGGCTTCGAGCGACTCCCAGTCGAGGAGTGCCTGGTAGACGGTCTCGGGCGGGGCGGCGATCGTCCGGCTGCCGCTGTCGATCCTGGCCATGGCGCCGAGTCTAGGGCGCGCTGTCCTCGTCAGGGATGCCGAGGAGTGATGGTGTCGCGGGTGATCGATTCCACCTTCTCCTGCGCCTTCTTGGCGTCGGTGACCCAGAGCTTGTAGAAGTCGAACGGGCAGTCCGCCACCCCCTTGTCGCCTTCGTCCGCGTCCTGCACGCCGGTGTACCCGCGGTGCAGCAGCTTGAAGATGTGGTTCTGCGACTGGTCGTAGGTCCGCGCGTCACGGATCGCCGAAACCGAAAGCTGCGCGTACTGGATCCCGTATTCCTCTTCGCCGGTCTCGCCGAGCGTGCGCCCGTCGAAACCGATGATCGCGGAATGGCCGAAGTAGGAGTACACGCCGTCGAAACCGGCGGCGTTCGCCACGGCCACGTAACAGTTGTTGGCCCACGCCATCGCCTTGGCCATCAGGATCTGCTGTTCCTTGGCCGGGTACATGTAGCCCTGGCAGCGCACGATCAGTTCGGCGCCCTTCATCGCGCAGTCGCGCCAGATCTCCGGGTAGTTCCCGTCGTCGCAGATGATCAGCGAAATCTTCATGCCCTTGGGCCCGTCGCTGACGTAGGTGTCCTCGCCGGGGTACCAGCCTTCGATCGGGCACCAGGGCAGGATCTTGCGGTATTTCTGGACGATCTCGCCGCGGTCGTTGATGAGCACGAGCGTGTTGTACGGCGGCTTGTCCGGGTGGTCCTCGTGCCGCTCGCCGGTGATGGAGAAGACGCCCCACGTCTGCGCCTCCCGGCACGCGGCGGCGAAGATCTCGGTCTCCTCGCCGGGAACCGTCGCGGCGGTCTCGTACATTTCCTTCGGGTCGTACATGATGCCCTGCGTCGAGTACTCGGGGAACACGACGAGGTCCATGCCGGGAAGGCCGGACTTCATACCCACCACCATTTCGGCGATCTTGCGGGCGTTGTCGAGGACTTCGGCCTTGGTGTGCAGCCGCGGCATCTTGTAGTTGACCACCGCGACGCCGACCGTGTCCGGGCTGGCGGAAATGTCACCGTGTCGCATGAAGACTCCTTTTCTCGGAACGGTTTTTCAGGACGGGTAAACGCCGGTGAGGCCGAGGAAGGCGGGCACCGTGCAGGTGGGCTGGCTGAGCAGCAGGGCGGTCCAGCCGGTGAACCGCGTCAAACGCTCCTTTCCGAGGCCGAGAACCAGGAAGAACAAGGTCCACAACAGCGCCCAGGACAACCAGATGGCGCCGAACACCGGATCGTCGTCGTGCCAGAAGGCGATTCCCGCGTACACCACGGCGGCGCCCGCCACGAAGAGCGAGAACCAGCCGATGCCTTCGGGCGCCAGGCCCGCGAGATTCGCGATGCCGACGTACAGATAGGTGAAACCGAACAGGTACAGGCCGGACGCGGCGAGGATCGCGTCCCGGTCGTCGCCCGCCTGCACGATCAGCACGGTCGGGGTGACGCATTGGAGCGCGCCGACGAACAGGTTCAGCACGGCCGCCGACCGCGGCGGTATCCGGCCGAGCAGCATCAGGCCGTTGATCATCAGAGCGGCGCCGACGTAGAGCAGGCCCACGCTGCCCATACTCACCTCCGCGTAATCGACGTCACGTGGAATAATTTCAAATGAAAGTATGTGGTGCACCGGGGTGAGTCAAGGGGCGGATTTCAGAGCCGGGTGAGGACTTCGAAGTCGTAGCCGTCGGCGACCGCGAGATGGACGTGCTGATCGGCCTGCTGCCCTCGGAATTCGACCGTACCGCGAGGGCCGTGATAGGCGACGCCGTCGATCGCCGCGTTGAGCGCGGGAAGCTCCGGCGTCCCCGCCCGGCGGACGAGCTCCGCGAGCGTATGCAGCCCCTCGTAACAGGATTCGGCGGCGTTGTTGAGCGCGGGGGCGCCGGGACCGTTGCGGTCGACGTAACGGCCGAGCAGGTCCATCGCGTCGGCGGTGACCATGGAACGGAAGTAGGCGGCGGAGACGTAGAGGTTGCCGGTGGCGTTCGCGCCGCTCGCCAGGAGCATGTTCTCCTCCATCAGCGGGCTGAACCGGACCAGCCGGTCGCTGAGCCCGTGCGCGGCGAAGGCGCGGTTGAACCGCACCGCGTCCTGTCCGACCAGCAACATGAGTACACCGTCGCTTGTGGACTGTTCGATCCCGCGGACCACTGTGGACATATCGCCGGCGCCGAGCCCGACGAACGCCTCTCCGGTGATGCGCAGATCGAGATCCTTGGCGTACTGCCGGATCGCGCGGGTCGAGCGGTGCGGCCAGACGTAGTCGTCGCCGACGACGAACCAGCGCCGGGTGCCGAGGTGATCACGCAGCCAGCGCAGGGCCGGTTCGATCTGGCAACGCGGTGTCTCGCCCGTGCAGAAGATGCCCGAGCGGCGCTCGCCGCCTTCGTAGAGCGACGTGTAGACGTACGGGATCCTGTCGGCCACGACCGGCGCGAGCGCGTGCCGGATCGACGAGATGTGCCAGCCGCTCACCGCGTCGACCCGTCCGCTGTCGACGAGACGCCGCAGGTCGCCCGCCACTTGCGCGGGGGTGCCGCCGCCGTCGACCACCTCGGCCTCGACCTGGCGGCCGAGGATCCCGCCGGATTCGTTGAGCTCGTGGACGGCCAGCTCGGTGATCGCCTCGCACGACGGGCCGAACAGCCCGGCGGGCCCCTGCAACGGGACCACCATGGCCACACGCCAGGTGTCGTCGCGGGGCCGGGTGGCGAGGCGTAGGGGCATGGCGCTCCGTGCGGTGGCCCGGTAAGGTCAAAGTGCTTTCACCTGGAAGTATTGCGAGGGTGTCCGGTTTTGGCAAGGGGACGGGATATGGGGACACGCGGCGTCACGACCGCCGGAACGTCGCTCACCGGCTCGCTCACCCGCGCCGCCCGTGCCGTCGCCGCCAGGGTCGAGCAGGTGCTGGCCAAGGAAGGCCTCACCCTGGACCAGTGGCTCGTGCTGGACGCGCTGAGCGGCAAGGGCGGACTCGCCATGGCCGACCTCGCCGACCGGACGCTCGCCACCGCCCCGACGCTGACGAGGGTGGTGGACAAGCTGGTCACCACCGCGCAGGCCTATCGCGAGGTCGACACCGCGGACAGGCGTCGCGTGCTCGTGCACCTCAGCGCCCGCGGCCGCGCGACGTACCGCCGCGTGGCCACGAAGGTGGCGGAAGTGGAAGCCGGTCTCGACGTGCCGGACGACGTGCTCGCGGCCCTGCGGGAGCTCGGCGCCTGAAAGTCAGGCGTGCGGCAGGGGTTTCGGCTTGGCCAGCGTGACGATGCCGAGCACCCCGGCGACCACGAGCGCGAGCAGGACGAACAGCGCGGCCACCACGTACACCACGCGGAAACCGGTGGCGTCCGAAAGCAGGCCGCCGAGGACCGGTGCGATCGCCAAGGCGAGCACACCGAGACCGGCCGCCACCCCGGCCGCGACGCCGCGACCGGCCTGGAGCCGGCGGATCAGCGCGACGGTCACCCCGAGGACGGCGCCCGCGCCGAGCCCGTTCAGCACCCGGCCGATCAGGAGCAGGCCACTGCCCGGGACGAAGGCGACCAAGAGGACGCCCATGAGCATCAGGACGAGCGCGGGCACGGTCACCGACGTCGGGAAGCGCGCGCCGAGCAGCAGGCCCGCGGGGAAGGCGATCGCGGCCGCGACGAGGTACGAGACGAGACCGTTCAGCAGTAGCGCTTGGCTGGACATGCCGAGATCGATCCGCAGGGGAGACTCGCCGTCGAAGCGGTAGATCACGGTGAGCAGGAACAGCCCGATGAGCGCGGCGAACCCGGGCCCGATGACGAGCCACCACGGCTGCCCGGTCGGACGTGGGTCGTGCTGTGTCGGGGTCGGCACGTACATGCGCACAACCTATAGCGTCCGGCAGGGTGGATGGGCCGGTTCGCCGGGGGAACAAGGCGCCATAATCACGATCATGCCGCATGTCCTGCTCATCGAAGACGACGTGTCCGTTCGCGACGCGATGGAACTCGTCCTGCGGCGCCACGGTCACGACGTCGACGCCGCCGGCAGCGGTGAGGACGGGCTCGACCTGCTGCGGCGTCCCGGCGCGGGCGGGATCGAGGTGGTCGTGCTGGACCTGATGCTGCCCGGGATGGACGGTTTCGAGGTGTGCCGCCGGATCCGCGAAGTGGACACGATGCCGATCATCATGCTCACCTCGCGCGGCGACGATGCCGACATCGTGAACGGACTCGAGGCCGGCGCCGACGACTACGTGGTGAAGCCGGTGACGGCGCGGGTACTGGAGGCCAGGATCCGCGCGTCGGTCCGCCGGGTCGCCCCGGCCGCGCGGAACCGGGAAGACTACGAAGGACTCGTCCTCGATCGGGCGGGGCTGACCGTCACCAAGAACGGTGTCCCGCTGGCGATCCCGCCGACCGAACTCCGGCTCCTGCTGGAACTTTCCGCCGCGCCAGGCCGGGTCTTCACCCGGGAACAACTGCTGGAACTGGTCTGGGAGCACGACTATTTCGCCGATGTGCGGCTGGTCGACGCCGCTGTCGGGCGGTTACGCGCCAAGATCGAGGACGTCGCTTCCCGGCCGCGCTATGTGCAGACCGTGCGAGGGTTCGGCTACCGCTTCGGGCCGCTGTGAGGTTCGGCGGGCTGCGCGGCCGCCTGCTGGTCGCTTTTGTGCTGGTGTCGCTGCTCAGCGCGGCCACCGCCACGGTGCTGGCCTATGACCAGGCGCGGGAGGCGATTCTCGAACGGGCGGGTTCCTCCGCCGTGCAGAACTTCCGCGACCGCGTCAACGCGAGTGTCGGGGAGTTCGACATCCCGCCCGACCGGCGCGCGCTGAACCGGCTCGCCGAGGCCATCGCGTCCGGCTCCCGTGACGCGCGGGTCGTCGCGCGCTATCAGGACCTGGTCGCGCCCGCCGATCAGGAGGCGATTCCCACCGGGCTGCGGGAGCGGGTGCGGGCCGGAAACCGGCTGAGCTTCCAACGGGTCGAGTGGAACGGCGAGCCGTGGCTCGTCGTGGGCACACCGGTCGCGTTCGCCGGTTCAGGACGGCCGTCCGGCGTCGAGGTGTTCGAGGTGATCTCGCTGCGGCCGGAGCAGGACGACATCGCCGCGCTCCTGACCACCGTCCGCGACGGTGTCGTCCCGGTCGTGCTGCTCGCCGCGGTGCTCGCCCTGCTCGCCGCCGGCACGGTCCTGCGGCCCGTCCGGCGGCTCGCGAAGGCCACGCGGCGGCTGGCGGACGGCGCGCTGGAGACCCGCGTCCCGGTCAAGGGCCACGACGAACTCGCCGATCTCGCCAAGGACTTCAACGAAACGGCGGACGCGCTGGAATCGTCGGTCGCCGAGATCCGGGAGCAGGAAGCCCGTGCGCGGCGGTTCGTCGCCGACGTCTCCCACGAACTTCGCACCCCGCTCGCCGCGATGACCATGGTGTCGTCCGTGCTCGACGAGGACGCCGACGGCCTTCCGCCCGACACGGCCCACGCCGCGAGAACGGTGAGCACCGAGATCTCCGGCCTGGCCAGGCTCGTCGACGACCTCATCGAGATCTCGCGTTTCGACGCCCAAGCCGCGACTCTGACCCGGCAGGACTTCGACGTCGCAGAGGCTCTCCGCGCGACGTTGTCCACGCGGGGCTGGACGGGCCGGGTCTCGGCCGAATTCGCGCCCGTACGCGCCCGGCTCGATCGGCGGCGACTGGACGTCATCGTCGCCAACCTCGTCGGGAACGCCCTGCGGCACGGCGCGCCCCCGGTGACGGTGGTGCTGCGCTCGACCCCGGACGACGTGCTCGTCGAGGTCTCCGATCACGGGCCGGGGCTCACGGCCGAAGCCGCGCGGCACGTGTTCGAGCGGTTCTACAAGGCGGACAGTGCCCGCACGCGATCCGAAGGCAGCGGTCTCGGGCTGGCCATCGCCCAGGAGAACGCGCGCCTGCACGGCGGGCTCATCACCCACTTCGATCGCGAAGGCGGTGGCGCGGTGTTCCTTCTCCGGCTTCCCCGCGACGGAAAGGAGACCGGCCGATGAAACGACTGCTCGTGTCCTTCGTGGCCGTGGCCCTAGTCGCCGGTTGTGGCGTGAGACCGACCGGAGTACTCGACGGCGGCGCACCGGCTTCCGGGATCCCCGAAGGGATGCGGATCTACTTCGCCTCGGACCAAGGGCTGCGCGGGGTTTCCCGTCCCGACAAGGAGATCACGGAGCTCGCCGCCGCGGTCAAACTCGTCATGGCGGGCCCGAACGAAGCCGAACTCGCGGCCGGGCTCACCGATCTGACCGCCATCACCGGCGAATTCTTCGTGTCCGCCGTCGAAGGTCACGTGACCGCGCGGCTGCCGCGGACGCCGGTGACCGGTGTCGCCGGGATGGCCGCCGGTCAGCTGGTCTGCACCCTTTCGCGGGCCGAGTCCCTGCTGCACGGGACCCGGCCCGACGCGGTACGGGTGACCGTCGTGGCACAAGGTGGCACGGTCGGCCCGTACCAGTGCTCCCAGTTCCTGACCGGCTAGGCCGTGTTGAGCGCGACGGTGGGGTGAAGCCGGGAGGCCCGGACGGCGGGGTAGAGCCCCGCGACCACACCGATCACCAGCGTGGCGCCCAGACCCGCGCCCAACGCCCACGGCGGGATGACCGCCGTCCAGCCCTGTGCCTTGGCGAAACCGATGGTCGCGCCCGCGCCGAGCAGCGCGCCCGCCACCCCGCCGAGCGCGGACAGCAGCAGCGACTCGGTGAGGAACTGGAGGAGGATCGCGTTCTTCGTGGCGCCGAGAGCCCGGCGAAGCCCGATCTCACGGCGCCGTTCCAGTACCGACACGACCATCGTGTTCGCCACCCCGACCCCGCCGACCAGCAACGCGACGGCGCCCAGCCCCAGCATGAGCGTGGTCAGCCCCTTGTCCGTGGCGGCCTTGGCCACCAGTGCGTCGGAGGGCCTCGACACTTTCACGGAGTGCTCGTCGCCCGGGTTGACCGTGCGGGCCAGCACGCCGCGGACGGCTTCCACCGAGGCGTCGGAGGACCGCTCGAAGATCGTGGTCGGATGCCCGTCGAAGCCGAAGAACCTTTCCGCGACAGGGAAACCGACCAACGCGACCCGGTCGAGGGTGGGTACGAGCTCGACCGGTGCCAGTATCCCGATGACCACGAACCATTCGTCGTTCATGAGGATCTTGGCGCCTGGCTCGGTCACGCCGAGCCGCCCGGCCGCGATCGACCCGAGCACGACGGCCGGCACGCGCTCGCCCGCCGGATCCAGCCAGCGGCCCCGCTCGACCCTCGCGCCCAGCGCGTCGAGCAGATCGATGCGTGCGGCCTGGGTCGTGACGCCCGGAGCCAGTTCTTCCGGGACCGCGTCACTGCGCCGCACCCGCGCGTCGACCTCGGCCGTCGCGGTGACCTTCTCGACCGGGCCGATCCGCTCGACCATCGCGACCGCGGCCTTGGGGAGCTTCACCGGTTCGCCGTCGGCGTCCTTGCCCGCCTCGACGGTCAGCAGGTTCGTGCCGAGCCGGTCCAGCTGCGCCATCAGGTCGGCCCGGCTGGACGTGGACAGCCCGACCACCGCGACCATCGTCGCGATGCCGATGGCGATGCCCAGCGCGGACAGCACCACCCTCGTCCGGCGTGTCCGCAGCCCGCTCAGTCCCACCCGGAGGATGTCGGGAGGAGTGAGCCGGGCGGGTTTCAGCGGCGTGCTCACGGGGCGGTCACCGCCGCCCTCGTGTCGGAGACGATCCCGCCGTCCCGGAGCCCGACGCGCCGGGGAAGCCGTGCCGCGATCCCGGTGTCGTGGGTGATGACGCAGATCGACGTGCCGCTCGCGTTCAACTCGTGGATCAGGTTCAGCACCACCTCGCCGGACGCGGTGTCCAGCGCTCCGGTCGGCTCGTCGGCCAGGAGCAGCCCTGGCTCGCCGACCAGGGCCCGCGCGATGGCCACGCGCTGCTTCTCTCCGCCGGACAACTCCTCGGGCGTGTGGTCCAGCCGGTGACCGAGACCCACTCGGTCGAGGGCCGTACGGGCCCTGTCGCGACGCTGCCTCATCGGCACGCCCGCGTAGAGCAACCCGTCGGCGACGTTGGTCACGGCGTCCCGGCCCGGTGCCAGGTGGAACTGCTGGAACACGAAGCCGATGTGCCGGGCCCGCAAGGCCGACAGCCCGGCGTCCGACAGGCCACCCACGTCGTAGCCGGCCACCCGCACCGTGCCCGACGTGGCCCGGTCGAGCGTGCCGATCAGGTTGAGCAGGGTGGACTTGCCCGACCCCGACGGGCCGACGATGGCGACCAGTTCGCCCTCGTCGATCCGGAGGTCGACGCCGCGCAGCGCGGTCACGGCACCGGGATAGGACTTGGTGGCCTCGATCAGCTCGATCACCGCCGTCATGGCTTGGCCGCTCCCACCTGCATGCCTTCGGCCAGCCCGGAACCGGTGACCTCGATCCGGCCATCGGCGCTCATACCGGTTTCGACCCGTACGGTCGTGGTCGTCGACGCGCGGACGAGCTGCAGGCCGTAGCCGCCTTCGCGCAGCGCGACGATGGCCTCGACCGGGACGGTCAGCACCCCCTTCCTGCTCTCTTGGATGAATTTCACGCTGGAGGTCCCGGTGGTGTCCTCGGGTATCGCGGCGCCGTCGTCCAGGGTGATCTCGACCTGGATCCCGGTGGTGGTCTCGGCGCCGGTCCCGGACTCCGCCTTGACCGTCCCGGACACCTGCCCGGCCGCCGTGGCGCCTTCGGGCAACCTGACCTCGACTCTGGTACCCGCCTTCGCCAGTGCTTGGTCGTCCTTGTCCAGCTGGACCCGCACGACCGGCTTGGTCGACGCGATCGTCAAGACGGGCTTGTCCGCCCCGATCTGGTCGGCCAGAGCGGCGTCGGCGGCGACCACCCGCACAGCTCCTTCCTGGAACACCACGTCGCCTTTGCCGAGGTCACCGGTCGGCTCCAGGACTCCGAGCGCCTTCTGCCAGGACTTCACCGCTGCCTGGGTGGCTTCGTCGTACTTGTTGTCGACGGGCAGGCCCCGTGCCCGGCCGAGGTCGCGGAGGTTGCGTTTCAGCTGCTGGACGTCCGGCCCCAGCGTGCCGACGGTCAGGTCCCGGAACATCGGCGTCGACCCGTAGAGCAGGACCACCGGCCGCGCGTCCCGCTTGTACAAGACCTGACCTCGCTCCAAGGTCTTGCCCGCTTCCGCGGCCTGCGTCACCGTTCCCTCCACCGGGGATTTCACGGCGCGACGGTTCGCGTAGTCGAAGTGGCCGTCGACGGTCTTGCTCCGCACCAGGTCGGCACGGGTGATCTCGGCGACCGCCGGCGGCGCGCTCGCGGTGGCCGCTTTGCCGCCGGAGTCGTCGCTGACCACGACGAAGGCACCCACTCCGACCACGGTCACCACGGCCGCCACCGCGCCGGCCACCAGCCGGCGCCTCACTGCATACCTTGCGCTTGCTCGATGAGCTTGTCCCGGCACGCCGTCTCCGCCTGCTTGTACGCAGGCGAGTTCGTGTCGAGCTGCGGGGAGACCGGGCTCGGGTCCCCGCCGGGCTGGGCGATCCCGTTCAGCATGGTGGGGTTGGTGAACTTGCTGACGCCGTTGGCCCGCATGCACTGGGCGTGGGCCAGCAGCGACTCGTACACCTTCTGCTGGTCTTTTTCCGGCTCCAGCTGCATCGCCTTCTGCATCGGCTCCTTGCATGCCTGCATGGCCGCGCTGAGCTTCGTCTGGGAGTCCTTGCGTTCCTCCTCTTCCTGAACGACCTCGATCTTGGTCCAGTCGGCGTAACCGGAAAGCAAGGGATCCGGCCAGTTCTTCAGACCTTCCTTGCGCATGCACTGCGTGTAGGCGAGTTGCGCGTCGTAGAAGGCACTCTTCCCTTCAGCCTGCGGGGCGGCGGAGGAAGTGGACGGTGCGGCCGCGCCCGGCGGGTTCGCCGACGCGATGTCCGCTTCCTGCTTCTCGCCACCGCACGCCGCCGAAAGCACCAACGGGAGGGCCAGCAACGCGGCCAGCCGCCTGGAACGGGTTTCGCTGCTCATGCGGACGAGCATGCGAGCGGCACATGGTCGTCCTTCTACGAAGACATGATGGGAACGTAACAACGCGCCGCCGCGGTGCGCCGAGTGATCTTGCCGACAAAGGTCCGGGTAGCCGGAAACGCCGGGCGTGCCGGGAAAAGATGACGAATTGCGGGGTCCAGAGGTGAACGAGCGGCGAACCTCGGCTCGAAGGCGTTCTGCCCGAGCTTGGGATGGCCTGCCGCGAAGCGCGTTTGCGCCTCGCGGCAGGACCGTCTGCGACGTGCCCCCGGCAGGACTTGAACCTGCGACCTAGAGATTAGAAGGCTCTTGCTCTATCCAGCTGAGCTACGAGGGCCGACGTCGGCGACGTTGGGTGTCGCCCAGCATCGGCAGCTTAGCCGTCGCCAACCTGTCGATCGTTCGACACCGCCAGATCGTTTCAGGTCGAGCCCACCGTTTTTTGGAACACCCGTGAGCGCGTCACGACGCGGGGTGACGCGCTCACGGGCCGGGGCCGCTTCGGGGGAGCGGCCCCTGGGTTCGCGCAGGTCGCGAGTCGACTCGTCCGCGAGCGACCGGCGCGAACCGCCGGGGTGGTCAGTCCCAGATCTTGAGGGCGCGGATCACGAACGGTCCCTGGGGTACGTAGGTGCCGCCACCCGGATAGGTGATGAAATCTCCTTCGGTCGTGCATTCCTCGCTCTGGTAAATCGTCACGTCACGGCTCAGCCGGTTGACGAACGAATGCCCGTCGAAGCCCTGGGGCAGGGGAATGCATTCCTCGGGATTGGAGGTGCGCAGGTCGAATTTGTGCACCGCGCCGCCGTACGATTCCGCGCCCCATACGCAGAACTCGCCCTTCTGGCAGTCGGGCTGCGGCGGCACGGTGGCGGCACTGGCGACTCCCGCGCTGGTCAGCAAGCCCGCCAGGGCGAGCAGGAGCACGCGCGGGAGGCGGGCGCGCAGGTTCGTCAAACGTCGTTGCATGGCTGGGTTCTCCCCCGTGAATCGGCGGCTGGATCGCCGTCGGTGAATGTGTGATTCCACGATGGCGCGCGGGGAAGGCTTTGTCTGCCCGCATTTCTACTTCTGTGGATAAGTAGTTGTGCGCCGCTCGATCGGGCGAGTTGTCCACATATCGCCGGGAGCGCCTTGTGCTCGCCGAAATCGGCTGCTACGCGGGCGCGGTGGAGTCCCGGACGACCAGCTCGGCGGGTACCTCGGCGGGGGCGGGTGCCTTCTCCCCGCGCAGCAGGCCGAGCACCAGTTCGCCGGCCGCCCGGCCCTTGGCGGCGAGATCCTGCCGGACGGTCGTCAGCGGTGGTTCGGACCACCGGGCGGGCGGGACGTCGTCGAAGCCCACGACCGAAAGATCACCCGGGACCGACAGGCCGAGCTGTCTGGCCGCCGAGATCGCCGCCAGCGCCAGCAGATCCGACATGCACAGCAGCGCCGTCGGCCGCGGATGCCGGTCGAGCAGGCCGAAAGCGCTGGGCAGGGCTCCTTCTACCGAGAGCCCGGAAGCCTCCCAGATCGGCACGTCCGCCGCCGGGATCCCCGCCTCCGTCAGCGTCTGGAGGTAACCGGCCATCCGTTCGCGGTTGTCGTGGAACCGGCTGTTCCCGGCCTCGGCCACGCTCAATTCCCCGCCGCGGGGCGCCGAGAGGCACTGTGCGGAGAAGATCCCGATCCGCCGGTGCCCGAGTTCCACCAGATGCCGGGCAGCGGCGGCCGCTCCCGCCCGGTCCGCGACCCCGATCCTGGCCGAACCGCGGAGATGCGGCTGGTCGATCACCACCAGCGGCATTTCCCGGTCCCGGACCGCGTTCAGCGCCGGCGCGCCGTCGGCCAGCGAATACGCCACCGCGATGTCGGCTTGCGCGGTCAGGATCCGCTCCGCGCGCGGGCCGCCGCTCTCGCCGTCGCCGGGGAGCAGCAGGAGGGCGTGGCCCTCGGGGTCGACGACGGTCGAGAGCGCGTCGAGGGTGAGCGACAACGCGGGATCCGAGAACGCCGTCGAAAGGTTCGTGTCGAGCAGGACGGCGATCGCGCCGGTGCGGCTGGTGGCGAGACTGCGCGCGGTCGGGTTCGGCCCCGCGTACCCGATCTTCTTGGCCGCGCGAAGCACCTCTTCCCGCAGCTGGGCGGACAGCTGATCGGGCCGGTTGTAGGCGTTGGACACGGTCGCCCGCGACACCCCGACGGCGTCGGCGACATCGTCCAACGTCGGCCTTCGCCGTCGCGTGCTGGTCACCGGCGCAGTGTAGTCCCGAGCTGTGCCGGTGGACTTTCTGAAGCGCTTAAGTCATTCTGAGGGAAGGGGAATCGAAAGGAGACTGGGGTCTATGCGTGACCGTACGGCCGTTTTCGTCGTGTTCGCGCTCAACGGGGCCGCGCTCGGCTCCTGGGCGCCGCGGACGCCGGCGTTGTCGGAAAGGGTGAACGCCTCACCGGGTGTTTTCGGGCTGGCCCTGCTGGGCGCCAGCGTCGGCATGCTGATCGCGGCGTCGGTATCGGGGCGGCTGATCGAACGCCACGGTGCCCGCGCGGTGGTCGCGGGCAGCACGATCATCGCCGCCGCCGCGTTGCCGATGATCGGCTTCTCGACGTCGGTCGCCCTGCTCGCCGGGGCGCTGTTCGTCCTCGGCGCGAGCGTCGGCGCGCTGGACGTGGCGATGAACGTCGCGGGAGTCGAGGTGGAACGCCGGTCCGGGCGGGCCATCATGCCGATCCTGCACGCCGGATTCAGCTTCGGCGCGCTGGCGGGCTCGGTCGCCGCCGGATTCGCCGCGTCGCACCAGTGGTCGCCGGGACGGCACCTCACGGTCGCCGCACTGGCCGCGCTGGTCGTGCTGGCCTTCGTCATCACGGCCGTGCCCGGCGCGCGGCCCGTGCACACCGAACCCGTCGAGAAACCGCGGGTGCCGCCGATCAAACGTCCCGTCCTTTGGCTGCTCGCCGCCATCGCTTTGTTCTCGGCGATCGCGGAGGGCGCGAGTTCGGACTGGGCCGCCCTGCTGATGACGTCCGTGCACGGGGTCGGCGACGGCGCGGCGGCCTTCGCCTACTCCGGGTTCGCGCTGGCCATGGCGCTCGCCAGGCTCGCGGGTGCCTGGCTGCAGAACCGTTTCGGCGCGACGCGTGCGATGGCGGCCGGCGCCGGGATCGCCGCGGCGGGCCTGGTGCTGGCCGCGGTGGCGAGCCTGCCTGTGTTCGGGTTCGTCGGCTTCGCTCTGGCGGGTGCCGGGCTGGCCGCCGCCTTCCCGATCGCGTTGAGCCTCGCGGGGGCGTCGGGGAAACGCGCCGACGGCACCGGAGGTGAACGGGAGCTGGCCTTCGTCACCGCGATCGCCTACACCGGTTTCCTCGCCGGGCCGCCGCTCATCGGCGGAATCGCGCAGGTGACGTCGCTTTCGGTGTCGTTCCTGTTCGTCGGCTTGACCGCCGCGCTGATCGTGCCGTCCGCGGTGGCCGCGGCACGGGCGGGGAAACGGGAGGAGGCCGCCGAGCCCGTCGCCCGTTGACATCCTCGCCGGAGCCCGGGCAAGCTGACTGCTCGATAAACTGAAATGAATGCGGCTTTGTCGCCATTTCAGGAAGGCTGATCCGGGGAGGGGCAGCGTGAGAGTGCTGATGCTCGGAGGGGGCGCCGGGATCCCGGCGCGGCTGGTGCAGACCACGCTGCCCTGGCTCATCCTGGTCGCGGTGGCGTTCCGCCTGGTGATGCTGGCGCAGGCACTCTGGACGGCGGGCACCGGCGGGTCGGTGCTCTGGATGTTCGTGCTGCTCCACCTGATGCCGAACGTCGCCGAAGCCGTCTGGATCTTCCGCCGCCCTCCGGCCGGGACGCGGCTGGTTCCCGCGGTGGACGCCGGGTTCGGCGCCCTGTTCGTCCTGGCGGCCGCGCCGTTCGCCCAGGACAGCGCGATCACATCGATCACCTGGACCCACCTGATGGGCACGGTGATGATCTGTGCCCTGCTGCGTGGCGCGCTGACGGGTGCCTTGGCCATCGGCGGCGCGGTGCTGCTGTACACCGTGCTGAACCTCGACTCGGCCCTCGGTCTCTTGCTCACGCTCGCGACCGCGCTGGTGGCGTCCCTCGCGATCGTCGGCGTGGTCGGCGCTTCGATGCGGTTCGCGCTCGGATTCGGGGAGCAGCAGGGCCGGGCGGCGGAACGCGAACGGCATCGCCGCGACGTCCACGACACGGTCCTGCAGGTGATGGAGTCGTTCGCGATCCCCGCGCCCGCCGACGAACTCGACCCGGCGGCCAGCCTCGACCGCGTCCGCCGGACCGCTCGCGCCCAGGCGATGCGCATCCGGATCAGCCTCGAACACGAATCCGCCGAAGGGATCGGGCTGCACCAGCGGTTGCGGCTGCTCGCCGCCGAAATGGCCACTGAGGGGCTACGAGCGGAGGTCGTCATCCAGGACGACTGCGCCCCGGAGCTCGCGGAAGAAGCGGCCGTGGCACTGCACGACTCGGCCAGGGAGGCCTTGCGGAACACGTTGAAGCACTCCGGGACCAGGCGGGCCGTGGTCAGCGTCGAAGAGATCGGCGGCGGCGTCTCCTTGACGGTGCGCGATCACGGCGCCGGATTCGATGTCGGCGAGCGGCGGCGTGGCTTCGGCCTCGAGAACTCGATCATCGCGCGGATGGCGGAGATCGGCGGTTTCGCGCGGATCGAATCCAGTCCGGGGCTGGGCACGAGGGTGGTCCTCCTCGCTCCTTCAGTCCTGCGTCTCCCCGTCGGGTGAGTCCCGCCACTGGCGGAACGGGCGGTCCAGCGTCCATTTGTCGCCCACCCGCTCGACGACCCGGTATTCGCAGGTCGTCGGGTTGGACAGGGACTCGAACAGCTCGATGCTCCAGCCGAACAGCCGTCGGCACAGCAACCGGATGGTCAGCCCGTGTGAGACGACCAGCACGGTTTCGGGGTGATCTTCGCCGCACGACGCCAGCTCGCTGAGGAACGCGGCGACCCGGTCGTCCACGTCCGCGCCGGACTCGCCGAACGGGAGCCGGTAGAAGAAATGCCCGAACTCGTGGCGCCGTTGCTTCTGGACCTCCTGGTCCTGCGGATCCTGGAGGTTGCCCCAGTCCTGTTCCCGCAGTCTCGGCTCCGGCACGATCCGCTCGCAGGAGTCACGGATGTCCATCAGCCGCAACGTTTCCCGCGTCCGCAGGTAGGGGCTGACGTAGACCGCCGGCCGCTGCCCGTCGAGGATCTCCTCGATCTCCGGGCCCGCCAGCCTGGCCTGTTCGCGGCCTGCTTCGGTGAGCGGCAGCGCGTGGTCGGGGATCCGGGTGTAGGCGAGCTCGTCGACGTTGCCGAGCGACTCGGCATGCCTCAGCAGGATGATCCGCACGCCGCCATCTTGCCGGTTGCGCGTCCGGCATACCCTCGTGACGTGCCTTCAGACCCCGAGACGAAACCGGCCCCATCCGCGCGGAAGGCCGGTGTCCTGCCGCTGGTGTCGATCGGGGCGCTCCTGGCCGCGGTGGTGGCCGTCGGCCTGGTCGCGCTGACCGGTGGCGCCGGTTACGTCATCGCCGGACTCCCGGACCCGGGGCTGGTGACGCGCTACGGCATCACCGTCGTGCGCGTGCTGGCCGAGGCGGCTTCGGTGCTGTGCGTGGGTTCGCTGCTGCTCGCCGCGTTCCTCGTCCCGCCGCAGAAGTCCGGCACGCTCGCTGCCGACGGTTACGCGGCCATCCGTGTCGCGGGCGCCGCCGCGTGGGTCTGGTTCTTCGCGGCCGCCGCGTCGATCTTCTTCTCGGCGGCCGACGGCGCTGGCCGCCCGTTCACCGAGGTGCTCTCGCCGCAGGTGCTGGTCGACCTCGTCGACGCCATCGAACAGCCCAAGGCCTGGCTGTTCACCGCGTTGATCGCACTACTGGTCGCGCTCGGCTGCCGTCTCGCGCTGACCTGGGGCTGGACGACGGTGGTCTTCTTCCTGTCCGTCGGCGGCCTCGTACCGGTCGCGGTCACGGGGCATTCCGCGAGCGGTGGCTCGCACGACATGGCGACCAACAGCCTGCTGTACCACCTGGTCGCCGCCGCGCTGTGGGTCGGCGGGCTCGTGGCGCTGCTCGCGCTCGGCTGGCGCCGCGGCGAGAACCTCAAGCTCGCCGCCACCCGGTTCTCCAAGCTGGCACTCGTCTGCTGGATCGTGATGGCGGTCTCCGGCGTCGTCAACGCGCTGGTGCGGATCAGGATCGCCGACCTGCTCACCACGGACTACGGCCTGCTGGGGGTCGCGAAGATCGTCGCGTTGCTGCTGCTCGGTGTCTTCGGGCATCAGCAACGGCAGAAGGGCGTCGCCGGGCTGGTGAACGGTGCCGGCGGCGGTCAGTTGCTGCGGCTCGCCGCGGTCGAGGTGCTGATCATGTTCATCACGATCGGCATCGCCACCGGGCTCGCGAAGACCCCGCCGCCGCAGGAATCGCTCACCCAGCCGTCGACCACGGAACTGCTGATCGGCTACGACCTCTACGGTCCGCCGACCGTGCTCCGCCTGCTCACGGATTGGCGCTTCGACCTCGTCTACGGGACCCTCGCGATCGTTCTCGCCGGGCTGTATCTCGCCGGGGTGCGACGGTTGCGCCGTCGCGGCGACACCTGGGCCACCGGCCGGACGGTCGCGTGGCTCGCGGGCTGTTTCGTGCTGCTGATCGCGACGTCGTCCGGCATCGGGCGGTACGCGCCGGCGATGTTCAGCGTGCACATGGGCAACCACATGTTGCTGTCCATGGTGGCGCCGGTGCTGTTCGTCCTCGGCGGGCCCGTGACGCTCGCCCTGCGCGCGTTGCCCACGGCGGGCAAGGACGCCCCGCCCGGACCGCGTGAATGGCTGCTCGCGTTCGTGCACTCGCCGCTTTCGCGGTTCCTGACGCATCCGATCGTCGCGCTGCTGCTATTCGTCGGTTCGTTCTACGGCCTGTACTTCTCGGGCCTGTTCGACTCCGCGCTGAACTACCACTGGGCGCATCTGGCGATGAACGCGCACTTCCTGCTCGCCGGCTACGTCTTCTACTGGCCGGTGATCGGGGTCGACCCGGCGCCACGACGGCTTCCGCCGCTGGGACGGCTGGGGATGATGTTCGCCGCCATGCCGTTCCACGCGTTCTTCGGGATCGCGCTGATGAGCATGCAGACCGTGCTCGGACAGGACTTCTACCGCGGGCTGAAACTGCCGTGGGTCACCGACCTGCTCACCGACCAGCGGCTCGGCGGCGGGATCGCGTGGGCGTCCGGTGAGCTGCCGGTGCTGCTGGTGCTCGTCGCGCTGCTCGTGCAGTGGGCGCGTCAGGACGAGCGGGAGGCACGGCGCCGCGACCGCCGCGAGGATGCCTCGGGCGACGCGGATCTGAACGCCTACAACGCGATGCTGAAGAAACTCGCCGATCAGGGGCGGGGTCCGGGGTCCGGCTCCTAGCACACCCCGCCCACAGTCCTCGGCGCTCCACGTCGAGTTGTCCACAACGCCCCGAGTTGTCCACAGATCCGGTTCACGTCCCTTTTCCGCCCTCGATCCGCGGCAGTCTGTGATCACGGACGGGAAAGTCCCGGAACGAGGAGAAGGGCGAGTGTGATGGCGATGGGCGAAACGTGGGTGACCATGATCGGCAACCTGACCAGCGAGCCGATCCACCATCCGGAGCGGGTGCACGGGCACGACGTCGTGTCGTTCGGCTTGCGGAGTGTCGAACGCCGGTACGACAAGGAAAGAGGGGAGTGGGGCGAGGGGCGGCAACTCGCGGTCAAGGTCACCTGCTGGCGCAAGCTGGCGATGGCGGCGTTCTCCTGCCTGAGCAAAGGCGACCCGGTGATCGTGGCCGGGCGGCTGCGCGGCGCCGAGACGGCGGAGGAGATCCCGGCACCTCTGGGTCTACCTGAGCTTGAGGCCTTCTCCATCGGCCCCAACCTCGCGCGGTGCTCGGCCGAGATCCACCGGATGGGGCGGGATCGGCCCAGGGCGATCCCGGCGGTACCGCCGCCCCCGGGGAATCCCATGGTCATCGCGCTGGAGGACGCGCCCGTGGCGTGAGGTACCGATGCTCGTTCAGTGATATCGGGCTGACTGTCGGTAGCTCGGTGGTGACCGCCGTCAAGGCCGCGATCGGCTCGCTCTACGATCGCTTGTATGGCCGAGTTCATCTACACCATGAAGAAGGTGCGCAAGACCGTCGGGGACAAGGTCATCCTCGACGACGTCAGCACCGCGTTCTACCCCGGCGCCAAGATCGGCGTGGTGGGGCCGAACGGCGCGGGTAAGTCCACCGTTCTGAAGATCATGGCGGGGATCGAGCAGGCCAGTAACGGCGAAGCCTTCCTCCAGCCCGGCGCCAGCGTCGGCATCCTCATGCAGGAGCCGGAGCTCAACGAGGAAAAGACGGTCCGCGAGAACGTCGAAGAGGGTCTTGGCGACATCAAGGTCAAGCTCAACCGCTTCAACGAGGTCGCCGAGCTCATGGCGACCGACTACAGCGACGAGCTGATGGAGGAGATGGGCAAGCTCCAGGAGGAGCTCGACCACGCCGACGCCTGGGAGATCGACTCCACGGTCGAGCAGGCGATGGACGCCCTGCGCTGCCCGCCGCCGGACGAGCCGGTCACCCACCTCTCCGGTGGTGAGCGCCGCCGGGTCGCGCTGTGCAAGCTGCTCCTGTCCGCGCCCGACCTGCTGCTCCTCGACGAGCCCACCAACCATCTGGACGCCGAAAGCGTGCTGTGGCTGGAACAGTTCCTGGCGAACTACGCCGGCGCCGTCCTCGCCGTCACGCACGACCGGTACTTCCTGGACAACGTCGCGCAGTGGATCATGGAGCTCGACCGCGGCCGGGTCGTCGGCTACGAGGGCAACTACTCGACGTACCTGGAGAAGAAGCGCGAGCGCCTCGAGGTCCAGGGCAAGAAGGACGCCAAGCTCGCGAAGCGGCTGAAGTCCGAGCTCGAATGGGTCCGGTCCAACGCCAAGGCGCGCCAGACCAAGTCGCGGTCCCGGCTCGACCGCTACGAGGAGATGGCCGCGGAGGCGGACAAGCACCGCAAGCTCGACTTCGAAGAGATCCAGATCCCGCCGGGGCCCCGGCTGGGCAGCGTGGTCGTCGAGGTCGAGAAGCTGCGCAAGGGTTTCGACGACCGCGTGCTGATCGACGGGCTGTCGTTCGACCTGCCGCGCAACGGCATCGTCGGCGTGATCGGGCCGAACGGTGTCGGAAAGACGACCCTGTTCAAGACGATCGTCGGGCTCGAGGAACCGGACGACGGCCGGGTCAAGATCGGCGAGACGGTCAAACTGTCCTATGTGGACCAGAACCGCGGCGGGATCGACCCGAAGAAGACGGTATGGGAGGTGGTTTCGGACAAGCTGGACTACATCCACGTCGGGCAGACCGAAATGCCCTCGCGTGCCTACGTCAGCGCGTTCGGTTTCAAGGGCCCGGACCAGCAGAAGCCGGCGGGCGTGCTCTCCGGTGGCGAGCGCAACCGGCTGAACCTGGCGCTGACCCTCAAGCAGGGCGGGAACCTGATCCTGCTCGACGAGCCGACGAACGACCTGGACGTCGAGACCCTGGGCTCGCTGGAGAACGCTCTCGAGCAGTTCCCCGGCTGCGCCGTGGTCATTTCGCACGACCGGTGGTTCCTCGACCGGGTCGCGACGCACATCCTCGCCTGGGAAGGCACGGACGAGAACCCCTCGCAATGGTTCTGGTTCGAAGGTAACTTCGAGGGCTACGAGAAGAACAAGGTCGAGCGTCTCGGTGCCGAGGCGGCTCGTCCGCACCGCGTCACCCATCGCAAGCTGACCCGCGACTGAGGGCCGGGGGTTCCCCGTGGAAGCCAGCAAGCGCCAACGGCCGGGCTCGCCCACCACCATGGTGGGTGGGCGGACGGCTGCCACCGGGGGAACCCTGTCCGCTGTCGGCAGGTTGATCGAACGCGCGGACGCCCTGCACCTGAGGGCGCCCGAGCTCGCACTGGTCCTCGGGGAGCGCGCGGCCGCGCTCGCCGAGGCCGCCGGTGCCGACGAGCAGTGGATCCGTGCGGAGAGCCTGGTGGTGAGCGCCCGGGTGCGGCTGGGTGGCCGCCCCCGGACGGTCGGCCGGGCCGTTGCCGCCCTGCGCGCCGCGGAACACGCGGGCTACGGTGACATCGCCGCCCGGCTGAGGATCGACCTGGCCGTCTGCGCGCGCAGTGTCGGCATCCCGCTGACGGGCCTGGCCGCGTTGCGTCCGCTGCTGGCGGATCCGGCGGTTTCGCCGTCGCACCGGGCCGAGGCGTTGTGTCACCTCGTCGGCTGCCTGGCGCAGTTCGGCCGGAAGGCGGAACTGGACCGCGTGCTCGCCGAGGCGGACAAGCTCGTGCTCGGCGACGGTTCGATGACGGCGGATTCGCAGCTACTGATCCGCGCGATGCTGCGGGTCGGGGTGTCGGCGCACCGCCGTCGGCACGGCGACCTGACAGCGGCCGCCGATGCCGCGCGGACCGGGCTGGGCATGCTGGAAAAGCTCGGGAACCCGGACGACGACGGCGGTCTCGTCCGGATCAGGCTGGTCCTGCAGCTCGTCTGCACGTTGCTGGACCGGGGCGACACGGACATGGCGCTGGAGGTCGCGCAGCCGATCCTCGACGCCCCCGTCCGGGCCGCGGGGATCGCCCCGGCCGCCTGGCTGCGGCTGGCGGTGGCCACCCGTGTCCTGCTGCCCGCGGGATCCGCCGAGGCCGCGGGCATGCTCGTCCGTGAGGCGGTCGCCGGGACCGGTGACCACAACCTGCACGCCGTCACGGCGCGGCTGTGGCTGGAGCTCGCGCAGATCGAGGAACGGCTGGGCCGGGCCGAAGAGGCCATCGGCTGCCTGCACCGTTCGCGGGCCGCCGAACATCTGCACGCCCGTGCGCGCAGGCAGGCGTGCAACGTCCTGGTCGGCGAGTTCGGCTCGGCCGAGAACGCCGCTGTGGACCTCGACGACGTCTTGCGGGCCGTCGCCGCGCGGTCGGCCGCCGCGGTGTCCACACCGTCCCCGGTTCCGGCGCCGGAACCGGCCGAGGTGACCGCGGTGATGCCGCCGATCGACGTGGCACCGCCGAAACGGGCCGCGGTCGAGCCGCCGGTTCGTCGTGAGCCGCGGCCCGTGCGGCAGAGCAGGCAACCGGAGCCCGCGCCGGTGCGGCAGGCGCCCGTCGAGCCTGCACGCGCGGCTGCGCCTTCGCGTCCCGCGGAGCCTGCGCGTCCCGTCGAGCCGCCGCGTCCGGTTGAGCGGCCCCCGGCGCCGGTCGCCGAAAAGAGTGAAGCGCCGGTGTTGAAGCCGCCGTCCCGTCCGGAGCCCGCACGGGAAGTGGCGGCGTCGGACAGCGACTGGCGTCGTCGGGTGCCGAAGAAGGCCAAGCCGTCGATCAGGTTCGAGCCCAAGGCCGAACCCGTCGCGCCGAAACTGATGCCGCCGCCGAAACCGGAACCCGCGCCGGTGTCGCGGCCCGAACCGGAGCCCGGGCGCCGCCGTCGCCAGGAGGAGCCCGCGGCGCGCGAGAGCGCCGCCGAACCGGTGGCCGCCCGATCCGAAACCCCGGCTCCGGCCGCGCGGTGGCGGCCCCAGGACGAGATCCCCGTTCGGATCGAGGAGCCGGCGCCCGTGGCGGCTTCGGAACCCGTCGTCCCGGAACTGCTGCTCGCACCCGAGCCCGCGGCCGAGCCCCGGCCGCGTATGGCGGCCGACGCCGCGCCGCCGCGTCCGCCCGGCACCGCCGCCCCGTTGTGGGAGAGCGACGAGTGGGCGGCCGAAGAGCGTGCCCGCCGGTCCTCGGCGCCCGTCTCGCGCAAGACCAGGCACGACGCCGAACACGGTTCCGTGGCGGCGAAATCGGTGCTGGACCGGCTCGGGATCTCGAGCACCGGCGGACAGGGCGGCGGCCGTCGTCGTGCGGACGGCGCCGCGGATCCGGTGCATCCCGAACCCGTCGCCGAAGAACGCGCCGATACCCGCCGGGAACAGCCGCCGGTCGAGTATCGCGAGCCTGCCGTTCCGCTCGCACCGCCGCCTCGGGAGGATCCCGCGCCTTCGCCGCCTCAGGAAAGCGTTCGCCCGGCCGCGAAGGAAGAGGTCGCCGATCCCTGGCTGCCTCGGTTGCGGATGCCGCCGGCGTTGGACCCGCTGACCGACACCGGTTCCTGGCGGCCGATCACGCCGTTCCCGGAGAGCTACGCCCGTGCGATCGCGGAGGAGGAACCGCCGCCGGACGCCGGTCTCGCCGACCTGCTCGCCCGTGCGCTCGCCGAGCATCAGGCGGGCACCGCCAGCGCCGCCGCGCTCGTGAAGCAGCTCGGCTCCCAGGACTCGGGAAAGCGTCCGGTCAACGGTCACGACCGGCACCGCGCCAACGGGAGCGACTGACCCCGCGGTAGCAAAGGTCCCTTGCTCACCTCGGTGGGAGCCGCGGTCGGCTTGAACGATTCAGCTGACCCGCTCGGATCGCCCGCCGGGGTCGCCCTGGGGAATGGGTGCTGGTCACCCCGGTGCGGCGAGGTGTGGGAGGGTCCGGACAGACCGCCTATGTGACCGGCGAGTAGCTGAACCGATCACGGCGATTCCGGTATCTGAGCAGGGAAATCTTCGACGGGCGGGAATGACCCGGCCTTGTGGAGCCGACTGTCCGGAGCTGTAGGTTGGGTCTGGGCCGGTACAGAGTCGTGCCGGTCGCGGTGTCAATCTCGCTACAGTGGAGAGTTGCCTCAAATGAGCTCGACGGGAGTCTCGTCCCCGCCCGGAAAAGATGTCGGCACCGAGGAAGGCGCCCGGCGCCGGGGGGCGAACCCGGAGCAGATCCGGGACGACCTGATCGACGCCGCCGCGGCGTACGCCCCGGAGATCGGCGACCTGATCCGCCTGTACTACCGGCACATCCCGGCCGAAGAGATTCTCGGTGACGACCCGGTCGACCTCGTCGGCGCCGTCCGCTCGCATCTGCAGCTCGCGAAGGACCGGATGCCCGGCCGTCCCGCGGTGCGGTTGCTGAACCCGACGGGGCCCGAAGACGGCTGGACGCGTGAGGCCACCGTGGTGCAGGTCGTCACGGACGACATGCCGTACCTGGTGGATTCCGTCGCGGCCGAGTTCGCGCGCGACGGGGTGCAGGTGCAGCGCATCGTGCACCCGATCGTCGTGGTGAGCCGGGATCTGACCGGTGAGCTGCTGGAGGTCCACCCGGACGCCGACCCGGCGGAGCCGCCGGCGAATTCGGCGGCCGAATCGTGGATGTACATCGAGATCGACCTGGTCACGGACCCGAACCGCGCCCGCGAGCTGGACAACCGGCTGTCCTCGGTGCTGGGTGACGTCCGTGAGGTCGTCGAGGACACCGACAAGATGACCGAGACGGCGCGCCGTCTCGCCGACGAGCTGGACGGGAACCCGCCGCGGCTGCCCGCCACCGAGGTCGCGGAAGGCGCCCGGCTGCTGCGCTGGCTCGCCGACGGCCACTTCACCTTCCTCGGCTACCGCCGGTACGAGCTGATCGACAACCCGCACCCGGACAGCGACGAGCCCGCCCTGCGCGCGGTGCTCGCCACCGGGCTGGGCGTGCTGCGCCAGGACAGCCTGGCCGCGCGCAGCCTCACCGCGGGCCCGGACACGGCGGCCTCCGCGCTCGCGCCGACGCTGCTGGTGCTGACCCAGGCGAGCGCGCCGTCCACCGTGCACCGTCCGGTGTATCCGTACTACGTCGGCGTGAAGACGTTCGACGACAACGGGAACGTCACCGGCGAGCACCGCTTCCTCGGCATGTTCACCACCACCGCGCTGCACGAGAACGTGCTCGACATCCCGGTGGTCTGCAACCGGGTCCGCGAGGTCATCCACCGCGCGGGCTTCCCGATGGAGTCCTTCTCCGGCCAGCGGATGCTCGAAGTCCTGCAGAACTGGCCGCGCGCGGACCTGTTCTCGGCCGACTCCGACTCGCTCTACTCGACGACGACGGGTGCGATCACGCTTTCGGATCGCAGACGGCTGCGCCTGTTCCTGCGCCGCGACCCGTACGGCCGCTTCTACTCGTGCCTCGTGTACCTCCCGCGTGACCGCTACACGACCCGTTCGCGGCTCGCGATGCAGGAGGTCCTGCTCGAAGAACTCGAAGGCACGCAACTGGAGTACAGCGCGCGCATCGGCGAGACCGTGCTCGCGCAGGTGCACTTCATCGTGCACACCGATCCGTCGCAGAGTTCCGCCCCGGACACCCTGCGCATCCAGGAACGGCTCAACGAAGCCGTGCGCAGCTGGGACGACCGGATGGTCGAGGCGATCCTCGCCGAGCGCCGCGCCGACGCCGGGGACAGCGGCGTCGCGATCGGCCTGCTGGTCGAGGAGTCGGCGGGCGAGCAGGGGCAGCGGTTCGCCGCGGTGTTCCCCGAGGGCTACAAGGAGGACTTCACCGCGCTCGAAGCGCTCGCGGACCTCCGCGCCCTGGAGTCGCTGACCGACGAGGGCGACCTGTCGATGTCGTTCTACCTGCCGGCCGACGCGGAGGCGGGGGAGCGGCGCTTCAAGCTGTACCTGCGCGGCGAGGGCGTCACGCTCTCCCAGGTACTCCCGGTCCTGCAGCGGATGGGCGTCGAGGTCGTCGACGAGCGGCCCTACGAACTGCGCCGCGAGGACGGCGGCCGGTCCTGGATCTACGACTTCGGCCTGCGGATCGACCCGCAGGTCCTCGACCACGCGGACAACGACCTCCGCACCCGCTTCCAGGACGCCTTCCACGCCGCCTGGCGCGGCGACTGCGAGGTCGACGGCTTCAACGGTCTCGTCCTGCGCGCCGGGCTCACCTGGCGCCAGGCGGCCATCCTGCGGGCCTATTCGCGGTACCTGCGCCAGACGAAGATCCCGTTCTCGCAGGAGTACATCGAGAACACCGTCCTCGCGCACACCGACATCGCCACCGCGCTGGTGCGGCTGTTCGAGACCCGCTTCGACCTCGCGCTCGGCGACGAGGCGCGCGCGTCGCAGGCCGATCAGCTCACCACCGAGATCGGCAAACTGGTCGACGAGGTGACGAGCCTCGACGAGGACCGGATCCTGCGGCGGCTGATGTCGGTCATCCTCGCCACGCTGCGCACCAACTACCACGTCACCGACGCGGACGGGAACTCCCGCCAGTACCTGGCGCTCAAGCTCGACCCGAGCGCGGTGCCCGAGCTGCCCGAGCCGCGGCCGAAGTACGAGATCTTCGTGTACTCGCCCCGGATCGAGGGTGTGCACCTGCGCTTCGGCGACGTCGCGCGCGGTGGCCTGCGGTGGTCCGACCGCCGGGAGGACTTCCGCACGGAGATCCTCGGCCTGGTCAAGGCGCAGGCGGTCAAGAACGCGGTCATCGTGCCTGTCGGCGCGAAGGGCGGCTTCGTCGTGAAGCGCCCGCCGGCGGCCACGGGTGACCCCGGCCTGGACCGCGACGCCCAGCTGAACGAGGGCATCGCCTGCTACCGGATGTTCATCTCCGGCCTGCTCGACGTGACCGACAACCGCGTCGAGGGCAAGACCGTCCCGGCACCGCGCGTGGTCCGCCACGACGGCGACGACAGCTACCTCGTGGTCGCCGCGGACAAGGGCACCGCGAAGTTCTCCGACATCGCGAACGAGGTCTCGGCGAACTACGGGTTCTGGCTCGGCGACGCCTTCGCGTCCGGTGGCTCGGTCGGCTATGACCACAAGGCCATGGGCATCACCGCGAAGGGTGCTTGGGAGAGCGTCAAGCGCAACTTCCGCGAGCTGGGCAAGGACACCCAGACCGAGGACTTCACCGTCGTCGGCATCGGCGACATGATGGGTGACGTCTTCGGCAACGGGATGCTGCTCTCGGAGCACATCCGGCTCGTGGCCGCCTTCAACCACATGCACATCTTCCTCGACCCGAACCCGGATTCGGCGACCTCGTTCGCCGAGCGGCGCAGGCTGTTCGACCTGCCGCGCTCGTCGTGGGAGGACTACGACCGCTCGCTGATCAGCGAGGGTGGCGGGGTCTACTCGCGGTCGGCGAAGACGATCCCGATCAGCCCGCAGGTCCGCGAGGCCCTCGGCCTCGGCGAGGACGTCACGAAACTGGCGCCGAACGACCTGATGCAGGCGATCCTGCTGGCCCCGGTCGAGCTGCTGTGGAACGGCGGCATCGGCACCTACGTGAAGGCCGAGAACGAGTCCCACGCGGACGCGGGTGACAAGGCCAACGACGCCCTGCGCGTCAACGGCAACCAGCTCCGCGTCAAGGTCGTCGGCGAGGGCGGGAACCTGGGCCTGACCCAGCTCGGCCGGATCGAGTTCGCCCGCGCGGGCGGCAAGATCAACACCGACGCGCTCGACAACTCCGCTGGCGTCGACTGCTCGGACCACGAGGTCAACATCAAGATCCTGCTGGACCACCTGGTCTCGACCGGATCGCTGGGCGCCGAGCAGCGCAACGAACTGCTGGAGCAGATGACCGACGAGGTCGGCGAGCTGGTGCTGGCCGACAACTACCGGCAGAACGCGGTGCTCGGCGTCAGCCGGGCGCACGCCGGCCCGATGGTCTCGGTGCACCAGCGGCTCGTCGCGGCGCTGGTGGCGAAGGGCGCCTTCGACCGCAAGCTCGAAGCGCTGCCGAGTTCGGCGGAGTTCCGCGCGCTGGAGAAGGCGGGCGAAGGCCTCACCTCGCCGGAGCTGGCGACGCTGCTCGCGCACGTCAAGCTCGACCTCAAGGACGAGCTGCTGGCCAGCGAGCTGCCGGACTCCGAGGTGTTCTCGCGCCGCCTGCCCGAGTACTTCCCGAAGCCGCTTCGGGAGCGCTTCGGCGACGCGATCTTCCAGCACCCGCTGAAGCGCGAGATCATCACGACGATGGTGGCCAACGAGGTCGTCGACGGCGCCGGGATCTCGTACGTCTTCCGCCTGATGGAGGAGATGAACGCGACCGCGACCGACGCCGTCCGCGCGTACGCCGTGGTCACCCACGTGTACGACCTGCCCTCGCTGTGGGCGCAGATCGACGCGCTGGACAACGTCGTGCCCACCGAGGTCGCCGACGAGATGATGCTGGAGACCCGCAGGCTGCTCGACCGGGCCGCCCGCTGGTTCCTCACCAACCGGCCGCAGCCGCTGGCCCCGCTCGCCGAGATCAACCGGTTCGGCCGCGTCGTCGGCGAGCTGGCCCCGAGGGCGCACGAGCTGCTTCGCGGTGTCGAGTGCGCTTCGGTGGACGCGAACACCGAGCGGCTGATCGAGAAGGGCGTCCCGGCCGAACTCGCCGGACGGGTGGCGCTGCTGCTGCACACCTACGGCCTGCTCGACGTCACCGACGTCGCGGAGCTGGCCGAGCAGCAGGCGGGGATCGACGCGGTGCACACCCCGGCGGAGACGGCGGGCCTGTACTACGCGCTGTCCGACCACCTCGGCATCGACAAGATGCTGACGTCGATCAGCGGTCTCGAACGCGGCAACCGCTGGCACGCGCTCGCGCGGCTGGCGCTGCGGGACGACGTCTACGGTTCCCTGCGGACGATCACGCTGGACGCCTTGCGGCACAGCGATTCGGGCACCGACCCGGACGAGAAGATCGCCCATTGGGAGAAGACGAACGCTTCCCGGTTGCAGCGGGCCCGTGTCGCGCTGGACGAGATCAGCCAGTTCGGCAAGCTCGACCTGGCGACGCTGTCGGTGGCGGCGAGGCAGATCCGGAGCACGGTGAGGTAGTGAGCTACATTTCCCTGATCCGGCCGCGCTGGTCGGATATGGACGTCTACGGGCACGTCAACCACGCGAATCTGGTGACCCTGCTCGAAGAGGCACGGATCCCGCTGTTGTTCGGGGACGCCGTCCGCGCCGGGCTCACCGAACTGCCCAAGGGCATCGTGGTGGTGAAGCTGGCCGTCCATTACCGTTCGCCGATCGTGGTGTCCGATCAGGACATCCGGGTGGAGATCTCGTTGAAGGACTTGAAGCACGCCAGCTTCACCCTCGGCTACCGGGTGCACTCCGGGCCCGCCGAGGCCGACAAGGTCGCGGTCACCGCGGAGACGGTGCTCGCGCCGTTCGACACCGTCTCCGAGCGGCCCCGCCGGCTGACCGAGGACGAACGTGCCTTCCTGGAGAAGGGGTTCGCGGATGCCTGAGCTCGTCATCCCGGACGCGGGCGACCGCGAAACGCTCGGCGCGTTCGTGGCCAGGGCGGTCCGGCTCGACCAGAACACGCTGGTGCGGTTGCGGCAGCGTGGTGACGGTGTCGTCGAGGCGTGGTGCGCGACGCCGTTCGAGGTCCTGGCCACCAGGGCCGTCGCCGGGGACATCACGCCGTCGGACATCACCGTGTCCGGGAACGAGTTGCTCGCCGCACTCACCGTCGCCGGCGGCGAGCGGATGGATCCGGGCCCGGCCCGTGACCTGATGTGGCATTCGGAGCTGCCCGCGCCGGGCCGCTGGCAGCTGGTGGACGAACTGCCGGCGACGGTGATCTCCGAGCTGGCCGATCGCGGGGTCACCCTGGCCCGTGACAACGTCGGCCCGCACGGCACGCCGCCGGCGTCGCTGATGGACCAGGCGGTGCTCACCGTTTCGGGCAACGAGCTGGAGATCAAGGTCCAGATGCGGTGCCTGTTCGCGTTGTCGGGGATGGGTTTCGTGGACTCGTCGATCGACGGCGACGTCGTCCGCGTCACCGCGACGGATTCGTGGATGCGCATCGACGCCCGGTACGGCGCCGTCCTCAAGCGGCGCCACGCGCTCCTGCCGCTGCTGTTCTGACGGGTTTCTTACCGCTTGACGCCGCGGGTGGCTTCCGGCCGCCCGCGGCGTCATGCTGTCTCCATGAACGACAAGGACGGGGACGACCCCACCGCGGACTTCCTCGCCGAGGTCAGGCCGGAGGAGACGCCGTGGCGGACCGAGCGGCCGCCGGGTGAGGAGGCGCCCGAACACGCCGAACGCCCGGAGAAGTGGGGCCGCGCCAAGAGCGCCGGCCGGGCCGCGGCGAAGGCGGCGCCCTACGTCCAGGCCGCCGCGCTGGCGACCTGGATCGTCTCGGGCACCCTCGACGACTCCGGCGACTCCGGGTTCGGTGACATGGGCTCTTCCGGCGAGGCCTGACTCCCGCATTTCGTCCTCTGAATGCGGTAGTTGGCGTTACGAACTACCGCATTCAGAGGACGAAACGCGAGGGATCAGAGCTTCGCCCGCATGGCCTTCATGCGCTCGATCTCGGCGGTCTGCCCGGTGATGACCTCCTGCGCCATCTCCTGCGCCTTGACCTCCACGCCCTTGCCGAGCTGGGCTTCGGCCATGGTCAGCGCGCCCTGGTGGTGCGCGATCATCAGGTCGAGGAACAGTTTTTCGAACGCCGCCCCGCTCGCCGCGCGCAGATCCGCCAGCTGGGCCTCGGTCGCCATCCCCGGCATGAGCGCGTGATCGTGCCCGCCCCCGTGGCCCGCGTGCCCTTCGCCCGGCACCGGCTTGCCACGGTCGGCCAGCCAGGTCTTCATCATCGTGACCTCGCCGTCCTGCGCGACCGAGATCCGCCCGGCGATCGCCCGGATCTGCTCGTTGGCCGTCTTGCCCGGCACCAGGTCGGTCATCACCTTCGCCTGCTGGTGATGGGGGATCATCATCGTCATGTACTCGACGTCGGCCTCGTTGGGCTGATCGCGGTTCACCGGTCCCCGGGAGCCCGTGCTCGCCTGCTCGCCGGGTTTGCCGGGGGCGATCACCGGCGCACTCTGGGCCGGTGCGGCGGGCTCCGCGTCACCGGTGCAGCCCGAGACCAGGAAAGCGGCGGCGACCAGCGCCGATGTCAAACTTTTTCGCATCCCGGGAGTTCCTCCGTTGGTCGGTATCTGCTGAGCCTAAATAAGGAATAAGGTGCGCGTAAAGCTGGGTGGAAGGAGAGCCATATCGTGCTGCAGCCTGGGCTGAAACGTCGCTTGACCAGGGTCTTCGTGTCGGCGGCCGCGGTCGCCGCCCTCGGGGCCTCCAGCGCGCTCGCCGCGCCGGCCGTCGTCGCCGAACCGTCGGCGACCGCGATCCCGGGTGTGGACGAGATCGTCCACAGCCCGAACCTCCGGTCGATCGCGAACGTCCCGCAACAGGGACCGTTCACCAAGGACTCGACCGGCACCGACATCGCGTTCACCAAGGGCCACGCGATCATCGGCACCTACGACGGGTTCAACGTCTACGACGTCCGCAACCCCTACCGCCCGAAGATCGTCAGCCAGGTCCTGTGCCCCGGCGGGCAGAACGACGTGTCGATCTCCGGCGACCTGCTCTTCCTGTCGACCGACGCGTCGCGCAGCGACAACTCGTGCAACAGCGTCTCGAAGCCCGCCTCGGACAAGACGTCGTGGGAGGGCATCAAGATCTTCGACATCTCGAACCTCGCGGCGCCCAAGTACGTCGCGGCGATCGAGACCGACTGCGGTTCGCACACCAACACCCTGGTGCCGGACAAGCGCGGCAAGGACGTCTACATCTACGTCTCGTCGTACGCGCCGGCGGCGAACCTGCCCGACTGCCAGCCGCCGCACGACAAGCTGTCCATCATCAAGGTCCCGGTGAAGGACCCGGCGAAGGCCTCGCTGGTCGCGACGCCGGTGCTGTTCCCGGCGGAGGACGGCGGCGGCAACCCCGGTGGCACCAACCCCGACGGCACCCGCCGCTCGGCGACCACCGGTTGCCACGACCTGACGGCGCTGCCGGAGAAGGACCTGATGGCCGGTGCCTGCATGGGTGACGGCGTCCTGCTCGACATCTCCGACCGGCTCAAGCCGCGCGTCATCAACCGGGTCCAGGACAACGTGAACTTCGCGTTCTGGCACAGCGCCACCTTCAACAACGACGCCACCAAGATCGTCTTCACCGACGAACTCGGCGGCGGCGGGATGGCGACCTGCCTGGAGAAGTTCGGCCCCACCCGCGGCGCCAACGGCATCTACCAGATCACCGGCCGCGGCGACGACCGCAAGCTGGAGTTCGTCAGCTACTACAAGATCCCGCGTCTCCAGTCCGAGACCGAGAACTGCGTGGCGCACAACGGTTCGCTGATCCCGGTGCCGGGCAAGGACATCATGGTCCAGTCCTGGTACCAGGGCGGCGTCTCGGTGTGGGACTTCACCGACGCGAAGAACCCGAAGGAGATCGCGTTCTGGGAGCGTGGCCCGCTCTCGAACGAGAAGCTCGTCGGCGGTGGGACGTGGTCGGCCTACTGGTACAACGGCCACATCTACTCGTCCGACATCGTGAAGGGCCTGGACGTCCTGGACCTCAACGACTGGCGGGCCTTCCCGGCGAAGCTGGTCCGGCAGAACCAGTTCAACGCCCAGACGCAGTACAAGCTGCACCCGGGCTTCAACAACAACTGACCCGGTAACGCGCCATGAAGGACTCCTTCATCGCAAATTTTGCGATGAAGGAGTCCTTCATCGCACGCGGGGCGGGGATCAGACGAGCCAGGCGGCCGCGTCCGGCGGCAGTTTCCCGTTCACCAACGGCACGCTCGACAGCAGCACCTCACCCGGCGGCAGCGCGATCGGGCTCGCCGACGTGTTCAGCGCGCACACCAGCCCGCCACCGCGCCGCCGGAACGCGAAACACCCCGCGGGCGCGCCGTACCACTCCAGCTCGTCCCCGCGGAAAGCCTTGTGCGACTTGCGGATCTCGATCGCCCGCCGGTACAGCGACAGCGTCGACGCCGGATCCTCCAGTTGCGCCTCGACGGTCACCGACGCCCACGAAGCGGGCATCGGCAGCCACGTCCTCGGATTACGCGAGAAACCGAACGGCGGCAGGTCGCCTTCCCACGGCAGCGGCACCCGTGACGCGTCCCGGCCGAACTCGGCACCGGAGATCTTGGCGCGCGGGTCCGCGACCGCGTCGGGCGGGATGTCGACGTTGCCCAGTCCCAGTTCCTCGCCGTTGTACAGATAGACCGCGCCGGGCAGTGCGAGTTCGACGAGCGCCATCGCCCTGGCGCGCCGGACGCCGCGTTCGCCGCCGCCGTACCGGCTGACCTGCCGCCAGACGTCGTGATTGCTCAACGTCCAGGTGGCGGGGGCCCCGGCGGCCTTCGGCACCGCCAGGGACCGCTCGATGGCCGTCCGCAGCGCGTCCGCGTCGAAATGCGTGAGCACGAGCCGGAAGTTGAAGGCCAGGTGCAGTTCGTCCGGACGCAGGTAGCGCGCGAGACGCTCCTCGTCGGTCACCCAGATCTCGCCGACGGCCATGGTGCCGGGGTACTCGTCGAGCACCTTGCGGATCATCTGGTGGATCTCGTGGACGCGGTCGTTGTCGAAGCGCGGATCGTAGAATTCGCTCGGCCCGAGCGGGTTCACCCGCGGATCCATGTCCGGCAAGCCCGGCGGTTTCGCCATACCGTGCGCGACGTCGATGCGGAACCCGTCCACGCCGTGGTCGAGCCAGAACCGCAGCGTCCGCTCCAGATCGGCGGCGACCTCGTGGTTGGCCCAGTTCAGATCCGGCTGCTGCGGCGAGAACAGGTGCAGGTACCACTGGCCGTCCGGCACCCGCGTCCACGCCGGGCCGCCGAACGAGCTGACCCAGTTGTTCGGCGGCTGGTCGCCGCGCGGGCCGAGCCCGTCACGGAAGATGTAGCGATCCCGTTCCGGGCTGCCCGGCGGCGCCGCCATCGCCGATTTGAACCAGGCGTGGGTGTTGCTGGTGTGATTGGGGACGACGTCGACGGTGACCTTGATGCCGCGTTTGTGCGCCTCGGTCAGCAGGACGTCGAAGTCGCCGAGGGTGCCGAACATCGGGTCGACGTCGCGCGGGTCGGCGATGTCGTAGCCGTGGTCGGCCATGGGGGAGCGGTAGAACGGCGTCAGCCACAGCGCGTCGACCCCGAGCAGCTCCAGATACCCGAGCTTGCCGCGGATGCCTTCGAGGTCACCGACGCCGTCCCCGTCCGAATCGGCGAACGAGCGCACGTAGACCTGGTAGAAGACC
Source organism: Amycolatopsis sp. WAC 04169 (assembly GCF_003947535.1). Taxonomy (NCBI): domain Bacteria; kingdom Bacillati; phylum Actinomycetota; class Actinomycetes; order Pseudonocardiales; family Pseudonocardiaceae; genus Amycolatopsis; species Amycolatopsis sp. WAC 04169. The sequence continues at coordinate 62,096 of NZ_QHJI01000017.1, read as the reverse complement.
GCCTGGTCCCACCAAGCCACGTCGCGTTCCATCACACGAAACTGTTCATCATGCTGTTGGCGGCCATCTCCAGGTACGCCCACAGCTGCCCGCGGTAGGGCTCCTCGATGTTCTCCTCGTCGACCGCGATCTTGATGCAGCGCAGCCAGGCGTCGCGTTCGATCGGGCCGATCTTGAACGGGGCGTGCCGCATCCGCAGCCGCGGGTGACCGCGCTGGTCGGAGTAGGTGTGCGGGCCGCCCCAGTACTGCATGAGGAACAGCCGGAAACGCTCCTCGGCCGGGCCGAGGTCCTCCTCCGGATACAGCGGGCGAAGCACCTCGTCGACCGCCACTTCGGCGTAGAACCGCGCGACGATCCGGGTGAACACCGGTTCACCGCCGATGGCTTCGTACAAGGTGGTGGGCTCAGGTTCGGTCACGGACACAGCTCCATTCTGCCCTTCTCCTACTGCGGGGCCGGGCCGGACGACATAAAGCGCCCCAGAGGCGGCTCGAAGCCGGCTTCGTCGAGCGCGGCGAGCAGGTGCGCCCGCAGCGCGCGCTGCACGGACCACTGCTTACCCGGCCGGACCTTCACCGTCAGCCGGAGCTTGATGCCCTCGGGGGTGACGGTCTCCACGCCGAGCATCTCCGGCGGCTCCAGCACGTTCGGCGCGAGGCTCTCGCTCTCCAGGAGCGTCTTCGCCTTCTCGGCCATCAGTTCGGTGGCCTTCTCGACGTCGGCGGAGTAGCTGAGCGGGACGTCGACGACCGCCACCGCGAAGCCCTGGCTCGAGTTGCCGACCCGCAGCACCTCGCCGTTGCGGACGTACCAGACGGTGCCGTTGATGTCACGCAGGGTGGTGATCCGGAGGCCGACGGCCTCGACGGTGCCGGACGCCTCGCCGACGTCGACGACGTCACCGACGCCGTATTGGTCCTCGATCATCATGAACATGCCGGACAGGAAGTCCTTGACCAGGTTCTGCGCGCCGAACCCGAGCGCCACGCCGACGATGCCCGCCGAAGCGATGATCGGCGCGAGGTCGATGCCCAGTTCGCCCAGCACCAGGATGAACGCGAGGCCGTAGATCAGGAACGTCGCCATCGACTTGAGGACCGAGCCGATGGTGGCGGCGCGCTGACGGCGCCGTTCCATCACCGCCGACCCGAGCACCTCGGGAGCCCTCTCCCGCAGCGGTCTCAACAGGGCGGGCAGCTTCGAGGAGCCGCCGCCGGGCATCCGCGTCACGCGGTTGATCAGGCGTCGCACCAGGTACCGCAGCAGGAACGCCACGGCGACGATCATCAGGATCCTGAGCGGCTTCGTCAGAAGCCAGCCCGCTGAGGCGGAGAGCCACTCGTTCTTTGTGACCTGGAACACCTGGTAGCACAGGCTCCCGGCTTCGCGTGTGCAGGCCGGGGGTTCGGTGGGCAGCAGGTTCACGGAGAGGAAATGTCCTTTCGTACTCGGCGGGGATCGGTCACGCCACACGCCCCGGCGGATGCGAAACACCCAACTTCATGTGGCCGCCGGGTCGCGCGCATGTGACACGTCCAGTAACACACGTGCACTTTGGGGCTGATCTGTGGTCGACTATGCCTGCACCGGTGGAGGTGGTCGAGTGCCAGACCGACAACCCATCCCCCTCGGCGTCCCGAGCCAAGCCGTGGCCGGACAGGCGCCGGAGGTCGTGTTGCGCGCCCATCCGGGAGGTGCCCCCTCGCACGGGGCTCCACCGGGCGGGCCGGGAACGCGGCCAGGGGGTGTTGCCCGCCCGCCCGGACAGCGTAGAGGGCGGGACCCGTCGACCACGGCGGCACCCACCACGAATTCGTGGGGCCGCAGACGGGTATTGCTGTTGAACGCCACGTTCGAACCGCTCACGGCGCTGCCGCTGCGGCGCGCGGTGGTCCTGGTGATGTGCGGCAAGGCCGAGGTGGTGCACGGAGACCCGGCGGGGATCGAACTGCACGCCGCCACGGTCTCGCTGCCCGTGCCTTCGGTGATCCGGCTGAGCACCTACGTGCGCGTGCCCTACCGCGCGCAGGTGCCGCTGACCCGGGCCGGGCTGATGCACCGCGACCGGTACCGCTGTGCCTACTGCGGAGGGCGGGCCGAGACCATCGACCACGTCGTCCCGCGCAGTCGCGGAGGCCCCCACAGTTGGACGAACTGCGTGGCCTGCTGCGCCAAGTGCAACCACCGGAAGGCGGACAAGCTGCTTTCCGAGATCGGCTGGCGCCTGCGCGTCGTGCCGAGGGCCCCGCACGGGCCGCACTGGCGGCTGCTCGCGCATTCCAAGGAGGCCGACCCGTTGTGGCGGCCGTACCTGGGAACCGCGGCCTGATCAGACCGTGAACACGTCGGCGCCCCGGCTGCCTTTCGGCGGCCGGGGCGGGCCGATGACGCCGTGGTGAAACTCGTTACGAGTACGCCGTCCCCTACAAACCGGTCGTGCTCGGACTCAGGCGGCGAGCGAGAAGTCGCTCTGGCAGGTGACGCGGGTGCCCCGGGTGACGCGGGTCCCGCGAGTGACGCGCGTGCCGCAGGTGACGCGCGTGCCGCAGGTGACGCGGGTGCCCGCCGTCACGCGGGTGCCGCGGGTGACTCGAGTGCCACGGGTGACTCGAGTGCCGGCGGTGACGCGGGTGCCCCGGGTGACGCGAGTTCCGCGGGTGACCCGGGTGCCGGCGGTGACCCGCGTACCGCGAGTGACACGAGTACCGCGCGTAACCCGTGTGCCCGCCGTCACACGCGTACCGGGGACGAATCCAATTTCGAAGAGTGACGAAATGTCGTCGATGATCGCCTGGCCGGGTGTCTGGGTGCTCTGCATGACATATCCTCCTGCGACCGGTGCGTTACCTGCTGGGGTGGGGGAGCTGGGCGCAAGGCCCGTACAGGTGAAAAAGCTACGAGGATTTCAAGGCCGCGACAAGACGACAGCGCCGGGTGCGGCCGCCCGTACGTTGAGTTGCAACCTTTCGGCCTTGCGGGCTTCGCCCCAACGTGGGAGCGCTTTCGCGGCAAGCGGCGGACGGCCACCTGAGGACGACGAGCGGTAGGGGCCGTGCGAGCGGGTGCGGCCGCACGCCATCGGATACGCTCACGCGCGTGAACCTTGTCGAGACGATCCTGGTCTTCGCGGTGATCCCCTTGGTCATCTACGCGCTGTGCGGGGTGGCCACGCTGCGGTCGAAGGGCGCGGGCGTCGCCCGGTACCGGCCGGGGCAGCCGTGGGAGTACCCGGCCATGTGGTGGAGCGCCAACCCCGACGGTGTCGGCGCAAGGCATTCGCACGCGAACGAGGGCGGCGCGACCGCCGTCGTCGCGGCGGACGGAGCTTCGGTGACGGGAGGCGCTCGTGGCAACTGGTGAACTGACCCATTCGTCCACCGCTGTTGACGAAGAGCCCGGTTACGGCGCCGTCGTTACCTCGAGCGGCCGGATTTCCGCCGCCAAGATGTACGAACCGGCTGGTCCGATCAGCCCATTCACCACCCAGCAGCTCGCCCGGCTGGACGAGGCGCTGACGCTCGCCAGCCGCGAGACCGGCCTGGACTTCAGCGTGTACCTGGGCGACCTCGGCGAGGACACCCGCGCCACCGCCGAAGCCCTGCTGACCTCGACCGACAACCCGGCCGACGGGGTCGTCATCGCCGTGTCGCCCGGCCAGCGGGCGATCGAGGTCGTGACCGGCACGCAGGCCCGGCACCGCCTGCCCGACCGCGGCGCGAAGCTCGCCGTGGCCAGCATGGTGGCCTCGTTCAAGGAAGGCGACCTCATCGGTGGCCTCGTGAACGCGCTCCGCATGCTGAGCGACCAGGCGGGCGCTCCGCAGCACTGACGCTCTTCAAGCCGCTTCAAATGCAATGAACGGTCCTTTCCTTGCAAAATTTGCAAGGAAAGGACCGTTCATTGCATTACGGGACTAGACCCCGGCCTGCGAGTCGAACTCACGGGCGGCCAGCGCCCGCACGATCCCGGCCCGGCCCTCCGACACGAGACGGCGCAGCGCCGCCGGGTGCTCCCCGGCCAGCCACTCGTCCGACGCCTCGACCGTCGCCGGCTCGACGGCCCACGACGGGTACAGCCCGACCACGGTCGGCTGCGCCCGCTCGCTGGAGCGCCGCTGCCACACCTCGTCGATGACCTCGAAGTAGCGCGTCACGTAGTCGCCGAGCAGGTGCTTCTGACCCGGGTGGGAGAAGCCGGTGATGAGCGAGTCGCTGACCGCGTTGGGCAGCTCGTCGTCGTACACCGCCCGCTGCCACGCGTCGGCCTTCGCCTGGGCGGTCGGCCGCAGCGCCCGCGAGCGCTCCGCCTGGCGCCGTCCGGCGGCGGTGTCGTCCTTGCCGAGTTCCGTGTCGATCTCGGGGTTCTCCGCCTTGCCGTGCGCGACCAGCGCGTGCAGCAGCCGCCAGCGCAGGTCGGTGTCGACGGTCAGGCCCTCCAGCGGCGCCGTGCCGTCGAGCCAGCCCGCGATGATCGCCAGCGTCTTGTCGTCGAGCACGCAGCCGGCGAGCGAGTTCACGAACGCGAGCTGGTGGTCCGAACCGGCCTCGGCGCCCTGCGCCAGCTCCAGCAGCCGCGCGGAGAACTCCGGCCAGCCCTTTTCCGCCGCCCACTCCGGCTTCGCGTACGAGTTCAGCGCCGTCTGCGCCTGCAGCAGCAGCCGCTGCACCACGCCGACCTCGGTCTCGGTGTGCACGCCGCGCTGCACCAGCGTGACGAAGTCGCGGGCCTTGAGCTCGGCCTCGCGCGTCATCTCCCACGCCGCCGACCAGCACAGCGTGCGGGGCAGCGGTTCGGTGATGTCGGCGATGCGGTCGATCAGCGTGGTCAGCGACGCCGGGTCGAGCCGCATCGTGCAGTAGGTCAGGTCGTCGTCGTTGACCAGCACGAGCTTGCCCGCCGGGAGCCCGACCAGCCCCGGCACCTCGGTGCGCTCGCCGTCCACGTCGAGCTCGACGCGGTGCTTGCGGACGATCTTGCCGTTCTCGTCCTCGTCGTAGACACCGACCGCGACGCGGTGCGTGCGCAGCTCACCGGCACCCGGCTTGGCACCGGTCTGGGTGACGGCGAACGCGGTGTACGTGCCGTCGGCGCCGACCTCGTAGCGCGGGCTCAGCGAGTTGAGACCGGTGGTCTCCAGCCACTGCGCGCTCCACCACGACAGGTCGCGGCCCGAGGCCTCTTCCAGCGCGCCCAGCAGATCCGCCAGGGTCGCGTTGCCCCAGGCGTGCTTGCCGAAGTAGACCTTGAGGCCTTCGAGGAAGTGCTCCAGCCCGACATAGGCGACGAGCTGCTTGAGCACGCTCGCGCCCTTGGCGTAGGTGATGCCGTCGAAGTTCACCTCGACCGCGTGCAGGTCGACGATGTCCGCGGCGATCGGGTGCGTCGAGGGCAGCTGGTCCTGCCGGTACGCCCACGACTTCTCGATGTTCGCGAAGCTGGTCCACGCGTTCTTGTACTCGGTGGCCTCGGCCTGGGCCAGCACGCTCGCGAAGGTCGCGAACGACTCGTTCAGCCACAGGTCGTCCCACCAGCGCATGGTGACCAGGTCGCCGAACCACATGTGCGCCATCTCGTGCAGCAGCGTCTCGGCGCGGCGCTCGTAGGCGTAGCGGGTGACCCGGCTGCGGAAGACATAGTCCTCCAGGAAGGTGACCGCGCCGGCGTTCTCCATCGCGCCCGCGTTGAACTCCGGCACGAACAGCTGGTCGTACTTGGAGAACGGGTACGGGGTCGCGAACTTCTCGTGGTAGAAGGCGAAACCCTGCTTGGTCTCGGTGAACAGCTTGTCCGCGTCCATGTGCTCGGCGAGCGAGGCGCGGCAGTAGATGCCCAGCGGGATCGTGCGGTGTTCGTCGGAGAATTCGTCGCGCCACTCGCTGTACGGGCCCGCGATCAGCGCGACCAGGTAGGTCGAGATCCGCTCGGACACCTTGAACACCGTGCGGACGGCCCCCTCCGGGGTCTCCTCGGTGGATTCGATCAGCGCGTTCGAGATGACCTTCCAGTCCTTCGGCGCGATCACGGTGAGCCGGTAGACCGACTTGAGGTCGGGCTGGTCGAAGCAGGCGAACATGCGCTTCGCGTCCGCGGTCTCGAACTGCGTGTAGAGGTAGACGCCGTCGTCGACCGGGTCGACGAACCGGTGCAGGCCCTCGCCGGTGTTCATGTACCGGCAGACCGCGTCCACGACGAGCTCGTTCGACTCGGCGAGGCCGGGCAGCTCGATGCCCTTGTCCTCGGCGTACCCGCTGACGTCGAGGTCCGTTCCGTTGAGGACGGCCGACTCGATCCCCTCGGCGACGATGTCGACCCACGACGCTTCGCCGCTTCTGGCGCTCGCGAACTTGATCGTCGTCTTCGACGTGAAGGTCTTCTCACCGGGACCGCCACGGCCGTCGGTCAGATCCAGCTCGATGTCGTAGGACTCGACGTCGAGCAGGTCCGCGCGCAGCTTGGCTTGGTCTCGGGTCAGGTTGGGGGCGGGCACTGGCACCTCTGGTCATCGGTATCGGTTTTGGTTTCCAACTACAGGCATCCAATCATGTCGGAGCCCGTGCTGACGACGGGAACAACGCCGACGGCGGCGATGTTGGCCGCTGTGTAGCACTGTGTGTGTACCGGACCACCCCAAGACGATGGCACTGGGAGAACCTGATGACCGCCCCGTCCGAGAAGACCAAGGTCGACTTCTACTTCGACCCGATCTGCCCCTTCGCCTGGATCAGCTCGCGCTGGATCCTCGAGGTGGAGAAGCACCGCGACCTCGACCTGAGGTTCCGGATCATGAGCCTGTCCGAACTCAACAGCGGCCGTGAGGACCTGCCTGAGCAGTACAAGGAGCTGTTGGCGAGCGGCTGGGGTCCCGTCCGCGTCGCCACCGCACTGGCGCAGAAGAGCGGCGAAGAGGCTCTGCGGGACTTCTACACGGAGTTCGGCACGCGTCACCACAACCAGGGCGACAAGGACATCCCGAAGGTCATCAAGGAGACCCTCGAGGCCATTGGCGCCCCGGCCGAGCTGGCCGAGGCCGCGGAGTCGACCGAGTACGACGAAGCGCTCAAAAAGAGTCACTACGAAGGTATGAATCCGGTCGGAATGGACGTCGGCACGCCGACCATCCACATCGACGGCGTCGCCTTCTTCGGCCCGGTGCTCAGCTCGATCCCGCGTGGCGAAGACGCCGTCAAGGTGTTCGACGGCGCCCGCGCGCTGGCGAGCTACCCGGACTTCTTCGAGCTGAAGCGCACCCGGTCCGGTGAGCTGAACTTCGACTAAGGGGTCTCCAGGGCGCCCCTGGTGACGTCTTCGGGGTAGGAGGACCTCGCGACGGCTTCGTCCGTCGTGAGGTCTCCCGCGGCGATCCCGGCCTTGAGCGCGACGAGTTCGCGCAGTCCGTCGCGGTGCTTCTCGATGAACGCGGTGTCGACGGGGTCCCCGTGCCCGGCGACGATGATCTTCGGTTTCAGCGCGAGGATCGCGTCCATCACGCCCGGCCACTCGGCCAGGAAGGTGCCGTCGTTGAAGGAGAACGCGCTGAAGCCGGCCTCGGCGTTCTCGACGGCGTCGCCCGCGTAGATCACGCCCGCGTCGGGCACGTGCACGAACAGGTCGTGATCCGTGTGGGCCCGGCCGAGGAACCGCAGCACGACGGTGCGGCCGCCGAGGTCGATCTCGGCGGTGTCGACGACGGGTTTGTCCGGCAGGGTGATCTCGGTGCGCTCCAACGCCTCCGCCATCTCCGGACGGTTTTCGCCGAGATAGTGCTGGATCCACTTGAGCCGTGCGCCGTCCCCGAAGGTGGTCAGCTCGGTCAGGCACCCTTCATGCGCCCACACGTCGCACGGCAGGAACGCCGTCGTGCCGAAGGCGTGATCGAAATGCGCGTGGGTGTAGACGACCGACCACGGCAGCGGCGTGATCTCCCGTACCGCCGCGGCCAGTTCGGCGCCCTGGTCGACGTCACCGCGAACGTCGACGACCAGGCAGCGCTCGCTGCCCACGACCAGGCCGACGGTCAGGTCCAGCTCCTCGTAACGGCGCGCGTACACACCGTCCGCGAGTTCGAGCCAAGTCACGAATCCTCCAGAATTCCGTTGCGCAGCACAGGAACCGTGCCGCTGCTGTCGAGCTTCGCGGCGAGCCGCACGTCGTTCGCGTGCCCGGCCGCGGCGAGCTCGCGCCCTGAAGAACATTCTGTCAGCGCATCGTCGATGTCGATCGCTTTTGCCGCGACGGCCGCGAGACGGGCTTCGGCGGACAGGCGGCCGTAGCCGTCCAGCGCCGCGACGATCATCCCCGCCCCGAGCTGGTCCTCGACACACGGCCTGAGCGGTCCGAACGTCTTGGTTTCGGTGCGCAGGTCGATGCCCCAGCGTTCTCCGGCCGGGACGACACCGATCGGCCGTCCGTTCGCGAGTTCCGCCGCGCGGGCGGCGACGGCGGACGCGTTGCGCAGGCAGCCCGCCAGGACTTCGGCACCGGTCGTGGCGGCGGCGTCGCACAGCGTGGCGCCATTGGGGGAAGGGAGCGCCAAAAGCGTTCCGGAAGGGATTTGCGTCACAGATGAAGGTCGCAAAGTCCATTCGCTTTCACCCGCGAGGATGGCGCCGCGCGCTTTCGCGGCCTCTTCGCCGCGACGATCGCGCCAGCGGACGGGCAGCACGCGGCCGCCGTTTCCCAGTACGAGATCCGTTGTGGTGCAGAAGGAAAGCACGTCGACCACGACGAGTACCGCGCAGCCCGCGCCCAGGGCGGCGACACCCTCGGGTCCCCATTCGAGCCTGATGTCCACCCCCACAGCATGCCCGCGCCCGAACGTGATGGCAGACTCCGCGCTGTGCGTGTTTACCTTGGCTCTGACCATGCCGGTTTCGAATTGAAGAACCACCTCGTGGCCCACCTCAAGGAGCAGGGCCACGACGTCGAGGACGTCGGCCCCTTCGTCTACGACGCGGCCGACGACTACCCGGCGTTCTGCATCGAGGCGGCCCGCCGCGTCGTCGCGGACGAGGGCAGCCTCGGCATCGTCGTCGGCGGCTCCGGCAACGGCGAGCAGATCGCGGCCAACAAGGTCAAGGGCGCTCGCGCCGGCCTCGCGTGGAGCGTCGAGACCGCGAAGCTCACCCGCGAGCACAACCACGCCCAGCTGATCGGTGTCGGCGCGCGGATGCACACCACCGAAGAGGCCACGGAGATCGTCGAGGCGTTCCTCGCGACCCCGCCGAGCCCGGACGAGCGCCACGGCCGCCGCGTCCAGCAGATCCTGGACTACGAGAACACCGGCTGGCCGCCGCCGCTTCCCGAGCACTGACATGCCCGAGGGGCACACGCTCCATCGCTTGGCACGTCTGCACAAACGCCGTTTCGCCGGTCACCCGGTCGAGGTGAGCAGCCCGCAAGGGCGGTTCGCCGCCGAAGCGTCCCGTTTGGACGGCCGGGTGCTGGTGAAGGCCGAGGCGTACGGGAAGCACCTGTTCCACGACTACGGTCCACACGGGACGGTGCACGTCCACCTCGGCCTCTACGGCACGTTCTCCGACGAGCCGCTGCCCGCTCCGGAGCCCGTCGGGCAGGTGCGGATGCGGCTGGCTGGCCCGACACATTACGCCGACCTGCGCGGCCCGACCCGGTGCGAACTCCTGGACGCGCCGCAGGTCGACGCGATCAAAGCGCGGCTCGGCCCGGATCCGCTGCGCCGCGACGCGAAGCCGGACAAGGCGTGGGAGCGGATCTCGCGGTCGAAGACGTCGATCGCGGCACTGCTGATGGACCAGTCGGTACTGGCCGGCGTCGGCAACGTGTATCGCGCCGAGGTGCTGTTCCGGCACGGTGTCGCCCCGCTCGTCCCGGGCCGCGCGCTCGATCGCGGGCTGTGGGACGACATGTGGGCGGATCTCGTGACGCTGATGCGGCACGGTGTCCGGGTGGGCCGGATCGACACGGTCGCGCCGGAGCACCTGCCCGAGGTCACCGGCCGCGCGCCGCGGCAGGACCGGCACGGGGGCGAGGTCTACGTCTACCGGCGCGAGGGGATGCCGTGTCTCGTGTGCGGGACGGCGGTGCTGCGGAGCGATCTGGCGGCGCGGAACCTCTTCTGGTGCCCGACCTGCCAGCCCGCCTGACGAACTGGTTGCCGCTGACGTGATGCGTCGCGAAAGCCACTTTCGGGACATCAGATGTCCCGAAAGTGGCTTTCGCGACGCTTTCGGGGTCGGCCTGCCACCACCTCTGGGACCGACGCGCTCGTGTCGTCCATCCAGTCACGCGTGTCGTCCGCCGGATCACGCGTGTCGTCCGGTCGTGCACTAACCGCCCGACCTGCCAGCCCGCCTGAGAGACTTCCCGGATGCTATGAAAGGTCCTTTCCTTGCAAAATTTGCAAGGAAAGGACCTTTCATAGCGCTTGAAGGACGGGGCGCGGGCTAGAAGTCGAAGCCCCCGCCGTCGAACCCGCCACCATCGAAGCCGCCGCCGTCGAACCCACCGGCGTCCCCGCCCATGTCGCCTCCGGCGTCACCGCCGGCGTCAGCGGCCCCGGCGTCCTCCTGGCCCGCGTCATAGCCCGACTCCCAGGCCGACGCGCTCGCGATACCCGCCATCCCGGAGAACATCGCGCTGAACAGCAGCATCGAACCGAGGCCCCAGGCACCGGCGACGAGCGCGGGCTTCCACCACGGCTCGCTGTACCAGCCCTGCGGCACCGGACGGCCCGCGACGCGGCCACCGGGGTAGTAGTGCGGCGTGCGCTGGCTCGGGTCCGGCGAGGCCTCGTAGTGCTCGCCCTCGACGTCGACCGAGCGGTACTCGGTGACCTTGCCCGCCCGATCGCGCTCTTCGCTGCCGGGCAGTTCCGGACCGGGGTCCATGCCCATCGCGAGCCGCGCCGCGCGGACGTAATAGAGGCCCTCGATGGCGGTCTCGCGCACCAGCCGGGCCTGCTCGACGGTCTGCGCCTGCTCCATCTGGGAGCCCGCGGCGGTGAAACGTTCGGACGCGTCCGCCATCGCCTGCTGGGAGGCGGTGTCCGTGCCGGTGAGGTTCATGACCTGACCGCCCAGTCGTTCGACGAGGCGCCGTGCGTCCGCCTTCGCGTCGTCCAGCTGGCGCTTCTTGGCCGCCGCCTGGGATTTCGCGAAGTAGATGCCGCCGCCGACCACGACGACGAGGAGCACGATCAGGAAGATCGCGGTGCCCATGGGTTCAACTCCAGGAATCGTTCGGCCTTTGCCCGGATCAACGCGGGGAACCCGCCGGGGGTTCCCGTGCGCACTGGCGGGCGAAACTAGAACACGTTATAGTTCGGCTCCATGAAGTTCACCCTGTCGATCGCGATGAATCCGCTCGATCAGCTGGGCGAGCTCGCCCGGGCCGCCGAAGAGGCGGGTTTCTCCTCGATCGCGCTCCCGGATTCCCTGTTCTATTCCGAAACGGTCTCGGCCGACTACCCGTACACGCCCGACGGAAGCCGCTTCTGGACCGAGGAGACGCCCTGGGCCGATCCGCTGGTCGCGGCCGCTTCGATGGGCGCGGTCACCGAGCGGCTCACCTTCTACACCTCCGTGCTCAAACTCGGCTCCCGCAACCCGGTCCTGCTCGCCCGCCAGGTCAACTCGGTCGCGGCGCTGACCGGCGGCCGCTTCGGGCTCGGCCTCGGCGTCGGCTGGTCGCCGGAGGAGTTCCGTTGGTGCGGCGCGCCGTACGAGAAGCGCGGCAAACGCGTCGACGAGGCCATCGAGGTGCTGCGCCTGATCCTCGACGGCGGGATGGTCGAGTTCCACGGCGAGTTCTTCGACTTCGACAAGCTCCGCATGAGCCCGACACCGCCGTCGCGGGTCCCGTTCTACATCGGCGGGCACACCGACGTCGCGCTGCGCCGGGCCGCCCGCGTCGCCGACGGCTGGTCTTCGGCGATGATGAAGTTCGAAGACCTCCGCGACACCATCGCCAAGCTTCGCGGGCTGCTGGCCGAACAGGGCCGTGCCGAAGATCCCTTCGAGTATCAGGCAGTCTGCATCGACAAGTTCGGCCTCGACGGCTATCGCGAGCAGGGCGACATCGGCGTCACCGACATCATCACCATGCCGTGGGTGTTCGACGGCCTCGGTTTCGACGCCGAAGTCGGCCCGAAGCTCGATTCCATCAAGAAGTTCGGCGACGAGATCATCGCGAAGATGGGAGACTGAACCATGGGTGTCGACGTCTGCTGGGATCCGGCCACCGAGCAGCCGCCCGCGCGGCGGGCCGCGTTCGCTTCGATGACCGCGGTCACCGCGGGGGACAAGACCGCCTGGCTCGGACTCTTCGCCGGGGACGCCGTCGTCGAAGACCCGGTCGGCAAGTCGATGTTCGACGAAGAAGGCAAGGGACACCACGGGCACGACGGGATCAGTGCCTTCTGGGACAAGACGATCGCGAATGTCGAACGTTTCCAGTTCACCATCCGCGATTCCCACGCGGCCGGGGACGAGGTCGCGAACGTCGGCACGATCACGACGTACCTGCCCGGCGGCTACCGCGTCGACACCGACGGCGTGTTCGTCTACCGCGTGCGCGAGGACGGGCTGATCGTGTCGATGCGCGCGTTCTGGGAGACCGAACGCGCCATGGCGACGGCCCGCCAAGAGGGCTGAGCTTGCGGCGGCGGTTCGTGATCACGCTCCTGGCCGTGGTGGCCGCGGGCGTGGTCGCCGCCGTCGTGGTGACCACCCGGAAGGAACCGTCCCCCGTGGCCGGGCCCGGCGCGCCGCCGCCCGCACCGGTGACGACAGCGCAACCACCCATCGCCTTCTGTCCGGAAACCGCGGCCTCGGATCGCGTGCGTTCCCCGTCCGGCCTCGACGGGAAGACTGAGCCGCGCACGCCGTCCGGCCCGCATCGGCTGGCCTACTTCGTGGTCGACGACAAGGGCATGAGGGACTTCAGCGACACCGCCGACGGGTATCTGCCGATGGGCACGTCCCAGCAGGGCGCCGTGCAGGTGGTGGTGTGCGAGTATCCGAAGCCGACCAATGAGCGCGTCGGCACCTGTGACGGGTACGAGCGGCAAGGCAAGCCGCCGCTCTCCGTCGCGGTCACCGGTGTCCAGTACACCTACAAGGCCTACGACGCCGAAAGCAAACGCCTGCTCGACACCTTCGTTCTGCCCGGCACCCGGGTGTGCCCGAGCTCGGTGACGACGTTCGACGACGTGCCCCGCGCCATCGAGGCCCGATCCGACTACACCGCGGTGATCGGACGGCTGCTGCCGCACCTGCGCATGTGAGGCTCAGCCGAGCCGCTCCGCGCGCCGGGTCAGGTACTGCTTCTCCGGTTCGCTCGCGGTTTTGCCGGCGGCACGGAGGTACGCCTCGCGCGCGGCACCGGTGTCCCCGGCCAGTTCCAGCAGGTGCCCGCGGACGGAATCGAGCCGGTGCGTCTGGCTCATCCGGGTGTCGTCGTCGAGCGTGGCCAGCAGTTCGAGGCCCGCTTCCGGCCCGTTGACCTCGGCGACCGCGACGGCGCGGTTGAGCGTGACGACGGGGCCGGGCGAGACCTTTTCGAGGACGTCGTAGAGCGCGAGGATCTGGGGCCAGTCCGTGTCGGCCGCGGTGGCCGCCTCGGAGTGGACGGCGGCGATCGCGGCCTGCACCTGGTACGGCCCGACCGGGCCCGCCTCCAGCGCCTCGCTCACCAGCGAGACCCCTTCGGCGATCGTGTCCGCGTTCCAGCGCGTGCGGTCCTGTTCGGCGAGCGGGACGAGCGAGCCGTCGTCGCCGGCGCGGGCGGCCCGGCGGGCGTCGGTCAGCAGCATGAGCGCGAGCAGGCCGGTGACCTCGTCCTCGTCCGGCATCAACCGCCGGAGCAGCCGGGTCAGCCGGATCGCTTCGGCGGTCAGGTCGGCGCGGTGCAGGTCGGGGCCGCCGCTGGTCGTGTAGCCCTCGTTGAAGATCAGGTACAGCACCTGGAGGACGACACGGAGCCGTTCGCCGAGTTCCGCGGACGGCGGCAGGACGAACTCGGCGCCCGCCTTCTTGATGGTCTGTTTCGCGCGGCTGATCCGCTGGGCCAGCGTCGATTCCGGGACCAGGAACGCGGTCGCGATCTCGCCCGTGGTCAGCCCGCCGACGGCGCGCAGGGTGAGCGCGAGTTGCGACGGCGCGGACAAGGACGGGTGGCAGCACAGGAAAAGGACGGTGAGCGTGTCGTCCGAATCGGACACGGTGGCCGGGGCGGGGTCCAGCAGCGCGTCGTTCTCTTCGCGCCGCCTGCGTGCGCTTTCGCTGCGCCACTCGTCGACCAGCCGCCGCGACGCGACGGTCGCGAGCCAGGACTTCGGGCTGTCCGGGATGCCCTGCTCCGGCCATTGCTGCGCGGCCGAGAGCAGGGCTTCCTGGACGGCGTCCTCGCAGGCGTCGAACTGCCCGTGCTTGCGCACCAGCAGCCCGATGACCTGCGGGGCCAGCTCCCTCAGGAGCGCTTCCACCTGACGATCGGTCTTCACGCCGCCAGTCTTACCGCATTTAGTCCTCTGGATGCGGTTGGTACGCATCCAGAGGACTAAATGCGGGGTGTCACGCGACGGGGGAGTAGTGCGAAGCGTCGCCTTCGAGGGATTCGCTCGGCACCCCGTCGATGCCCACCGGGACGTCGCCCGCCACGGTCACCCGGTTCAGGCGGCGGGGCAGATCGTCGTAGTTGTCGACGGCGTAGTGCTGGGTGATGCGGTTGTCGAACAGCACCAGCTGGTTCGGCTCCCAGCTCACCCGGACGACGTTCTCCGGCCGCGTGACGTAGGACTGCAGCAGCCGCAGGACGTCCCGCGACTCGCCCTTGGACAGCCCGATGATCCGCTGCGCGAACCCGCCGATGTACAGCCCGCGTTCCCCGGTCACCGGATGCACCCGCACCACCGGATGGACCGTGCGGAACTTCTGCGAGACGAACACCTCGCGGCGTTCCCGCTCCGCGTCGTCCAGGGTCTCGGGCGCCTTCGCGTAGTCGTAGTCGTTGGTGTGCTCGGCGCGCAGCGTGTCGGCGAACGCCCGGAGCGGCTCCGGCAGGTCCCGGTACGCGGCGGCCGAGTTGGCGATCAGCGTCTCGCCGCCGTACGGAGGGACGACCAGGCTGCGCAGCGTGCTGGCCTTCGGCGGGTTGAGCACGAAGGTGACGTCGGTGTGCCACTGGTTCGCACGGCCCTGTTCGCTGTCGACCGGCAGGATCGCGGGCTCGCCGTCCACCGACGGGACGGTCGGGTGCGCCTTGGTCAGTTCGCCGAAGTGCTCGGCGAACCGCTGCTGGCCCGTGTCGTCGAGGTTGACATCGCGGAAGACGAGCGCCTTGTGCTCGTGCAGGGCGTCGGTCACGAACGCGACGGTCGCGGCGTCGAGGTCCTTGGCCGGGTCGACGCCGAGCACCTGCGCGCCGATCCTGCCGGTGATCTTGCGGACTTCGACCTGGGTGTTGAGGGCGGTCATGCGGCGTGCTCCTTCACTGGGGTGCGGTGGACGGGGCGGGCGAGGCCGTAGTGGCCGCGCAAGGTCGTGGCGGTGTACTCGGTGCGGAACAGGCCGCGTCTCTGCAGTTCGGGCACCACGAGGTCGACGAAGTCCTCCAGTCCACCGGGCAGCGTGGGCGGCATGACGTTGAAGCCGTCCGCGGCGCCCTCGGTGAACCAGTGCTCCAGCTGGTCGGCCACCTGGGTGGCGGTTCCGGCGAAAACACGGTGTCCCCGGCCGCCAGCCAGCCGCTCGATCAGCTGGCGGATAGTCAGGTTCTCGCGCCGCGCCAGGCCCGTGACCAGCTCGAACCGGCTCTGCGCGCCTTCGGTGAACGTGCCGACGTCGGGCAGCGGGCCGTCGAGCGGGTACGGCGTCAGGTCGTGGTCGAGCATGGTCGACAGCTGCCGCACGCCGTACGCGGGCGTGATGAGGGCGTTGAGTTCGGCCTCGCGCTCTTTCGCCTCGGCCTCGGTGCGGCCCAGGATCGGGCTGATCCCCGGCAGGATCTTGATCTCCTCCGGCGAGCGGCCGTACTTCGCGAGCCTTCCCTTGACGTCGTCGTAGAAAGCCTTGCCTTCGGCGAAAGTCTGCTGCGCGGTGAACACCGCCTCGGCGAACCGGGCCGCGTACTCCTTGCCCGTCTCCGACGAACCGGCCTGGACGAGCAACGGATGCCCCTGTACCGGGCGCGGGATGTTGAGCGGGCCGCGGACCTGGAAATGCGGGCCGTTGTGGTCGATCGGGTGAATGCGGTCGGTGTCGGCGTAGACGCCGCCAGCCTTGTCGATCACCGCCGCGTCGTCGTCCCAGCTGTCCCAGAGTTTCCTGGCCACTTCGACGAATTCGGTGGCGCGTTCGTACCGCAGCGCGTGCGCCGGCCGGGCGTCGCGGTTGAAGTTGCGGGCCTCGTCCTCGCCCGCTGACGTCACGATGTTCCAGCCCGCGCGCCCGCCACTGAGATGGTCGAGCGACGCGAATTTCCGCGCCAGGTGGTACGGCTCGTTGTAGGTCGTCGACGCGGTGGCGATCAGCCCGATGCGCTCGGTCGCCCCGGCCAGCGCGGAAAGCAACGTCAGCGGCTCGAACAGGGTGTGCGAGTTGTAGCGGACGTTGCCCCACAGGGCGACACCGTCGGCGAGGAACAGCGAATCCAGCTTGCCGCGCTCCGCCGTACGGGCGATGTCGACGTAGTGCTTCAGTGTCGCGGCGCGGTGCGGATCCGTGCTCGGATGCCGCCATGCCGCCTCGTGATGACCGTTCGGCATCACGAACGCGTTGAGGTGCAGGTGTTTCATGCCTTCTCCTTGACCCGCCAGGTGGAGAATCGCCGCTCCAGCGCGACGAAGCCCGCGTTGATGGCCAGGCCCAGCACCGACACCGTGATGATCGCGGCGTACATCTGCTGGATCTGGAAGTTGACCTGCGAGTTGTTGATCAGATAGCCGAGCCCGGCCTTGGCGCCGACCATCTCGGCGGCGATCAGGATGAGGATCGAGTACGCCGCCGCCATCCGGATGCCGGTGAAGATGGTCGGCACCGCCGACGGCAGGATCACCTTGCGGAACAGGTTCGGGCTCGACAGCCCGAGCGAGCGCGCGGCCTTGACCAGCAAGGGATCCACGGTGTTCACCCCGGCGATCGTGTTGAGCAGCACCGGCCAGACGCAGGCGTAGACGATCAGCGCGATCTTGGACACCTCGCCGATGCCGAGCAGGAGCGTGAACACCGGCAGCAGGGCGAGCGCGGCGGTGTTGCGGGCCAGTTCCAGCAGCGGGTTCAAGAACTCGGCGAGCGGTCGGTACCAGGCGATCAGCAGGCCGAGTGGCACCGAGACGGCCACCGCGATGACGAAGCCGGCGGCGGAGCGGCCGAGACTCGCCAGCAGATGGTCGGCCAGCTGCCCGTTGAGGATCAGCTCCCAGAGCGCGGCGAGGTCTTCCGACAGCGGCGGAAGGAAGGTCCTCGTCCCTTCGTCGAGCAGGTACCGGGGAGCGAGCTCCCAGACGGCGAGGAAGAGCAGGATCGCCGCCGAACTGCGGAAAGCCTTGCCGAGCCTGCTCTTCTTGCGTGCTTTCTCGACCGGCTTCAGTCCGGTTCGGATAGTCGGTGCTTCGAGTGTCGCGGTCATGCGGCCCTCCGGATCTCGTCGTGCAGCAGTTCCCACAGCCGATGGCGATGGGCCACGAAGGCGGGCGCCGAGCGCAGATCGTCGTTCGAACGGTCGCCGAGGTCGATGTCGACGACGTCCTTGAGCCTGCCCGGCCGGGACGTGAGCACCGCGACCTTCTGTCCTAAATAGACGGCTTCTTCGATGCTGTGGGTGATGAAGACGATGGTCTTGCCCGTGCGTTTCCAGATCCGGCGCAGCTCCTCCTGCAGGAGTTCGCGGGTCTGGGAGTCCAGCGCGGCGTACGGCTCGTCCATCAGCAGCACGTCCGGGTCGTAGGCGAGGATTCTCGCGATCGCGACGCGTTGCTTCATGCCACCGGAAAGCTCGTGAGGGAGATGGTCCTCGAAGCCGGAAAGCCCGACCAGGTCGAGGAATTCGCGTGCTCTCTCGGCGCGCTGCCGCTTGTTGAGGGTGCCGCCTTCGAGACCGAACTCGACGTTGGCGCGTGCGGTGCGCCACGGGAACAGCGCGTACTGCTGGAACACGACCCCGCGGTCCAGCCCCGGCCCGGTGACGGGTTTCCCGTCGATCAGGACCTCGCCGGAGGTGGGTTTCGCGAGCCCGCCGAGCAGGTCGAGCAGCGTGGACTTGCCGGAACCGCTCGGCCCGACGAGGGAGAGGAACGTGCCGTCCTCGATGTCGAGGGAGACGTCGTCGAGTGCGGTCAACGCGCCGAAGGTCTTGGTGACCGAGCGGAGGCTGATCTTGGCGGTCATGCGCCACCGCCTTCGCGGTACGGGTTGAATTCGTTGGTGTAGAGCTTCTTCAGATCGACCTGGTCGTTCTTGATGAACCCGGACTGCTTGAGCCAGCCCGTCCAGAGCGTGTAGTCGTGGTCGGAGATCAGCCCGCCCTTGGTGACACCGGTGCTCTTCCAGTACTTGAGCGTTTCGGTGTTCTCGTTGCGGCCGCGGTTCTGGATGATCTTGGTGAACCGGGCGATCACCTCCTCGCGCGGAGTGGTGCGCGCCCATTCGATCGCCTTGGCCACGCCGGTGACGAAGGTCTTCGTGGTCTCCGGGTACTTCTTGATGAAGTCGGTCCGCAGCACGTACGGCCCGCCGTTGTACGGGCCGAACGCCTCGACGTCCTTCACGATCGGCCGCACCCCGCCTCCCGCGACGGCGCGGTCCTGGAGGACGCCGTTGAGCGCGGCGACGTCGATCTGGTTGTTGCGCAAGGCTTGTTCGGTGTTGATCGGCGGCAGGACGACGAGCTGCACCTGGTCGATCTCGGCGTCGGTGAGGCCGTTGCGCTTGAGCCAGGTGTCGAGCGCGGCCTCCAGGTTCGCGCCGACGGTGTTGACGCCGACCTTCTTTCCGATGAGGTCGCGCGCCGTGCGGATCGGGCTGTCCTCCTTGACGTAGAAGCCCAAAAAGGTCTTCTCGTCGGAGCCGTAGTAGTTGACGACGGCCTTGATCGGGGCGCCGGCGTCGACGAGTTTGGCGACCGCGCCGGTGAAGGCGCCGCCGAAGTCGGTCTGGTCGGTCGCCGCGGACTGGATGTCCTGCGGTCCGCTGATCGTGTTGCCGACCCATTTGAGTTTGACCGGGCCGAAGTAGCCGAGGTCTTCGGCGAGTTCGGGGAAGGTGACGTTGTTCGCCGACCCCTGGTAGCGGAGTTCGAGCTTCTCCGGCTGCCCGGCCACGCCCGCCGGGGTCGCGGAGGCGCCGCAGCCCGACAGCGCCAATCCGGCGAGGAGCGCGGCGATCAAGGGCACTGGTTTCTTCACGGTGGGCTCTTTCGTTCGGGTTCGCGTCGTTGAAGAAGATTCAACGCAGGCCCGGCGGAGAGCGTCAATTTTGCGATTTAGTGAAGTAATTCAGGAGGCGTCGGCGAGGTCGGCGAAAAGCGGATCTTCGTAGAGGGCGTTCAGCATGACCGCCCCGCCCGCCGTCGCCAGCTCGGTACCCGGAAAGCTCGACGACACAACGTTCTTCTCCGCGTCCTGGCAGATCCAGGATCGCTGGGAGACCTCGTCCCGAATCGTGGAAAGGCACCCATCGACGTCGCGTACACTCTGGTCGAGCACGATGAGGATTTCCGGATTCAGCACGTCGAAGAGCAAGGCGGCGGCCTGCCCGATGATTCTCGCGCGCTCGTGGAAAAGAGCGACGACGCTTTTATTTCCCGATTTCGCCAAATGGAGCACTTCGGTGAAATCCGGTTCTTCGATGATGTGTGCTTCGGCGGCTTTACGGGCGATGGTGCGCTCGGACACCGTCGCTTCGAGACAGCCGGAACGCCCGCAACGGCAAGGTTCCTCGCTGTCGTCCACCCGCAGATGCGCGACGGCGCCCGCCGCTGATCGCGGTCCATGATGGACGGTGTCGCCGGTGGCGAAGGCGGCGTCGACCACGTTGCCGGTGAACAACTGCACCACACTACGGCGCGTTCTCGGTTGCCCCAGTAGACGTTCGGCGTGGATGAGCGCCCGGGAATGCCCGTCGACGCGGACGTCGAGACCGGTGACCTCCGTGAGCAGATCACGCAACGGAACCCCGTGCCAGCCGAGCCACCCGTGCTCCACCACCGTTCCCGAGGCTTCGTCGACCCAGCCGCCGGTCGCCACCCCCAGCCCCAGTGGCGTCCGCTCCGGTGCGTGCCCGACGAGGAGGTCGTCGAGCAGTTCCGCGATCTGCGCGACTTGCACGGCAGGCTCCGCGCCGTGATGCGGGGCTTCCAGCTGTGCCAGCACTTTCCCGCGCAGATCGAGCAGCCCGACGGTGAGATGGTCGACCGCGACATGCGCTCCGCACACCACGAACCGCTCCGTGTCGAGGTCCAGCGGCACGGACGGCCTGCCGACCGCGCCCGCGACCTCCGGCAGCTCGACGAGGAAACCGCGGCGCAGCAGTTCCGCCACATGCCCCGTGACGGCCGCGGCACTGAGCCCGGTGCGGCGCGCGATGGTGCTGCGCGCTGTCGCCCCTTCGTCCAGCACCACGCGGAGCACCGCGCTGGCACTGGCGCTCCGCCTGCCGGTCACGGTGCCGATGTTCGCAAGCGGCTGGCGGCGGGCCTAGGGCTCTCACGATCCGGGAGCCGGTCAGGTGGTCAGTTCGCGGAAGAACTTGGCGCTGCGTTCACAACGGTCCTCGTACCCCCGCGCCCGGTAGAAGGCGTGCGCACCGGTCCTGCGGCGGGAACTGCTGACCTCCATGGCGCCGCAGCCCCACCGCAGCGCCTGCTCTTCGGCGGTGGTGATCAGTGCGCGGCCGACCCCGGTACCGCGCTGGGTCTCGTCCACCACCAGGGCCACGATCCGTCCCACGGAGCCTTCCCGCTCGAGCAGCGGGATCGCGACCACCGCGATGACACCGACCACGGTGCCGTCCGACTCGGCGACGAACGCGGCACCTTCGGGATGACGGGCCCAGCGTTCGAGCCGGCCGCGCACGTCGGTCTCGGTGTTGTCGGGGTAGCCGAGCTCGGCTAGGAGGGTGGTCACGGCTGGGGCGTCGGTGGCGCGGGCGTGGCGGATCTCCATGATCGCCATCTTGCCCGGACGTGCGATGGCCGACGAGTACCGCGAGGTGGCTAGTCTCGCGTCGTGCACACGCATCGGAGCTTCCAGAACCCGCCCGCGTTACCCCATGCCGCGGTCGTGGAGACGCTGGAGCGGGCCCTGCGCGACAGGGCGTTCGAAGGCGAGGCGGCGGACACCCTGGTCGGGACCGCGTTGAATGACGACGACCACGCGTTCGTCGAGCATTGGTGTGTCGAGGTGGGGAAACGGGCCGAGCCGGGCAGCCCTTTGCTCGGTCTCGCCGGGTTGTGCTTGGGGCATACTGCCCGCCGCTTCGGGCGGCTCGGCGACGAGGCGGTGAAACTCGCCGAATCCCTGGCCGCCCGCGCGGAAGCGGACCCGGCCGACGTGGACGGACGAGCGATGGACGGTTTCGACGACGTCCGGAGCTTCCTGGGTTTGTGGCCCTCCCAGGGCTGAGCACACTGAACCTATGGCGGTGACTCAGCAACTCGCCCGGATCCCGGCCACGCGGCTCGCCGCGTGTCGCCGGTCGGTCGACGCGCTGCACGAACTTTGCTCCTTCTCGTCGGCCCCGGCCGAGGACTACCTCGACATGGACTGGTGGCCCGCCACCCTGAAACGGGCTTGGGCGCTGACCGAGGCCGATGACCGGACCTTGGCGCGGCTGCGGCGTTGCTTCGACGGTGAGGAAGAAGTCAACCCGGCCTACCGGGATCACCCCGGCACGATCTGGGAACACCCGGTGACCGCGTTGGAGCCACCGCAGGCGGGCGAGGTCGCCGAAGCATTGCGTGCCGTGACACCCGATGCGGTCCGCGCCGTCGTGCCGTCGGACCCGGACCGGATCGAGGCCGAGCTGGGCAAGGGCGCGCTGGGGATGGGCGGTGATCTGGCCGGACAGCTGGCTCGGGAACACACCGTCCTGCGTGACTTCTACGAGGAAGCCGCCCGCCGCCGGCTGGCCGTCGTGCTGTGGTGGGACTGAGCGTTCCGGCGTCGCCGAGTGGCGGTACGGAAAGGGCCGGACCCGCAGGTCCGGCCCCTTCTGGTCGGGATGACAGGATTTGAACCTGCGACCCTTCGCTCCCAAAGCGAATGCGCTACCAAGCTGCGCCACATCCCGTGACTCCCCGATCTTCCCGGGGGGTGTGCGCACAGCCTAGCGGGTCACGCTAAGCTGTTTTCGCACCCGGTACTCCGGGGGCACGCGGGTGTAGCTCAATGGTAGAGCCCTAGTCTTCCAAACTAGCTACGCGGGTTCGATTCCCGTCACCCGCTCCACAGCTCCACATCCGAACCCGTAGGCCTTCTGGCCTGCGGGTTCTTTCGTTGCTGGGGCGAGAGTCCGGGTGTCCTGAAGGCCCCCTTTGAGACATCCAACGTCTCAAAGGGGGCCTTCAGGACACGCCTCAGTCCGACTCGGCGGGGGCCACGGCCTGCGAGAGCCCGCTGGAAGCGGCATCCGCCTCCAGATGCGCCGCGATCAGGTCCAGCAGCTTGTCCGTGTCGACCGGCTTGGTCACGTAGTCGTCCGCCCCCGAAGCCAGCGTGCGCGCCTTGTCCTCCGCGGTCGCCTTCGCGGTGACGGCGATCACGGGCAGGTCTTCGTGCGCGGCCTCGGCGCGGATCGCGGTGATCGTGGCGTTGCCGTCCAGTTCGGGCATCATCACGTCCATCAGGACGAGCGCGGTGTCCTCGTGTCGTTCCAGCGCCCGGATGCCGGCGACGCCGGTCTCGGCGTAGATGACCTCCAGGCCGTTGCGTTCCAGTACGGCGGCCAGCGCGAAGACGTTGCGCAGGTCGTCGTCGACGATGAGGATCTTCTCGCCGTGGAACCGCTGCGACGGTGGCACCGGGATCACCTGCGGCACGGCCATGATCAGCGGGACGCCGCTCGCCGCGGCGGAGGTCGGGACCACCAGGTTCGACGCGCTCACCGGCAGGTACAGGGTGAACGTGCTGCCCTTGCCGGGCTCGCTGCGCACCCGCAGTTCGCCGCCGAGCAGTTCCGTCAGCTGCTGGCTGATCGACAGGCCCAGCCCGGTGCCGCCGTACTTGCGGCTGGTGGTGCCGTCGGCTTGGCGGAACGCGTCGAAGATGATCGCGAGTTTGTCCGGCGCGATCCCGATCCCGGTGTCCTCCACGGCGAACGCGAGGACGCCGGGGGCGTTGCGGAGCGAGTCGGCTTCGACCTCGCCCGGGTCGGCCATCCGGATGTGCAGGCGCACGCCGCCCTCGTCGGTGAACTTCGCCGCGTTGGACAGCAGGTTCCGCAGCACCTGCTGCACGCGGTGTTCGTCGGTGTGGATCGACGACGGCACCGGCGGGTCGATGAGGACGGCGAACTCCAGGCCCTTGTCCGAAGTGAGCGGACGGCAGATCGATTCGACGTACTCGACCAGCTCGGGCAGCGTGACGTCGGACATCTGCAGATCCAGGTGCCCGGCCTCGACCTTGGCCATGTCGAGGATGTCGTTGATCAGCTGTTGCAGGTCGCTGCCCGCCGAGTAGATCGTCCGCGCGAACTGGACCTGCTTCTCCGACAGGTTCCCGTCCGGGTTCTCCGAGAGCAGTTTCGCGAGGATCAGCGCGCTGTTGAGCGGGGTCCGCAGTTCGTGCGACATGTTCGCCATGAACTCGGACTTGTACTGCGACGCCATGGTCAGCTGCCCGGCACGCTCTTCGAGCTCCTGCCGTGCCTGCTCGATCTCGCTGTTCTTGACCTCGATGTCGCGGTTCTGCTGCGCCAGCAGCGCCGCCTTCTCCGCCAGATCCGTGTTGGACCGGCGCAGTTCCCGTTGCTGCGCCTGCAACTGCTCGGACCGCGCGCGCAGTTCCTGTGCCAGGCGCTGGGATTCGGTCAGCAGCGCCTCGGTGCGCGAGTTGGACTGGATGGTGCTGACGTTGACCGCGATGGTCTCCTTCAGCTGCTCCAGCAGGTCGATGTGCACGGTGCTGAACGCGTTGATGGTCGCCAGTTCCAGCACGCCCAGCACCTCGCCCTGGAACAGCACCGGCAGCACGATCACATTGACCGGTGCGGCTGAACCCAGTCCCGACGAGATGAGCGCGTACTCCGGCGGCGCTTCGTGGACCAGTATCGTGCGCCGGTCGACGGCGGCCTGCCCGATGAGCGATTCGCCGGGGGAGAACCGCAGCCCGGTCTGGGATTTCGCCAGCCCATAGGTGGCGATGCTCTCCAGGACCACCTCTTCCTGCTCGTCCTCGCGGGCGAGGAAGAACGCGCCCTGCTGCGCGGACACCAGCGGCGTCAGCTCGGACAGGATCAGCGACGCCACGGACGCGAGATCGCGGTGACCCTGCATCAGCGCGGACAGGCGCGCGAGGTTGGTCTTGAGCCAGTCCTGCTCGCGGTTCGCCCGGGTGGTCTCCTTCAGGTTCGCGATCATCTGGTTGATGTTGTCCTTGAGTTCGGCCACCTCCCCGGACGCGTCGACGGTGATGTGCCGGGTCAGATCGCCGGCGGTCACCGCGGTGGCCACCTGCGCGATCGCGCGCACCTGGGTGGTCAGGTTCCCGGCCAGCTGGTTCACGCTTTCGGTCAGCCGCGACCACGTGCCGGCGACGCCGGGCACCTCCGCCTGGCCGCCGAGCGTGCCGTCCGTGCCGACCTCGCGGGCGACACGGGTGACTTCGGAGGCGAAGGCCGAGAGCTGGTCGACCATCGTGTTGATGGTCGTCTTGAGTTCGAGGATCTCGCCGCGCGCGTCGATGTCGATCTTCTTCGACAGGTCGCCCTGCGCCACCGCGGTGGTCACCGTCGCGATGCTCCGCACCTGGCCGGTCAGGTTGTCGGCCATGACGTTCACGTTGTCCGTCAACGCCTTCCACGTGCCCGCCACGTTCGGCACGCGGGCCTGGCCGCCGAGGATGCCTTCCGTACCCACCTCGCGGGCGACACGGGTGACCTCGTCGGCGAACGCGCGCAGCGTCTCGACCATGCTGTTGATCGTCTCGGCGAGGACGGCGACCTCGCCCTGGGCGTCGATCGAGATCTTCTTCGACAGGTCGCCGTTCGCCACCGCGGTGGTCACCGTCGCGATGCTCCGCACCTGGTCGGTGAGGTTGGTGGCCATGACGTTGACGTTGTCGGTGAGGTCCTTCCAGGTCCCGGCGACGCCGCGCACCTGCGCCTGCCCGCCGAGCTTGCCTTCGGTACCGACCTCGCGCGACACCCGGGTGACTTCGTCTGCGAAGGCCGACAGCTGGTCGACCATGATGTTGACGGTGTTCTTGAGCTCCAGGATCTCGCCGCGCGCGTCGACGATGATCTTCTGCGTCAGGTCGCCCTTCGCGACGGCGGTGGTGACCTGGGCGATGTTCCGGACCTGGTCGGTCAGGTTCTTCGCCATGAAGTTGACGTTGTCGGTCAGGTCCTTCCACGTCCCGGCCACGCCGGGCACCTGCGCCTGACCGCCGAGCCGCCCGTCGCTGCCGACCTCGCGGGCCACTCGCGTGACCTCGTCGGCGAACGACGACAGCTGATCGACCATCGTGTTGAGCGTGTTCTTGAGTTCGAGGATCTCGCCCTTGGCGTCGACGGCGATCTTCTGCGACAGGTCGCCCTTCGCCACCGCGGTCGCCACCTGGGCGATGTTGCGGACCTGCGCGGTGAGGTTGTTCGCCATGAAGTTGACCGACCCGGTGAGGTCGCGCCACGTCCCGGCGACGCCCGGCACCTGCGCCTGGCCGCCCAGCTGACCTTCCGTGCCCACCTCGCGCGCGACGCGCGTCACCTCGTCGGCGAACGACGAGAGCTGATCGACCATCGTGTTGACGGTCGTCTTGAGTTCGAGGATCTCGCCGCGCGCGTCGACCGTGATCTTCTGCGTCAGGTCGCCCTTCGCGACGGCGGTGGTGACCTGGGCGATGTTGCGGACCTGGTCGGTCAGGTTGTCGGCCATCTGGTTCACCGAATCGGTGAGCCCGCGCCACGTCCCGGCCACGCCCGGCACCTGAGCCTGACCGCCGAGACGGCCTTCGCTGCCGACCTCGCGCGCGACGCGCGTGACTTCGTCGGCGAACGACGACAGCTGGTCGACCATCGTGTTGAGCGTGTTCTTGAGTTCGAGGATCTCGCCCTTGGCGTCGACGTTGATCTTCTGCGAGAGGTCGCCCTTCGCCACCGCCGTGGCCACCTGGGCGATGTTGCGGACCTGATCGGTCAGGTTGTCCGCCATCAGGTTCACCGAGTCGGTGAGGTCTCGCCACGTACCCGCCGCGCCGGGGACCTGCGCCTGGCCGCCGAGACGCCCTTCGCTACCCACCTCGCGCGACACCCGGGTGACTTCGTCGGCGAACGACGAGAGCTGGTCGACCATGATGTTGACGGTGTTCTTGAGCTCCAGGATCTCGCCGCGCGCGTCGACGTTGATCTTCTGGGTCAGGTCGCCCCGCGCCACCGCGGTGGTCACCTGGGCGATGTTGCGCACCTGATCGGTCAGGTTGCTGGCCATCACGTTGACGTTGTCGGTGAGATCACGCCAGGTGCCCGCCACCCCCGGGACCTCGGCCTGGCCGCCGAGCCGTCCTTCGGTGGCGATCTCACGGGCCACTCTGGTGACCTCGGTCGCGAACCGCGAAAGCTGCTTGATCAGCCCGTTGACCGTCTTCGCGACTTCGGCGAACTGACCCTGCAGCGGCCGTCCGCCGACCTCCAGTGGCATCGGCTCGGACAGATCGCCCTCGGCGACCGCGCCGAGGACGCGGTTGAGTTCGGCCGTGGGCCTGCTCACGTCCTCGATCAGCCCGTTGACGACGTCGACCGCGGTGGCCCAGCCGCCGGGGCCGATCTCGGCCGCGACGCGCTCGGTCAGCCTGCCTTCCTTGCCGACCGCCTCGCGGACGCGCAGGAGTTCGGTCACCAGTCGCTGGTTCCGTTCGGCGATGTCGTTGAACGCGCCCGCGAGCTGGGCCGCGAGCCCGTCGCCGTGCGCCACGAGCCGCCGCCGGAAGTTGCCGTCCCCGAGGTCACGAGCCGCCGCGAGCAGGCGTTCCAGGGTCGCTTCGTCCACCTGGCCGCCACCACCTTCCACGGGGATCCGGTCCCTTTGGGAGTGCTGTGTCATCTGTGTCGACCCTCTCCACCACGCATGCCAAGCCATGGTCGTCGCATCAGCGTGCCATGATTCGACCTACACTTCGAGCCAGTCCGCCCGCTCACACTGCGCTACCCGCCAGGCAGGAGGAGGTCCGGGAATGGTGTCACGGCCGGTCCCGGCCTCGACGTCGCTCCCCTCGGAGTCGTCGACGGCGACCAGCGAGGGCGCGCTGCCCGAATCCGGGCGGTTCTGGCGTGAGCTGCTGGAAGACGTCCGTGACGCGGTGCTCGTGCAGGACGTCGGCGGCGCGTTGCGCTGGTCGAATCCCGCCGCCCGCGAGCTGTTCGGCGGCGGCCGCCCGATACTGACCGCCGAAGGCCCCGACGTCGGGCATGTCGAACACACCGGCCGCCGGTTCCCGGCCCGGATCCGGACGCTGCCCGGCGGCTGGCACGCGTGGACGGTGACCTCCGCGGTCGCGGCCGACGGCCCGCGCGTGGACGGCTTCCTCGCCGCTTCGGCGCCCCGGCTGGCCTCCGCACGCGGACGGCACGGGACGGCGAAGGTGATCGCCGAGGTCGCCGCCGCCGAGCTCGCCGACTGTGTGTTCGTGCTGCTGCCGACCACCCGGGGCCGGTGGGAATGGTGGAGCTGCGACCACCGCACCAACCACGGGCACGGCCGCATCCGCCGGGTCCCAGCCCAGCTCGCGCCGGTGCTCGCCGGCACCTTCGCCTCCACCGAGGCACCCGAAGCCAAGGCCGTCCCGGAGGAGGAGGTCGCGACGCTGCCCGCGATCGTCGCGGAACGGCTCGCCGTCCATCCGTCCGTGACCGTGGTCTCACTGGGCTTCGACGGCGGCGCCGGGGTCACCGGAGCGGTGGTGCTCGGCAGGCGCGGCGCGCCCGCGTTCGGCGAGGACCACCCGCGCGCGGTGACCGAGTTCGCCCGCGCGGCCGGGACGGCGCTGGCGAACGCGCACCGCTACGCCCGCCAGGAAGAGGCCACGCGCGGCCTGGAGACCACGCTGCGCCCGACACCGCCGCCGGACGTCCACGGCGTCAAGTTCGACGTCTGGTACGAGCCCTCGGGCGGCCTGCTCGACGTCGGCGGCGACTTCTACGACGTCCTGCCGCGCGAAGGCGGCGGCGCGATGTTCGTCCTCGGCGACGTCTGCGGGAAGGGCGCCGAGGCGGCCGCGCTCACCGGCCGGGTCCGGCAGACCCTCGCCGCGCTCGACCTCGTCGAACACGACAACACGACGTTGCTGAGCCTGCTCAACTCCCTGCTCATCACCGGCGGCAGCGGCCGGTTCGCGACCCTGGTGCTCGGTTCGGTGCTGGCGGGTGAAGAGGGGCTCGGCGTCACCCTGGCCTCCGGCGGGCATCCCGCGCCGCTGGTGGTGCGCCGCCGGGGCGGCGTCGAGGAGATCACCCTGCCCGGCACGCTGGTCGGGATCTCGCCGCAGGCCCGGTTCGCCGAGACGGCCATCCGGCTGGGCGAGGGCGACGTCTGCCTGCTCTACACCGACGGCATCACCGAGGCGCGCCATCACGAGCGGCCGTCGGACCTGTTCGGCGACGAGCGGCTGCGTGATCTGCTGGCCGGCTGCCAGGGGATGTCCGGCCGCGAGGTGGTCGCCCGGGTCCGCACCGCGGTGCGGGAATGGCTCGGCAGCGGGACGCACGACGACATCGCCGTCCTCGCCATCGAAGCCTCACGACCCGTTCAGTAACCGCACCACCGCCCGCTCCACGATGTCGCGGGCCTCGTCGGGATCCGAGACCTTCTCCGCCCTTCGCGCCGCGTGCGCGATCGTCCGGTCCCGGCGGTAGGCGGTGATCACGCGAGGGTCCACATAGGACCGTCGCGCGACGGCGGGGGTGTTGCCGAGTCCTTCGGCGACTTCGGTCATCACGGCCTTCTCGACCCGCTTCAATCCTCTTTCACTGGAAGGCTTTTCGGTCCCCGCGAAAGCCGAAGCGGCCAGGACGGTGGCGTTCCAGGTGCGCAGGTCCTTGGCCGTGAAATCGTCGCCCGCGAGTTCCTTGAACCGCACGTTGAGGTCTTCGGCCCGGATCTCCTGCCACCCGCGGCCGTTGCGGTAGGCGAGCAGGCGCACCTCGTCGCCGCGGGCACGCCGGAGCGAGCGGATCAGCCGGACGACCCCGTCGTCCCGCAGCCGGACCTTCCGCTGGATCCCGCCTTTCGCCGGATAGTCGCAGAGCAGGCAGCCTTCCCGGATCGACACGTGCTCGCACAGCAGGGTCGCCACCCCGTGCGTGCCGTTCTCGTCGGCGTAGCTTTCGCCGCCGGTCCTGAACACCCCGAGGTCGAGCATGCGGAGCGCGCCGGCGAGCACCCGTTCGCGCGTGAAGCCGCGGGAAGCGAGATCTTCCCGGATCGTCCGGCGGATCCGGGGAAGCCGCCGTGCCAGCGCGAGGACGCGCTCATGCTTCTCCTCGTCGCGGGCCCGTCGCCATTCCCCGTGGTAGAGGTACTGCTTCCGGCCGGCGTCGTCGACCCCGACGGCCTGGATGTGGGCGTTCTCGTGCGGTGAGATCCACACGTGCCGCCACGCGGGCGGGATCGCCAGCGCCTCGATGCGCTCGATCGTCTCCGCGTCCTTCAGCGGTTCTCCGTCCGGTGTCAGGTAACCGAAACCCCGCCCTCTTCGCCGCCTCCCGATACCGGGGGACCCCAGATCCGCTCGCCGCAATCGCATGCGCGGCGGATACCCCGGTGACCGCGGTTCATACCCATGGTTCGGCGAGGCCGCTCCGGGGTAGCCGGAGGCGAACACGATTTCAGGAGGGAATCGATGGCGACATCGCTGAACGGACGCCGCGTGGCCATCCTCGCCGCGGACGGTGTGGAACAGGTCGAACTGGTCGAACCGCGCAAGGCGGTCACGGACGCCGGGGCGACGGCCGAGGTCGTCTCGCTGGAACCCGGCGAGATCCAGGCCATGAACGGCGACATCGACAAGGCGGACAAGTTCACCGTCGACCGGGTCGTCAAGGACGTCACGGTTGACGACTTCGACGCGCTCGTCCTGCCCGGCGGCACGATGAATCCGGACAATCTGCGCGCCGACGAGGACGCGGTCCGCTTCGTGCGCGACTTCATGAACAGCGGGAAGCCGGTCGGGGTGATCTGTCACGGCCCGTGGACGCTGGTCGAGGCCGACGTGGTCCGCGGTCGCACGCTCACGTCGTACCCGAGCGTGCGCACCGACATCCGCAACGCCGGCGGCACCGTCGTCGACCAGGAGGTGGTCGACGACAACGGCCTGATCTCCAGCCGGAATCCCGGCGACCTGCCCGCGTTCTGCGCGGCGATCGTGGCCCGATTCGCCGGATAAACGAGTGGCGCGCGTCACAATGATGGGGGATCGTGGTGGGCAGAGGAGGAGGTGCCGCGATGACCGTGCATGCCAGACGCTACGGCCGTTGGTGCCGTGAGCACTTCGAGACGGAGCACGAGCCGGAGCAGCGGGCCGCCGAGACCGAGGCCGCCCCGGAGGTCACCGACGCCCAGGCCGAGCAGGCCCAGGCCGGTGACGCTCCGGAGGCGAGACCGGGTTCGCTCAACTGAGCGGTCGGCGGTACCAGACCCGCTTCGGGCCGGGCAGGCCGATCCGCGACACCAGATCGGTCACCACGCCGCCGATGATGAGCCACAGCAACGCCGCGAGACCGTCGTTGAACAGCGTCCGGGGTTTGATCCCCTCCGGGGTGAACAGGTTCCGCAGCCCGAGTGAGACCGCTCGCGACCACTGGTCGATCAGCTGCGCGAACCCGTTCCCCGGATTGGCTTCGCCGAACACCAGCAGGATGTGCACGATCAGCACCAGCGCGAAGATCCAGCAGACCGCGTGGACGACGGCGTTGATGATCCGCACGGCGCGGATCCTGGCCGGCGTCTGTTCGACGATTTCTTCCGGTGGCTCACGCGGGTCGTTGATGTAGTTCATCGCCGTCTCCCATCATCGTCCACTGTGGACACCCGGTCGGGCGGTCGCTCAGCCGGGAGGGCCTGGCCTGCTTTTCGTCGGCGGGCTGGGTTTCGTCTTGCTCGGTTTGCCCGAGGTGCTCTGCCGGTCGCCGGCGGCGGTCGTGTCCCTCGGCGTCGAGGTGGCGCCGGCGCTTTCGGTGGCACCGGACGGATCCCCGGTCGCGGGCACGGCTTCGGTCACCACGACGGTGCCGTTGCTCGCCTTCGGGGCGCGGGTGGCCACCTCGACCGCCTCCGAGGACTGCGGCCCCTGGCCCACCGCCGGAACGGACGAGCCGGTCGCCGCCGGGGGGAGCGGGCCGGCAGGCCGGATCGGCCCGTCACCCGGGGCCTGGTTCATCGCGAGCAGCACCCCGACGGTGATCGCGGCGGCGGGCGCGCTGATGGCGGCGACCACGGCCGCCCGTTTGCGGGTGACCGGCGCGAGGTGGGCGACCTTCGTGCCGGTGGAATCCTCCAGCAGGATCCGCGAGATCGCCGCGGCCGTCGGGCGCTGCGACGGCTTCCGCGCCGTCATCCCGCGCAGCAACGTCGTCATGGTCGCCGACAGCCCGGCGGGGATCCGCGGCGGCCGGTGCAGCCGTCCGACCGCGGCCTCGACCGGTGTCCCGGTGTACTCCCGTTCCCCGGAGAGGCATTCGAGCAGGACCAGGCCGAGCGAATAGACGTCGGCGGGCGGGCCGACGTTCTCGCCGCGGACCTGTTCGGGCGCCATGTACGCCGCCGTGCCGACGACACCGCCGGTCTCGGTCACCCTGGTCGCGTCGAAGGCGTGCGCCACCCCGAAGTCGCCGATCAGCGGACCGTCTTCGGCGATCAGGATGTTCGCCGGCTTGAGGTCACGGTGGGTGATGCCGTGCGCGTGGACGTGCGCGAGCGCGTCGGCCAGCCGGGCGGTCAGCTCGACGACCTCGTCCTGGGGGAGCGGGCCGGAGCGCAGCCGCTGGGCCAGGTTCGGCCCGTCGACCAGCCGCATCGTGAGGTAGGTGTAGCCGTCGTCGGAGCCCGCGTCGTACAGCGGGACGAGCCCGGGATGCCGGACCGCGCTGAGGGTCTGGATCTCCTGCTGCCGGCGGCGCTCGTCCCGGATCATCGTGTCGGCGTGGAACAGCTTCAGTGCCACTTCGCGCCGTTCGAGCAGGTCACGGGCGCGGAAGACGCGTGCGGTCGCGCCGCGGCCGAGCAGCTCACCGACCTCGTAGCGGCCGGCGAGTTTGCGCGGGAGATGGTCCGGGTCGTGGACGTTCAGGCTGAACCGGCGTTGAGTGGTCCCGGCATCGGGTTCCTCTTCCTCACCACCAGCACGCGAACCCGCGTCGTCCATCGGGGGTTACCTCCGTCTCACCGGCCGAACGCCGTATACCCGGTCCGGCCCCGGGCGAAACAAGGTTGGGGAGCCTACCGGAGACGACCGAAGGGTTCACCCCGAACGGCGGGCAACCCCGGCGCGGGCGGGACGTCTCGTGGTCATGAAGCCGAACCGGTGGGCCGCGCTCGCCGCCGCCGCACTGACCGCCCTGGCCGTCTTCGCCCCGTCCGCCGTCGCCGATCCACTGGTGCCCAAGGGTTTCGCTCCCGCGTCGACGAGCTGGACCGGACCGTCGCGCGGTTTCGTCCTCGGGTTTTCGCCATGCGGGAAACCGGGATGGTGCGCGTCCCTGCTGTCGACGGCCGATGGCGGGAAGCGGTGGCGGCGCGCGGGCGAACCGCCGATCTCGTTGCCGGACAACCACAATCAGGTCAAGCTCACGGTGATCGGCGAGCGTGACGTGTTCCTCTCCGACGGCACCCGGCTGCTCGCGAGCCGCGACGGTGGCGGCAGCTGGGCCGAGGTCAGGCTCGCCGGGGTGCGGGAACCCTTCTATATTTCGAAGATCACCGAAGCCGGCCCTCGGATGTTCGCGATGGTCACCGGTTTCGGCAGCCCGTCGACGACGACGCTGTACGCCGGGATCTCCGGCACACGGCTTCTCCTGCCGGTCCCGGGCTTCACCGTCACCGGCTCCACGACCTACGGCGACATCGCCACGAGCGGCGGGGTCCAGGTGTCGATGGGGGCGGATTACCGCGTCCAGAAGTACTGGACGTCTTCGGACGGCTTGACCTTCGCGACCGCGCCGCCGCCCTGCCCGGCGGACAGTTCGGCTTCGCTGAGCGGAGTCCGGCGGGGACAGGTGCTGGCGTTGTGCAGCGGGGGACCGGGGACGCCGCAGCCGGGGGCGACCGTCCGGCGGCTGTGGCGCGCGCCGAAACTCGGCGGGCAGTTCACCGGAACGGGGCAAGCGCCGACGCTCGGGATCGACCAGAGTTTCAGCGCGGCTTCGCCCACGGCGGCGACCGTCGCGGCGGAAGGCGGCGGCACCGGATTCCTGCACAGCACCGCTGACGGCGGGACGACCTGGACGACCACCGTGCTCAGCGGCCGCGGGGTCTGCCTCAACGATCTGGACTTCCCGGACGAACGGGTCGGCGTGGTCGTGGACGGCCTGCCGGACGCCGAGGGCGGGTCCGCCGTGTATCGCACCACGGATGGCGGACGCACCTGGCGTGAACTCGGTTTCGGGTGATCGTCGCAGGTAGTCAAGGCCCTTGGGGAGGTTCACGAGGATGCACGCCATGTCGTAATCTGTGTACGGTCCGTCGATGTCGAGGGAGCCGTGGGCACGTTCGCGTGGCCTGTGCGCGGCTGAAGGGTGGAACGTGTCCATGACTTCGGACGAGGTCCGGTCTGTGCCGAGGCGCCCGCTTCCCCTCGACTACAGCAAGCCCAACCTCGCCCGGATGAAGGACGTCCTCCTCGGCGGGCACGACCATTACGAGGTCGACAGGCAGGCCGTCGTGGACCTGCTCGCCCTCGCCCCCGACGCCGCCGCGATGGCCAAGGAATTCCGCGCCTGGGCGAACCGGGTGGTCCGGTTCCTCGCCGGCGCCCGCGGGATCGACCAGTTCCTCGACCTGGGCTCCGGGCTGCCCACCGCGGAGAACACCCATCAGGCGGCGCAGCGGTACAACCCGGACGCGCTGGTCGTCTACGTCGACCACGATCCGGTGGTCCAGGCACACGGCCTGGCGTTGCTGGAGGACCACCTCGTCCACGTGAGCGGCGCGGATCTGACCGACCCCGCGCAGACCCTCGCCGATCCGGTGGTCGCCGAGCACATCGAACTCGACCGCCCGGTCGCGGTGATCCTGAACTCGGTGCTGCACCACATCGAAGACCTCGGCAAGGCGCGGGCCGTCGTGCGCGCCTACGTCGACGCGATCGCGCCGGGGTCCTACGTACTGATCACGCACGACTTCACGCCCGGTGAGGGCTCGCGTGGCGCGCTCGCCCGGAAGCTCGACGATCTGATGGCGAGCACCGGGCATCGCACGGTGCACCGCGGGCGCGACGAGATCGAGTCGCTGTTCGACGGGCTGGACATCCTCGAGCCCGGCGTGGTGCACCTGCACGAGTGGTGGCCGGAGGGGCCGCGTCTCGCTCCGCTGACGGAGCTGAACCACCTGAGCCTCGGTGGAGTGGGGATCAAGCCTTAAGGGGTCAGGCTTTCAGCGAGGCGAAGAACGCCGTCAGTTCGTCGTGGGCGGTGCCGAAGTCCTCGGTGTTGCCGGTGATCGCCAGTTCCAGCGTCTCGCCGTCGGACAGCTCCAGCGTCAGGTACGTGGTGAGTTTCCGGCGCGGGAAACCGCCCGCGACGATGTCCGGGAACGGGATCCGCCGGGCGCCCGGCTCGGCGCGCAGATCGTCGAGGCCGCGCTCCCGCAGCTTCCGGATCCGCTTGCGGTCGGACACGCCGCGCGCCCCGATCAGGCCGGCGAGGCCGCGGCGGAGCAGCACCGAACGCGCCAACGGCAGCAGCACCACTTCGGTGTCGCAGACGATCAGGTCGTAGAGCTTCCGCTTGGCCTTGAGCGCGGTGAACATCCCGAGCATGCGGGCTTCGGCGGGATCCGGCTCCGGCTGCGGCTCCTGTTTGCAGAAGTAGGCGGCGGGCACGCTCAGCAGTTGCAGGTTGTGGACCAGTTCGTCCACCGCGCGCGGGCTGCGCACCGCCGCGCCGACCAGTTCGGTGACGTCGAACGGCTCGCCGTCGCCGAGGCACAGTTCCCAGCCGCCGCCCCAGTTCAGGCGGTGCGCGGCGACACCGTTGTCGATCATCGCGGCGGTGACGGTGTCGGCGAACAGCTCGGTCAGCAGGTCCAAGCCCTCTTCGCGGGACGGCGCCCGCAGGGGTTTCGCGAGCGCGTCGGCGTCGCCGTCCCGCAGGACCCGCACGACCTCGCCGATCGTGCCGCGCGGGGCCAGCCTGCTCTCGATCCCGGCCGCGGTCAGCAGCTTCGCGCCCTCCGCCACCGACGCGCGGCCCGCGCGTTTGACGACCTCGTCCCAGTCCGCGCGCGGCCCGACGTCGCGGATCAGTACCTCCAGCTCCGCCTCCGGCACGTCGATCTTCGGCGCGCCCAGCAGCGACCAGCCCGGTCGCGCGTCCGGCTTCACCGGGTTGTCCGGGACTCCCGCCAGCGCGGCGATACGCCGCTTCGTGGGCGGATGGCTGTCGTACTTCGAGAGCTCTTCGCCGTCGATGACGTCTTCGGCGTACTCGGCCACCCAGTCCCGCTGGACGGGGTGGTTCAGGTACGACCGGAACCCGAGCAGGACCGGGGGAGTGCGCCGCGCCGCCGCGCCGAGCGAGAGGTAGCGCTCGGCGTAGTCCTTCCACAGCGGGCTCAGCGTCGCGGCCTTCCGCAGGGCCGCGGCCGCCGTCCGGCTGCCCGCGGCGAGCACGGACGCCTCGTCGGCCTGGAGTTCCTGCCGCCGGTTCGCCGAGCGCGCGACCAGCAGGTACAGCTTCGAGTAGGCGGAGAGCAGTGCCCTGGCGGGGCCGCCGTCCAGCCTGTCGACGGTGAAGGCGAGCGTCTGGGTGCCGCGGTAGGTCAGCGCGAGCAGGCGGGTGTGGCCGCCGCTGTAGTGGCCGAGTTCGTGCGCGAGGACCGACCGCAGCTCGCTCACGCTCATCGCCGCCAGCAGCGGCAGCCCGATCAGCATCGTGCGGCGGCCCGGCCGCAGACCGAGGAACCGGGCGTCCTCGCTGACCGCCGCGTTGATCTCGCCGATCAGCACGATCTCGTCCGGCGGCCGCGTCTTCACCTGGGCGGCGAGGTCGTCGATCATCTCCCACAGCGCGGGATGGGCTTCGCGGGCAAGCCGGGGCCCCTCGATCGGGGGACGCCGTGCCCGCAACGCGCTCATCAGCCCGAAGCCGAGCGCGACCATGATCGCGAGCCCGCCGAGCATGACGTAGGTGCCGATCTTGCCCTGGATCCGCAGGCCCGCCAGCACACTGGCGACACCCACCGCGACGACCACCACTGGGAACGCCACGAGCAGAAGTGTCGCGAGGACGGCGCGTCCTCGGGCCTGCATCGTCCGGTTACCTCTTTTCGCACAAGTGCCGTCTGTGCGGCCGAATAGTAACCGGCTACGCAGCGGGCTCGGGCGAGAACAAAGCGCTACGCCCGCTACCTGCGAAAGTCCGTGAAGGCCTCCTTGAGGGACCCAGAGTCCCTCAAGGAGGCCTTCACGGACTTGTGACTAGGCGACGTTGAAGGTGTCGGGATCCGGTCCGGTCCGCTCGCCCCGGTCCAGCACGGACAGCGAAGCGATGTCCTCCTCCGACAGCGTGAACCCGAAGACGTCCAAGTTCTCCTTGATCCGCGACGGGGTCACGGACTTCGGGATCACGACGTTGCCCAGCTGCAGGTGCCACCGCAGCACGATCTGCGCCGGCGTGCGGCCGTGCTTCGAAGCCAGCGCCTTGACCGCGTCTTCGCCGAGCAGGTCGCCGCCCTTGGCCAGCGGGCTCCACGCCTCGGTCGCGATGCCGTGCTTCGCGTCGTACTCGCGTACCTCGGCCTGCTGCAGGTACGGGTGCACCTCGACCTGGTTGACCGCCGGGGTCACGGAACCGGCCTCGGCCAGCCGTTCGAGGTGCGCGGGCTGGAAGTTGGACACGCCGATCGCGCGCACCCGGCCGTCGGCGTAGAGCTTCTCGAAGGCCTTCCACGTGTCGCGGTAGAGATCGCGCTCGGGCGTCGGCCAGTGGATGAGGTACAGGTCCAGCTGCTCCAGGCCCAGCTTGGCCAGGCTGGCGTCGAACGCCTTCAGCGTGGCGTCGTAGCCCTGTTCGCTGTTCCACAGCTTGGTGGTGATGAACAGCTCGTCGCGGGCGACCCCGGACTCGGCGAGTGCCTTGCCGACGCCCGCTTCGTTGCCGTAGATGGCGGCGGTGTCGATGCTGCGGTAGCCCGCGTCCAGCGCGGCCTTGACCGCGGCGGTGGTCTCCTCGTCCGGCACCTGGAAGACGCCGAACCCGAGCTGCGGCATCTCCACCCCGTTGTTGAGCTTGACGGTGGGAATGTCGGTCACTTGCGTTCCTTTCATGGGGTGTTTCCGGTTCAGGCGGCGGGGGCCAGTTCGGCGCGACGAGCCTTTCGCCGCCCGTGGTCGAGCATGCCCGAGATGACCGCGACCAGCAGTCCGGCGAGCGCGAGCGCGGCGCCGATCCAGTTGGGCGCGGTGTAGCCGAGACCGGCGTCGATGGCCTTGCCGCCGAGCCACGCGCCGCCGGCGTTGCCGAGGTTGAACGCGGCGATGTTGGCCGCCGAAGCCAGTGCGGGCGCCCCTTCGGCCTTGTTCATGACACGGGCCTGCAGCGGCGCGACGGTCGCGAAACCGGCGGCGCCGAAGACCGCGATGGTGATCGCGGCGGGGAGCTGGGCGTGCGCGGTGAAGACGAACACGACCAGCACGGCCGCGAGCGCGGCGAGGATGACGTACAGGCTGGGCATCAGCGACCGGTCGGCCGCCTTGCCGCCGAGCAGGTTGCCGACGAACAGGCCGCCGCCGAACAGCACCAGCAGCCAGGTCACCGCGCCGGGGGAGAAGCCCGCGACCTCGGTCATCATCGGGGCGATGTAGGTGAAGGACGCGAACACCCCGGCGAAGCCGAGCGCGGTCATCGCCAGCGCGAGCCACACCTGCGGGCGCCGGAACACGGCCAGTTCGCTGCGCAGCCCGGCACTCTGCGTCGTCGCCTGCGCAGGGACCAGCGCGAGGATCCCGATCAGGCCGATCACGCCGAGCGCGCTGACCGCCCAGAACGTCGAGCGCCAGCCCAGCGCCTGGCCGAGCGCGGTCCCGGCGGGCACGCCGAGGACGTTGGCCACGGTCAGGCCGGTGAACATCATCGCGATGGCGCCCGCCTGCTTGGTCGGCGCGACCAGCGAGGCGGCGACGACCGCGCCGACGCCGAAGAACGCGCCGTGCGACAGCGCGGCGACCACGCGGCCGGTCATCAGCAGGCCGTACGTGGGGGCCAGCGCGGACAGGACGTTGCCGGCGATGAACAGGACCATCAGGCCGACCAGGACCGTCTTGCGCGGCACCCGCGACGCGAGCGCGGTCAGCAGCGGGGCGCCGACCACGACGCCCAGCGCGTATCCGGAGATCAGCAGTCCGGCGGAGGGGATCGAGACGCCGAAGTCGCCCGCGACCTCGGGCAGCAGGCCCATGATCACGAACTCGGTGGTGCCGATACCGAAGGCACTGATCGCCAGTGCGAGCAGAGCGGCAGGCATTGGAGGCTCACTTCTTCCCGTAGAGTGGTGTTGGCTGGCGTTGGCAACTACGGGCGTCTGAAATAGTTGCACGCGCCGTATATTGCACACGCTTGATGATGCATGACGCAACGAAGCTCGGGCAACCGGGGAAGAGGTGAACCGTGTCACTGGCCGACGACGCCGTGGAGGCACGCGCGCAGGGCTGGCGGACCCTGGCCGCACTGCACGCGCGGATCGAGGACGCGCTGGAGCGCGCGCTGGCGCAGCAGCACTCGCTGTCCGTGAGCGAGTACACCGTGCTGGACGTGCTCGCCCGCCAGGACGGTTTCCACCTCCGGATGAACCAGCTGTCGAACGCCGTCGTGCTCAGCCAGTCGGCGACCACCCGGCTGGTGTCGCGGCTGGAGGACCGGGGCCTGCTGCAGCGGTACCTGTGCCCGGACGACCGGCGGGGGATCTACACCGAGGTCACGCCGTCGGGGCAGGAACTGCTCGCGGCCGCGCGGCCGACGCACGACACCGTCCTCACCGAGGCCCTCGCCGCCGCCGAGGAACTCCCCGAACTCGCCCCTTTGGTCGCCGCCCTCGGAAAGCTCACCTTCGCCGGCTCTTGACCCGCCCGCATTTCGTCCTCTGAATGCGATCGTTGCGCGTGCAAGGACCGCATTCAGAGGACTAAACGCGGCCGGGCTGGCAAGGTGAGGGCGTGGACGATCTTCTGTTGCGCCGGGTCCGGGTCGGCCTGGCGGGTTCCCTGTCGGACGTGCGGATCGAGGGCGGCCGGATCGCGGCCATCGCGGGCCCGGGGCAGGCGGGTGAGGCGTCGGAGATCCTGGACGGACACGGCGGCACCCTGCTGCCCGGCCTGGTCGACACGCACGTGCACACCGCGCAATGGTCGGCCGCGCGCCGCCGGATCCCGCTGGGCGAGGCGACTTCCGCCGCCCACACGGTCGAGCTCGTGCTCGCCCATCTGCTGGCTCACCCCGCGCCGCCCGGCGAGCTCGTGCTCGGCGCCGGGTTCCGCGACGGCCTCTGGCCCGACGCCCCGCACAAGGATCTGCTGCAGAAGGCACTGCCCGGGCATCCGGTCGCGCTCTTCAGCGCCGACCTCCACACGCTGTGGCTCAGCCCCGCCGCACTGAAGCTCATCGGCCGCGAGCATCCGACCGGCGTGCTGCTGGAGAACGACTGCATGAGCGCGACGGCCGAACTCCCGGTCGCCCCCGACGACGTCATCGACGGCTGGGTCGCCGACGCCCTCGACGCGGCGGCCGCCCGCGGCGTCACCAAGATCGTCGACTACGAATACGCCGACACGGTCACCGACTGGCGGCGACGGCAGGCGCGGAAACCCCTGCCGGTCCGGGTTTCCTGCGTGATCGCCAAGTACCTGCTCGACACGGCCGTCGAACGCGGCCACCGCTCCGGCGACGTCCTGGAGGGCAGCGGCGGGCTGCTCACGGTGGGCCCGTTCAAGCTGTTCGTCGACGGTTCGCTGAACACGCGCACCGCGTACTGCGTGGGCCACTACGCCGGAACCGAGTCCCACGGGCTGCTCGAACTGCCGCCCGGGGAGCTGGAGCCGTTGATGCGCAAGGCTTCCGAACACGGTCTCTCACCCGCGGTGCACGCGATCGGCGATCACGCCAACAAGATCGCGCTCGACGCCTTCGCGAACGTCGGCTGCGCCGGCCGCATCGAGCACGCGCAACTGCTGCGTTCCGAGGACGTGGCCCGCTTCGCCGAACTGGGTGTCGTCGCGAGTGTGCAGCCCGCCCATCAGCCGGACGACCGCGACGTCGCCGACCGGCACTGGCACGGCTGGACCGACCGGGCGTTCCCGTACGGCGCCCTGCACCGCTCCGGGGTGCGCCTGGAGTTCGGCTCGGACGCCCCGGTCGCGCCGCTGGACCCGTGGGACGCGATCGCGTCGGCGGTCAGCCGCACCGACGACGACCGTCCGGCGTGGCATCCCGAGCAGGCCATGCCGCTGGAGGCCGCGCTCGCCGCGTCGTCCGGTGGCCGGACGTCGGTGGGCGTCGGGGACGTCGCGGATCTGGTCGTCACCGCGGTGGATCCGGCGCGCCTGTCCCCGGCCGGGCTGCGCGACATCCCCGTGACCGCCACCGTCATGAACGGCCGGGTCACCTACGCGTCATGACCCTTTCCTTGCCCGGGCGCAACGCCTTAATGGAAGGGCATGGATCACCGCCTTCTCGACCGGCTCCGGGACCTCCACGGCTCCCTGGACACCGACATCACCTTCGTCACCCGGATGGTCGAGGACGAGGCGCCGCGCGCCGACGTCCTCCGTGACCTCGGGGAACGGCTGACCGACCTCGGCACGGCGCTGCTCGCCCGTTCGGACGACGTCGACGCGGACGTGCTCGCGAAGCTGCCGGACGACGGCTGGCTGCCCGAAGCGGGCGAGCGCCACCGGGCGCTGGTCGTGGCGCACAACGTCGGCGAGCGGCCGCTGCGGTGCGGGCGGATCTATCTCGCCGTCTGCGGGGCGCCGTGCTTCCCGTTCTACGGCAGGGACCCTTACGGCCGGACCGCCCG
This sequence comes from Amycolatopsis sp. WAC 04169, assembly GCF_003947535.1. Taxonomy (NCBI): domain Bacteria; kingdom Bacillati; phylum Actinomycetota; class Actinomycetes; order Pseudonocardiales; family Pseudonocardiaceae; genus Amycolatopsis; species Amycolatopsis sp. WAC 04169. Next base: position 20,690 of record NZ_QHJI01000017.1, on the reverse strand, counting down.
GCACGAACGGTGCCCGGCCTGCCGGGACCGCCTGTTCCGGTGACGGTGGCTGCGGACGGTCCCCGTGTGCGGCAGGGTGAGGTGACATGAGCACCGAGAAGCTGTTCCGGATCGCCATCACCCTGAAGGGTCTCGACGGCGCGTTGCAGCTGGTGGGCGGACTCGTCCTGATGATCGTCCCGGCGACGGTCATCTCCGGTTTCGCGCACGCCGTGGTCACCCGCGACCTGCTCGGCGACCCCGAGGGGACGCTGGCCCGGCACCTCGAACTCGCCGCCGGCCACTTCGCCGAGGGCCGGACCTTCGCCGTCGTGTACCTCGTCGCGCACGGCCTCATCAAGCTCGGCCTGGTCTGGGCGCTCGCGAAGAAGGTGAGGCGGGCGTACCCCGTGGCCGCCGTGGTGCTCTCGGCGTTCGTGGTCTACGAGATCTTCCGCGCGATCCATACGCACTCGCTCGCGCTGCCGTTCTTCGCCGCCCTCGACGTCGTGATCGTCGTGCTGGTGCTGCGTGAATACCGTCAGCTGAAGAGGGATCGCGTCGCGGCCTGACCGCCCGGTTCAGGCCGCGACGCGAAACTTTTCCGTGGTGACCTCCGCGCCGGGCGGATCCACCACGATCGCGGTGGCGTTGTCGGAGCCACCGAGCGAGATCGCCGTCCGCACCAGCTCCGTGGCCGCCCTGTCCGGCATCCCGAGGATGTCGAGCATGGTCGGGCCGCTGAGCGTCTTGTGCACACCGTCGCTGGTGAGCAGAAGCCCACCGGTCGTGACGGTGGCCGTGCCGATCTCGTGTGCACCGGCCGTGCGGACGCTGGTGGTGACGACGTGTTCCATCCGCGGTGTCACGGGTTGTTCGTGGTCGCGGAAGTACTGCGCGAGCGTATGGTCCTTCGTCACCTGCCGCACGGTGTAACCGTCCCAAGCGTACGCCCGCGCGTCCCCGACCCACGCGATGCCATACCCATCGCCGGTCCGGACGGCCACGACGAGCACGCAGTCACCGGCCCCGCCGAGGGCGAGGACGGCGCGCTGAGCAGCGAGAACGGCCCCGACCGCCCCCTGCTCGACCGGTGTCCTCGCCGCCGCCGAGGCCGCCGTCCGCGCCGCTTGTGCGGCATTCGGGTGATCTCCGACCCCATCGGCCAGCGCGAACACGATCCCGCGACCGCCCGCCGCCGCGTACGCCGCGACGGCGTCCGCGTTGTACTCGCGCGGTCCCTGCGCGCTCGCCGTGTGCCAGTGCGGAAGCTCCCTCATCGTCTTCTCCTCACCCCTGGGTGATGCCCTGCTTCCAGAGTGCGCCCAAATCCTGTGGGGCGGCTGAGGGAGAGGTGAAAGGCAGCTGTCGGTCAGCGCAGCCGGGTGATCAGCGTCCGCAGCCAGCTCTCCGCCATCGCCGGCTCCTTCCGCAGATGCCGCACGAGCAGGTCCCGCCCCGCCTTCGAGCGCCCGGCCTCGACGATCGCGACCGCCTCGGCGAGCCCCCGCAGCCGTGTCTCCGAATGCTCCGGCGCGCGGCCGTTCTCGTCCGACCAGCGCGGCCGCGGGAACGACGCCGTCAGCTTGGGCTGGGTGTTCCCGAAGTAGAGCCACACCGGCTCGTCGAGCGAGATGTTCCGGACGCCGTTCGCGGGCAGGTCGGCGGGCCAGCCGAAGTGCCGCTGCCAGCGGAACGCCGACGGGGAGGTGTCCTCGCGGATGGTGATCCCGAGGAACCGGAGCCGCCCGCGGATGATGCTCCACGCCTCGCGCTCGTCGTCGATCCACTTCCGCAGCAGCGAATAGAGGTCGGTGAACGTCTGTCCTGTGTAGACGAGGTCGACGAACACCTTCGGCCGTCCGCGCGCCAGGTCGTACGGGCTCAGACCCGCCGAAGCGAGGTAGCCGCGAAGGGTGTCCACATCGGACTCGGCCAGCTCGGAACCGGTCCCCGCGAACGACAGCGGCAACTGGTGGATCCGTTCCCGCCAAGGGGTTCCGCTCAGCAGGTCGTACACGCTGTCCGCGGAGCGGCCGACGAAGTAGAGATCCGCGTCGCCGGCCCGGGCGATCACCTTCGCGGCGCATTCGATCAGTTCGTCCAGGAACCACAACGACGGTTCCCCGGCGCGCTCCAGTAGCGTCCCGAGCTGGTCGGGGCGCACGAGATCCCAGCGGTACGGCCGATTCACGCCGTCCAGGATTCCCGTGCGCCCCAAGGTTTGTCGAAGCATTTAAGACAGCAGGCGGTACACCGTCCGCTCGCCGACCGTGGTGGCGGTGAAGTTTTCGGCGACCCATTCGGAGATCTCGTTCGAGCCACCGCCCGGTCCGCCGCCGCGGCCGCCTTCGATGTAGTAGGTGATGTCGCCGTTCGCCACGTACTGCTGGAACTCCGCCAGCGTCGGAGCGGGATCCCGGCCGCTCCACCCGCCGATGCCGATCACCGACTTCCCGCTCGCGAGTTCCAGGCTCGCCGCCGACTGCGAACTCGACGTCGCGGCCGCCCATTTCGTCGTGGTCGCCGCGAGCACGGCCCCGATCTCCGCCGAAGATTCCTCTTCCGGGCCCATCCCCATCCCACGCTCGTCACCGGTGGACGGGCCGGAGAGCGGGATCGAGCCGGAGTGCGACTGCGAAGCGGTCTCGATGCCGTAGGCGGTGGTCCCGAGGCCGATCGTCAGCACGGAGACCGTGGCGACGACGGCGGCGAGTCTGCGCATCGGCGGGACACCCACCAGCACGACGGTCGCGGTCACCAGGCCGAGGCCGGCGACGATCCAGCGCACCGCGGGCAGCCAGTCCGCGTTGCGGTCCAAGAGGATGTACGCCCACACGGCGCTGGCCGCGATCATCAGCGACAGGAACACCCGCGGCGCGAGATGTGCCCGGCCGCGCCACAGCGAGGTCCCGGAGATGGCCACCACCGCGGCGATCGACGGCGCCAGCGCGACGGCGTAGTACGGGTGCACGATCCCGCTCATGAAGCTGAACACCAGCGAGGTGACGAGCATCCAGCCGCCCCACATGATCAGCGCGGCCCTCGTCCGGTCGGTGCCTGCCGCCCGCCGGGTGAACCACAGTCCCGCGACCAGCCCGATCAGCGCGGCGGGCAGCAGCCACGACACCTCGCCGCCGAAGCTGGCGCCGAACATCCTGGTCAGGCCGCTCTCGCCGCCGAATCCGACGTTTCCGCCAGCGGCGGAGCTGACGGTTCCGCCTGGGCCACCGACCATCACGCCGCCGCCCATGCCGAAGATCCGGCCGAGCCCGTTGTAGCCCAAGGCCAGTTCGAGCAGGCTGTCGCCGTCCGAGCCGCCGATGTACGGCCGTGAACCGGTCGGCCACAGATCGACCAGCGCGATGAACCAGCCCGCCGAGACGACCACCGCGACCACCGCGCCGAACAGGTGCAGCAGGCGTTTGCCGAGCGAGGCCGGCGCGGCGATCAAGTATGCGAGCCCGAACGCGGGCAGCACCAGGAACGCCTGCATCATCTTGGTCAGGAAGCCGAACCCGACGGCGACCCCGGCCAGCGCCAGCCAGCGCGGGCTCGCCTTTTCGATCGCGCGGATGGTGCAGTACCCGCCCGCGATCAGCAGCAGCGTCAGCAGCGCGTCGGGATTGTTGAACTTGAACATGAGCGCGGCGACCGGCGTGACGGCGAGCGCCGCCCCGGCGAACAGGCCGGCGACCGGTCCGGAGGTCCGTTTCACCGTCAGGTACAGCAGGCCGACCGAGGCCACGCCCATCAGCGCCTGCGGAGCCAGCACGGTGAAACTTGAGAACCCGAAGATCCGGGCGAACGCCGTCGTCACCCAGAGCGCGGCCGGGGGTTTGTCGACGGTCAGCACGTTCCCCGCGTCGAGGGAGCCGAACAGCCACGCCTTCCAATCCTGAGTACCCGATTGCACGGCCGCCGCGTAGAACGAGTTGCCGTAGCCGGAGGCGGTCAGGTTCCAGAAGTACAGCAGCGCGGTGGCGGCGAGCAGCCCGAACACGGCGGGCCGGACCCAGCGGCCGGGTGGCTTCGTGGCGGTTTCCCCGGCGTGGCCGGGTTCCACCCGGGAGGCGAGTGCGGTGGTCATGGCTCAGTTCTCCATCTCGGTGACGGGGCGGCGGCGGAACACCCAGCCCCGCAGCAACAGGAAACGCAGGACGGTGGCCGCGAGGTTCGCGAGCACGAGCGCGGTGATCTCCAGCGCCAGCCCCGGCGCGGTCATCGTGTGCAGCAGCGCCAGCGCGCCACTGGTGAGCGCGAGCCCGAGACCGAACACGATGAGGCCCTGGAACTGGTGCAGCCCGGCGCCTTCCCGGCCGCGGATGCCGAAGGTCAGCCGCCGGTTGAGCGCGGTGTTGCCGATCGCCGTCACCAGCAGCGCGACGAGGTTCGCCGCCTGCGCGCCGGTGAACGTCCGCAGCAGCAGGAAGAGCACGAGGTAGGCGACGGTGCTGGCGACACCGACGGCGGCGAAGCGCACCAGCTGCCGCACCAGGCTCGGCGCCACCCCCGGCGCCTGTACCTGGATCGGCGCGCGGCCGAGCTGTTCGCGCAGGCCGCTGATCGGGATCCGGCCGGTGATCGTGGCCTTGGTCAGCCGTGCGATGCCTTTGAGATCGGCGGTCGCGGTGGCGATGATGTTCACCGACGAGTCCGGGGCGTCCACCCAGTCGACCGGAACCTCGTGGATCCGCAGCCCGGCCTTCTGCGCCAGCACGAGCAGTTCGGTGTCGAAGAACCAGCCGGTGTCCTGGATGTGGGGGAGCAGCCGTTCGGCGACGTCGGCGCGGATCGCCTTGAAGCCGCATTGCGCGTCGCTGAACCTCGCCGCCAGCGTGCCGCGCAGGATCAGGTTGTAGCAACGGGAAATGAACTCCCGCTTCGGCCCGCGCACCACCCGCGCGCCGCGGGCGAGCCTGCTGCCGATGGCGAGGTCGGAGTGGCCGGACAGCAGCGGCGCGATGAGCGGCCCGAGCGCGGCCAGATCGGTCGACAGGTCGACGTCCATGTACGCGAGCACCGGAGCGTCCGAAGTGGACCAAACGGCGCGCAACGCGCGGCCGCGGCCTTTTTCTTCGAGGTGCCGGACTTCGACGGCGTCGAACTCGCGGCTCAGCCGTTCCGCGACGCGCAGCGTGCCGTCGGTGCTGGCGTTGTCGGCGACGGTGATCCGGAACGGGTACGGGAACTGCTCCACGAGGTGCGCGTGCAGCCCGCGGATGCACGGTTCGAGGTCGTTCTCCTCGTTGTAGACCGGGATGACGACGTCGAGCACGGGGGAGCCGTCCGGGGCGATGGCGGGGCGGCGGCCGGTGTCGGCGCCGGAGAGGATCGCGGTTGTCATGACGTCAATCTCGGCCATCGCGCTGAGGTCGCCTTGTGCCCGAGCTGTGCTGTCGCTGTGTCCTGTCACGGGATTCACCGGCTCAGGTCGTAGACGGTGACACCGTCCACAGTGGTCGATGTGTAGGTATCCGCGACCCAGGCGGCGATCCGCTCGGCGGCGTCGCTGCCGGTCTCCCCGCGCATCATCATGCCTTCGCCGAGGAAGTAGTGTATCCGTCCCTTTTGGACATGTTCCTGGAACTGTTCGAGCGTGGGGGCGGGATCCGTGCCGTTGAACCCGCCGACGGCCATCACCGGCGCGCCGCTGCCGAGCTGATAGCCCGCGGCGTTGTTGGAGCCGACGGTCGCCGCCGCCCAGGTGTAGTTCGCGCTGTCCTGCCGGATGAGGGCGGCCAGGTCGTCACCGGGCAGGCTCGTCCCGAGCAGTCCGCCGCCACCCATCCGCATGCCCCGGCCCGTATCCGGCCCGGCCGAGGGAAGCGCGCCGGAATGCGGGGTGGCCGCCGTCGCGACCGTGTACACCCCGGTGCCTGCGAGAACCGTGACCAGTGCGCCGAGGGCGACCAGACGCCTTGCCACGTCAGGCAAACGCGAGGCGAAGAACACCAGGAGAGCGCACAGGAGGCCGGCCACGAGGATCGCGATCCCGAGCCCGGGAAGCCAGTCGGATTGCCGTGACACCAGGAGATACGCCGTAAGGGCGGTCATCCCGATCCCCGCGCTCATGGTGCCCGCGGCGGCCGGATTCCCCCGTGCACGCCACAGTTGCGTGCCCGCGATCCCGACGAGCGCGGCGACCGCCGGGGCGAGCGCGATCGTGTAGTAGGCGTGGATGATGCCGCCCATGTAGCTGAACACCACGGCCGTCACCAGGAACCAGCCACCCCAGACGATCAGTGCCGCCCGCCCGCGGTCGGTCCGCGGGGCACGGCGCGTGAACCACAGCCCGGCGGCCAGCGCGACGGCGGCGGCCGGCAGGAGCCAGGCGATCCCGCCCGCCATCTCGTCGCCGAACAACCGGTCCCAGCCCGTGCCGCCCCAGCCGCCGTTGGGATTCCCGCCGACACTGCCGACCTCGTTCCCGGTGATGCGGCCGAGGCCGTTGTAGCCGAAAGCCAGCTCCCACATGCTGTTCTCCTGTGAGCCGCCGATGTAGGGCCGGTCGGCGGCCGGCCACAACGCGACGACGGCGAGATACCAGCCGGCCGAGACGAGGGTCGCGGCCAAAGCACCGAACAGGTGCAAGAGACGTTTGCCCGGCGAGGCCGGCGCGGCGATCAGGTAGGCGAGCCCGAACGCGGGCAGCACCAGGAACGCCTGCAGCATCTTGGCGAGGAAGCCGAAACCGACGGCGACCCCGGCCAAGGCCAGCCAGCGCGGGCTCGCCTTCTCCAGCGCGCGGACGACGCAGTACGCGCCCGCGGTCAGGAGCAGGACGAGCAACGCGTCGGGGTTGTTGAAGCGGAACATCAGCGCGGCGGCCGGGGTGAGCGCGAGGACCGTGCCCGCCAGCAGCCCCGCCGCCGGACCGGACGTCCGGCGCACCGCGGCGTACAGCAACGCCACCGCGCCGACGCCCATCAACGCCTGCGGTACCAGCACACTCCAGGCGTTGACGCCGAACAGGCGCGCCGAAAGGCCCATGACCCACAACGCGGCCGGTGTCTTGTCGACCGTGATCGCGTTCGCGGCGTCGCTGGAACCGAAGAACAACGCCTTCCAGCTCAGCGATCCGGCCTGCGCGGCCGCCGAGTAGAAGGCGTTGGCCCAGCCGGATTCCCCGAGGTTCCACAGGTACAGGACGGCGGTCGCGAGCAGAAGCGCGGCCAGGGACGGCCGGACCCAGCGCGGATCCGCGGGCCTGCCTCGGGCGGGGGGAGCGGTTCGATCGGCATCGTCGCGGGAGGCGAGGAGGGTCATTGCCTCAGCGTCGGGGGCCGACCTGGGGCGTGGTTGTGCCGAAGCTGTGCACCCGCTGTGAGGATCCGATCACCGGAAGGTGGACGGCGAATTCGGTGCGTCCCGGGCGGCTGTGCACCTCGATCGTGCCGTGATGGGCCACGACGATCGCCGACGCGATGGCCATCCCGAGCCCGGTGCCGCCCGCGGTCCGTGAGCGGGAGGAGTCACCGCGGGCGAAGCGTTCGAACACGGTCGGCAGGAGCTCCGGTGCGATACCGGGGCCGTCGTCGGTGACGGTGAGCACCGCGGCGCCGACGGACGAGCGGGTCAGCGCGGTGACCACCGTGGTGCCCGGCGGGGTGTGCGTGCGCGCGTTGGACAGCAGGTTCGCCAGCACCTGGTGCAGGCGCTGGACATCGCCGCGGACGAGGACGGGTACCGGCGGGAGCCGGAGTTCCCAGCGATGGTCCGGGCCCGCCACGTGCGCGTCGCCGACGGCGTCCGCGGCCAGCCTGGCGAGATCGACCTCGCCCGCTTCGAGCGGCCGGCCGGCGTCGAGTCTCGCCAGCAGGAGGAGGTCTTCGACCAGTGTGGTCATCCGGGCCGCCTCGGACTGGATCCGCGACATCGAACGCGCGACCTCCGGCGGCGCCAGCGCGCTGCCACGGCCGGCGAGTTCGGCGTATCCGCGGATGGCCGCGAGCGGCGTGCGGAGTTCATGGCTCGCGTCGGCGACGAACCGGCGGACCCGGGTCTCGCTGGCCTGCCGGGCTTCCAGCGCCCGCGCGATATGCCCGAGCATGAGGTTCAGCGCCGAACCGACCTGGCCGACCTCGGTCCGCGGATCGGTGTCGATCTCGGGCACCCGCACGGAAAGCGCGACCTGACCGCGGTCGAGGCGCATCGCCGACACCCGGCCGGCGGTGGCCGCGACCCGGTCGAGCGGCCGCAGCGTGCGCCGGACGGCGAACGCGCCGAGGAACCCGGCGCCGGTGACGCCCGCCGCCGCGACCCCGAACAGGATCCAGCGCACGGTGGTCAGGGTGTCCTGCATCGGCCCGAGCGGGAGCCCGGTGACGACCACGCCGCCAGGGATCGATGAGGCCTGCACGCGGTAGTCGCCCAGCCCGCCGATCGTCAGCGTCATCGGCGGCCGGTCCGCCGGGATCGAGAACAGCCCGGCCTCCTGCTCGGCCGACAGTCCTTGCGGAAGTCCTTGCACGGTAAGGACTCCCGCGTAGAGCACGCGGTCTCCGGAGACCCGCACGCTGAGCGTCCCGGAGGCCTGGCCCGGCGCGTTGAGCGGGTTGGGACCGAGGCCGTCCTCCGGCGGCCTGCTCGCGAAGTCGTGGGCGCGGTCCGACGCGGCCGAGAGCTGGTCGTCTATCTGGCGGGTGAGGAACGACCGCAACGCGATCTCGCTGGCGACGCCGATCACCAGGCAGACGAACGCGAGCAGCAAGACCATCGAGCCGGTCAGCTTGGCGCGCAGGGAAAGCCGCCCGGACCGGGGCCACCGGCGCGGGCCGGTGGTCGGACCGGATGCCATGCCCCGAGCGTGCGCCGCGGTCGTATGCGCGCGTTGTGTCCCGCCTGTGAGCCCGCTGTGTGCCTAGGCCGCACTCGCGTGATCGGAGACGTAACTCGCGTGATTGGAGGCGGAACATCGAGTTACGCGCCCAATCACGCGAGTTACGCGTCCAATCACGTGAGTTACGGGAAGAAGGACGGGGTCAGCGGTCGTAGTCGACGCCGAGTTCGGGGGAGGTGGCCACCGCGCGGCAGGTCAGGATCCGTCCCGCCGCGACCTCGTCGTCCCCGAGCGCGTAGTGCACGTCCATCCGGGCGTCGCCGTGCACCACGGTCGCCCGGCACGTGCCGCAAGCCCCGCCGACGCACGCGTACGGCGCGTCGACGCCGTGCCGCAGCGCGGCGCTGAGCACGGTTTCGCCCACCGTCGCGGGGATTTCGACGGTCTTCCCGCCGGCGGTCACCGTCAGCGTCGAGCCGGGGCGCCGCGACGGGCGGACCGGAAGCGCGCCCTGGAACAGTTCGAAGTGGACGTTCTCGTCCGGGACGTCCCGGTCGGCCAGCGTCCGGCGGGCCATGTCGACGAGGTCGCGCGGGCCGCACAGGAACCAGTCGTCCACCTTCGCCGGATGCAGCCGTGCCTGCAGCAGCGCGCGGAGGCGGGTGCTGTCGAGCCGGCCGCGCTGGTAGCGCTCGTGCGAGATGGCCAGCGCCTCGCCGACGATGTCGAACGGCCTTTCGAGCCGTTGCGTGCGCAGGTCCGGGTCGCGTTCGTCGGTGCGGTAGTGCACGACGTGCAGCCGTCCGCCCAGCCGCGCGGCGAGTTCGCCGAGTTCGCCGGCGAACATCGTGCTGGCGCCGGAGGTGTTGATGTACAGCAAGGTCGCCTTGCTGTTCGGCTCGTCGCGCAGGGTCGCGGCCAGGATCGACAGGATCGGCGTGATCCCGCTGCCCGCGGCGAGCGCGACGTAACGTCCGGCGCGTCCCCGCTCCGGGAGCAGCGTGAACTCGCCGTCCGGCGGCAGGACGTCCAGGACGTCGCCCGCCGCGAGTTCCGTGGTGGCGAACGTCGAGAACGCGCCGCCGAGCTGGTGCTTGATCGCGATCCGCAGCACGCCGGAGTCCGGTGTCGAGCAGATCGAGTAGGCGCGCCGCACCTCTTCCCCGTCCACCTCCGCGCGGATGACGAGGTGCTGGCCGGGGGTGAACCGGAAGGTCTCGCGCAGCCGCTCCGGCACGTCGAACGTCACGGTGACGGCGCCCTCGCACAGCGGCCGGACCTCGGCGACCCGCAGCGCGTGGAACCGGCTCGGCCGCAGCGGCTGGCGCGCGGGCGGCTCCTCGTCGAACGAGCCGGTGAGCCGTCGCCATTCGCGGTACTCCGACGCCGTCAGCTCGCGGCCCCACGGGGTCGCGATCGGGACGTCCCTCGCGAGATAGGCGTCGCGGTTGTCCCGCCACGTGCGCAGGTACCGGTAGAACGGGATCGCCGGGTGGAGATGGTGCACCAGGTGGTAGTTCTGGCACAGCATGATCGGCGTCATCAGCCATTCGAGCCCGACGCGGACGCGGGTGGCGCCGAAGCGGTTCTGCCGCTGCGCGCCGAGGTCGTGATGCGGGAGCCAGTCGAACCACCAGGCCAGCACGGCCAGCCCGACGCGCTGCGGGATCAGGTAGACCATCAGCAGTTCCCAGCCGTGGCCGCTCACGGTCAGCCAGGCGAACGCGGCGAGGCTCAGCGTGACGACGGCCGCGGTCTCGATCCGCTCCGACGGCGGCCGCGTGCGCTGCCGCGCCACGTAGAAGCGGGCGTACCAGAAGTCGATGGTCAGCCAGCGCAGTGGCAACTGCCACCAGGGGCCGTGCGCGGTCCAGGCGTCGGGGTCGGTGTGGGCGTCCTCGTTGGTGTTGCGGTGGTGCTCCAGATGGATGTAGCGCACCAGGGGGAAGGAGCCGTAGGCCGCCACGAACGGCATCGCGAGCCTGCCGAGCAGTTCGTTGACCCAGGTGAGCCGCCCGGCCGCGTGATGCGTCGACTCGTGCAGCACGGTGAACATGGTGAAGGTGACCAGCGCATGCAGGGGAATGGTCACCCAGAGCGGCGCGGCCTCGTTGACGACCAGCCAGGTGGCGCCCGTCCAGACCATGGCGCCGCCGGTGAACAGCAGCACCGTCGGTACCGAGACCGGCGGCAGCGGGACACGCGGGTTGGGCACGCCGCGTCTGGGTCTTCTCTCGGGCGATTCCCCCGTGTCCTCGGACCGGGTTACGGCGACGGTCATCGATCGTTCCCCCTCGGTCGATGGCTACCGGGACAAGCCAGCACACCGTAGACAATTAGTACTGGTTTGTAAACTTCATCCGATCGCCGAAACGCCTCGTCACGGCGTCCGATGGTGAAGCGTGGCACGCATCCGTGTCCAGGAAAGGGTCGGTTCGTAACAGAGAAGAACCGAAAACTCGTCCGATCGGGTGGTCGGGGGCCTGATGGTCCGACGTGGTTCGAAACCTGTGATGGGCGGTGGAGGGCGGGCTGATGGCCCCGGGCCCGGGCGGGGAAGGGACACGGCCTAGACTCGGACGGCCCGGTCTGCAAGGTGACCAGGGCACATCCGCCGTCGAAGACATGCGGATGCCCCAACACATCGTTTACCGCTCGAGGAGAATACGTTGAAGAGCACCGTCGAGCAGCTCAGCCCGACGCGAGTCAAGATCAATGTCGAGGTGCCGTTCGACGAGCTCAAGCCGAACTTCGACCGCGCCTACCGCAAGATCGCCCAGCAGGTGCGCATCCCCGGCTTCCGCCCGGGCAAGGCGCCGGCTCGCGTGCTGGAAAGCCGGATCGGGCGAGCCCCGGTGCTCGACGAGGTCGTCAACGAGGTCATTCCGGCCAAGTACATGGAAGCCGTGCGCGCGGGCGAGGTCCGCACGCTGGGCCAGCCCGAGTTCGAGGTGACCAAGCTGGAGGACCGCGAGGTCCTCGAGTTCACCGCCGAAGTCGACGTCCGCCCGGAGATCTCGCTGCCCGACCTCGAGGGCTTCGCGGTCAGCGTCGACGACGTCGAACTGACCGACGCCGAGGTCGACGAGCAGCTCGACGAGCTGCGCGCCCGCTTCGGCACGCTGACCGGTGTCGACCGCCCGGCCGAGAACGGCGACTTCGTCTCGATCGACCTCGCGGCCACCGTCGACGGCCAGGAGGTCGAGGAGGCCTCGACCACCGGCCTGTCCTACGAGATCGGCTCCGGCCAGCTCGTCGACGGCATCGACGAGGCGATCATCGGCGCGAAGGCCGGCGAGACCAAGACCTTCACCACGAAGCTGGTCGCCGGCGAGCACACCGGCAAGGACGCCGACGTCACCGTCACCGTGCAGACCATCAAGCAGCGCGAGCTGCCCGAGGCGGACGACGAGTTCGCCCAGATGGCGAGCGAGTTCGACACGATCGACGAGCTGAAGGCCGACCTTCGCGAGCGTCTCGGCCGCGTCAAGAAGATGCAGCAGGGCGTCCAGGCCCGTGACAAGGTCCTCGAGGAGCTCCTCGAGCGCACCGAGGTCGCGATCCCGGAGAAGGTCCTCGAGGCCGAGATCGAGAACCGCAAGCACGACGCGATCCACCCCTTCGACCACGACGAGGCGCAGTTCGCGAAGGCGCTTGAGGCCGAAGGCCGCACGATCGAAGAGTTCGACACCGAGGTCCGCGAGGAGTCGGAGAAGGCGGTCCGCACGCAGCTGCTGCTGGACAGCATCGCCGACGCCGAGCAGACGTCGGTCAACGACGGCGAGCTCACCGAACGCATCATCTACCAGGCGCAGCGCTTCGGCGTCAGCCCGGACGAGTACGTCCAGCGGGCGCAGCAGTCCGGTCAGCTGACCGCGATCTACGCCGACGTCCGCCGCGGCAAGGCGCTGGCCTCGGTGGTCCGCAAGACCACCGTGACCGACGCCTCCGGCGCCACGGTCGACCTCGAAGAGCTCTTCGGCCCCGCAGCCGAGGAGACGCAGGTCACCGAGGAGACCGCGAAGACTGCGGCCGAGTAGGGAATATCCGGTCCGGTCGAAACGGACCGTAAAGCTGTAAGCGAACTTGGGCGGTGTCAGGCATTCTGCACCGCCCAAGTTCGTTAGGGTCGTTGCAAGATCCTCAAGCATCTGGACATACGCGGCGGCGAACGTTCCACCCGCCGCCGTCGGCGAAAAGGCAGGCATGACGTGACGCAGCACACGCCCCAGGCGCGGACCGGTACCGCAGGGCTCAACCTCACCGACTCGGTCTTCGAGCGGTTGCTCCAGGAGCGCATCGTCGTCCTCGGCTCCGAGGTCAACGACGAGGTCGCGAACCGGATCACCGCGCAGTTGTTGCTGCTCGACGCAGACGACTCCGAGTCGGACATCCGCTTCTACATCAACTCGCCCGGTGGCTCGGTCACCGCGGGTTTCGCGATCTACGACACCATGCAGCTGATCCGCCCGGACGTCGCGACCTACGCGATGGGCCTGGCCGCGTCGATGGGGCAGTTCCTGCTCTCCTCCGGCACGCCCGGCAAGCGGTACGCGCTGCAGCACGCGCGCATCCTCATGCACCAGCCCTCGGCGGGTGTCGGCGGCACGGCCTCCGACATCGCCATCCAGGCCGAGGTGTTCGGCAAGTGGAAGCAGGAGCTGGCGCGGATCACCGCCGAGCAGACCGGCCAGACGGTCGAGCAGATCGTCAAGGACGGTGACCGCGACCGCTGGTTCACCGCGCAGGAGGCGAAGGACTACGGCTTCGTGGACCAGGTCCTCACTCGTGAGAACCCGCTTCCCAACAGCTGATCCGCGCCCGGCACACAGGAGAATTCAATGAGCAACTTCCAGCTTCCGATCGGGTCGCAGGCGCCCGGGATGCAGTCGCGGCTCCAGCTGCCGCAGTCGCGGTACGTCCTGCCCTCGTACGTCGAGCGCACGAGCTACGGCATCAAGGAATCGAACCCGTACAACAAGCTGTACGAAGAGCGTCAGATCATGCTCGGCGTGCAGATCGACGACGCGTCGGCCAACGACGTGATGGTCCAGCTGCTCCACCTCGAGCACGAGGACCCGGACCGCGACATCATGATCCTGATCAACTCGCCCGGTGGCTCGTTCACCGCGCTGATGGCGATCTACGACACGATGCAGTACGTCCGCCCGGACATCGTCACCATGTGCATCGGCCAGGCCGCCTCGGCCGCCGCGGTGCTGCTGGCCGCCGGTACCCCCGGCAAGCGATTCACGCTGCCGAATTCGCGCGTGCTGATCCACCAGCCCGCCACCGAGGGCACCTACGGCCAGGTGTCGGACCTGGAGATCCAGGCCAACGAGATCCAGCGGGTGCGGCGCCAGATGGAGGTCATCCTGGCGAAGCACACCGACAAGGACGCCGACGAGGTCAAGAAGGACATCGAGCGCGACAAGATCCTGACGGCCGACGAGGCCAAGGCGTACGGGATCGTCGACGAGGTGCTCGAGTACCGCAAGGCTTCGAGCAGCTGATCGAGCGAGGGGACCGGTGCGTGTCGGGAGACGACACGCACCGGACCCCTGGTCTATGGTCAGCTTCTGGCGTGCTCAGATGTGACGTTGGTTCTCCCGTCGGCGGCATCGGACGGGTACCGTCAGTGGCAGTGTGTGAGGCTCCGAGCGGTCATCCGTGACCGGGGCGGTAAGACAGTCAGGCGCGTATCGCGCCGGAGGGGACGAGGTCAACGGCCATGGCACGGATCGGTGACGGCGGCGACCTGCTGAAATGTTCTTTCTGCGGCAAGAGCCAGAAGCAGGTGAAGAAGCTCATTGCCGGCCCCGGGGTCTACATCTGCGATGAGTGCATCGATCTCTGCAACGAGATCATCGAAGAGGAACTGGCCGAGGCCGGCGAGGTCAAGCTCGACGAGCTGCCCAAACCCGCCGAGATCCACGAGTTCCTCGAGCAGTACATCATCGGCCAGGACGACGCGAAGCGTTCGCTGGCCGTGGCGGTGTACAACCACTACAAGCGTGTGCAGTCCGACGACAAGGCCGGGCCGAAGGATTCCAAGGACGAGACCGTCGAGCTGGCGAAGTCCAACATCCTGATGCTCGGGCCGACGGGCTGCGGCAAGACCTACCTGGCCCAGACCCTGGCGAAGATGCTGAACGTCCCGTTCGCCATCGCGGACGCCACGGCGCTCACCGAGGCCGGGTACGTGGGCGAGGACGTCGAGAACATCCTGCTCAAGCTGATCCAGGCGGCGGATTACGACGTCAAGCGCGCCGAGACGGGCATCATCTACATCGACGAGGTCGACAAGATCGCCCGCAAGTCGGAGAACCCGTCGATCACCCGCGACGTGTCCGGCGAGGGCGTGCAGCAGGCGCTGCTGAAGATCCTCGAGGGCACCACCGCCTCGGTGCCGCCGCAGGGCGGCCGCAAGCACCCGCACCAGGAGTTCATCCAGATCGACACGACGAACGTGCTGTTCATCGTGGCCGGCGCGTTCGCCGGGCTGGAGAAGATCATCAACGAGCGGGTCGGCAAACGCGGCCTCGGGTTCGGCGCGGAGATCCGCACCAAGGCCGAGATCGACGAGAGCGACATCTTCTCCGACACCATGCCGGAGGACCTGATCAAGTTCGGGCTGATCCCGGAGTTCATCGGGCGTCTCCCGGTCGTGGCGACGGTGACCCACCTCGACAAGGACTCGCTGGTCAGCATCCTGACCACGCCGCGCAACGCGCTGGTGAAGCAGTACAAGAAGCTCTTCGAGATGGACAACGTCGAGCTGGAGTTCACCAAGACCGCGCTCGAGGCCATCGCCGACCAGGCCGTGCTCCGCGGCACCGGCGCCCGTGGCCTGCGCGCGATCATGGAAGAGGTCCTGCAGCCGGTCATGTACGACATCCCCAGCCGCGACGACGTCGCGAAGGTCGTCATCACCGAGCAGACCGTCCGCGAGAACGTGAACCCGACGATCGTGGCGCGTCAGCCGTCACGCCGTCGCAGCAGCGAGCGCGGCGAGAAGTCCGCCTGACGGAGCTGTTTCGTCACCGATGCCCCGGCCGGAAACCTCCGGCCGGGGCATCGGTTTCTCCGGCCCGGTCCGGCCGGTGACCGGACCGGGATAGGATGCGAAGGTGCCGCTGACTCCCACGAAGGACGAGAACGAGGCTCCCGAGCTGGAAGCCGCGAGTCCACGCGAGGTCAGGGGACTCGTCGAACTCACCGAACGCATCGTCGTCGGGGCCTACCGCGGGCATCCGTGGCTCCCGCGCGCCCTGACGATCGCGCTGGGCGTGCTGGTGGTGACCTGCCTGGTGGCCGGGGTCGTCCGCCTGTCGCCACTGCCGGTGATCCCGCTGCCGTTCTTCGCCGTTTCGGCGTACGCGCTCGTCCGGCTCAAGGCGGCGAAAAGCGCCGAGGCGAACCAGTCGCTCGTCGCCTGGACGGGACTGTTCACCGGTGCGACGCTCGCCGGATTCTGGCTGATCTCGATGGCGGGACGCTGGCTCGGCTGATCGGACCGATGCCGTTTCCGCGATTTCCCTCCGTTAGCAGGGTTTCAGAATCGTCTTCACGGGGTAAGACGAGTCCGTGACAGTCACCGCGGGTCTCTTCTCGCACGTGGGCCTACTCTACTCCGGTGACGCCGAGTACCTGGACGGTACGGTTCCGTACATCCTGGAGGGCCTGAAGCTCGGCCAGCCCGTCGCGGTGGCCGTCCCCGGCCGGAATCTGGCGCTGATCGAAGCCGCCCTGGGCGATTCCGCGGCCGAGGTCGAGCTCATCGACATGACCGAGGCGGGCCGCAATCCCGGCCGCATCCTCCCCGGTGTGCTGCTCGCGTTCGCGGACCACCGCCCGGGGCCGGTGCGGATCATCGGCGAACCGATCTGGGCGGGCCGGTCGGCCCTGGAGTACCCGGCCTGCGCGCAGCACGAGGCGCTGATCAACTTCGCTTTCGGGGACCGCGAGCTGAGCATCCTCTGCCCCTACGACCGCAACCGGCTCGAAGACGACGTCCTCGCCGACGCCGAGCGGACCCACCCGACGCTGTCCGGCGCCGGGGGAGACCGCCCGAGCGCGGGGTACGCCCCCGACGCGGTCGTCGAGAAGTACAACCTCCCGCTGCCCGAACCGCGGACGGCCGACGCGTTCCGTTTCGACCTCGCCCGGCTCGCCGCGGTGCGGAGTTTCGCGCAGGACCGGGCCGAGGAGTACGGGCTCGCCTTGGAGCGCGTGGAAGACCTCGTGCTCGCCGTGGCCGAACTGTCCGCCAACAGCGTGCTGCACGGTTCGGGGCACGGTGTCGTCCGCGTCTGGCGTGAAGAGGACTACGTGCTCTGCGAGGTCATCGACGAAGGCACGCTGAGCGATCCGCTGGCGGGCCGCCGTCCCGCCTCGCCGGGACAGATCGGCGGACGTGGCCTGGTGCTGGTGAACCAGGTCGCCGACCTGGTCCGGCAGTACCTGAGACCGGGGTCGACCGTGACCAGGATCTACTTCCGCGTCTGAGCGGCCTCAGGCGTTCTTCGGGACGTGCTTGCCGAGGAACGCGACCAGGCTCGGCACGACCGTGCGGTTGAAGGCGTCGCCGTGCTTGCCGCGCGAGGTGTGCGCGACCATGGGCCGCGCCTCGGCGATGAACTTCCGCACCCCGCCGATGAACGGGTCTTCGGTCCCGCACCAGATCCCGGTCGGCACGCTCTTGGTGACGTCGATGTGGCGCAGCGGGTCCAGCGAGCCCCAGTCGGCGGCGTCGCGGAACGCGCGCCGTTTGCTCATCTCGGCCCACGACGTGATCAGCGCGGGTGCGAGGGCCGCGACCGCGGCGGGAGGGCGACGTCGTTCCAGGCGGCGCCGGGTGTACAGCAGCGCGCCGAAGCCGCCCATCGAGAGCCCGGTGGCGGCGAACGGCTGCCCGTCCCGGCCGCCGAGGCCGCGCGCGGCGAGCCAGCGGGGGACCTCTTCGAGGAGCATCGCCATCGGGTTGTCACCCGGCTTGTTCTCGTGCCAGTAGTGGTCTCCGCCGTCGACGGCGACGAACCCGAACGGGGGCACCGCCTTGCGGGCGACCTCACTGCCGAGCTGCTTCAGCAGTCCTGTCGGGGCGGCGTGCCGCGCGGTGCCGTGGAGGCCGTGCAGCATCAGCGACATCGGCAGGCCCTTGGGCGGCGCCTTGGTCGGCAGCATGAGCACGAGATCGACCTCGCGGCCGCGGGCTTCGGAGTAGACGCGTTCGACGCGCGGGCTGCCCAGCTGGGTGGCCGGGGTCGGCGACGCGACGCCGAGCGCCCGCTGGAGCGCTTCGCTGAACGGCAGGGCTCCGGTGGCCGTTCCGGCGGCGAGCCCGGCGACCCCGAGGCCGGAGGCGCCCGCGATCAGCACGGAACGACGGCTCAGCCACCGGCGGGCGCCGTCCACCCCCGGCAGCGTCGTGTGCCCCTGGTCGTCCTCGTTCACCGATCCCCGATCCCCCTGTTGAGCTTCCACCAGGTCAGACGCGCGTTTCCGCTCGAAGGTTGCACGATTCACCGACCTGTGACCGGGGTATCGCCGGATCAGGTGCCGATGTTTCCCTCTTTCGCGCGCCAGGCCTCGATCGAGCGCCGGGCGGACCGCGTCGCGGCCTCGTAAGTGTCGCCCAGCCCCACGCCGAGGGCGGTGGCCAGGGGAATCAGGATGTGGTCCACACCATTCTCGCCGTCGCCGAAGTGGCCGGCGACCTCCAGCGTGATGTACCCGTGCACGGCGCTCCAGAGCTGGGCGGCGACCTCGAACTCCGGGGCGGGGCGGAACCGGCCTGCGTCGATCACCCGTTTCGCGGCGCGGACGAGGTAGCCGAACGCCTCGATGCCCTCTTCACTGGCGTTCTGGCGGGTCTCCTCGTTGGTCATGTCGCCGAGGGTCACCTTCTGCCCGCTGGGCTGGCTCTGGCCGAAGGTCACCGCGTAGAGCTGCGGATCGTCCACGACGGTCCGCCGGTACGCCAGCGCGAGGGTGAGGATGTCGGCCGCCGGGTCGTCGGTCTCCTCGACCCGGCCCAGGTTCGCCGACAGCCGACGGAATCCCTCGCGCGCGACCTCGTCCACGAGGGCGCCCATCCCGCCGAAGTGGGTGTACACGGCCATGGTGGACGCGCCGATCTCGGCCGCCAGCTTGCGGGCCTGGAGCGCCTCCGGGCCGCCGTGCGCGAGCAGCCGGATCGCCGCTTCGATCAGCTTTCCCTTGACCTCGGTGGCGGAAGGTTTCGGTGCCATGCTTGCCAGTATCTCATAACCCTGTTATAAATGAGGGCATAACATCGTTATCCCAGGCTAGGGGGCTGTGATGGGAAACAAGTTCCTCGAGGGCAATTTCGCCCCGGTCAGCCGAGAGCACACGATCACCGAACTGAGCGTCACCGGGCACATCCCGGAGTATCTGGACGGGCGCTACCTGCGGAACGGGCCGAACCCGCTGTCCGAAGTGGACCCCGCGACGTATCACTGGTTCATGGGCGACGGCATGGTGCACGGCGTCCGGCTGCGGGACGGCCGCGCCGAGTGGTACCGCAACCGCTGGGTGCGCAATCCCCGGCTGTCCGCGGAGATCGGCGAGCGGTGGGAGGGCGGGCCGGTCTCCGGGGTCGCGTCGATGGGGGCCAACACGAACGTCATCGGCCACGCGGGCAAGACCCTCGCGCTGATCGAGGGCGGACCCACGAACTTCGAACTGACCGACGAACTCGACACCGTCGGTGCCTGCGATTTCGACGGCACCCTTCCCGGCGGCTACACCGCCCATCCGAAGCGTGATCCGGAGACCGGCGAACTGCACGCCGTGTCGTACTTCTTCGGCTGGGGCAACAAGGTGCAGTACTCGGTGATCGACGCGCAGGGCCGCGCGCGGCGCAAGGTGGACATCGAGGTCGCCGGTTCGCCGATGATGCACGACTTCTCCCTGACCGAGAAGCACGTCGTCTTCTACGACCTCCCGGTCACGTTCGCGACCGAGCAGGCCGTCGCCGCTTCCGTCCCGCCGTTCCTGCGCACGCCCGCCCAGCTGGTGGTGTCCGCGCTGGTGGGCAAGGTGAAGGTGCCGGATCCGCTCAGCGCGCGGCTGCGCCAGCGGATCACGGGCAACGCGGGCCTGCCGTACCGCTGGAACCCGAAGTATCCGGCGCGGGTCGGCGTGATGCCGCGCGAAGGCGGCAACGGTGACGTCCGCTGGTTCGAGATCGAGCCGTGCTACGTGTTCCACCCGATGAACGCCTACGACGACGGCGACGACATCGTGCTGGACGTCGTGCGGCATCCGAAGATGTTCGACACCGAACTCCTCGGTCCCGCCGAGGGGCCGCCGACCCTGGATCGCTGGACGATCGACCTGAGCGTCGGCAAGGTCATCGAGGAACGTCTCGACGACCAGGGACAGGAGTTCCCGCGCGTCGACGAGCGTTTGGTGGGGCGTCGGCACCGCTTCGGCTACTCGGTGTCCACAAAGGACGGCTCGGCGTCCTCGGGTTCCTTGCTCAAGCACGATTTGTGGAACCGGTCGGTCCAGTCGCGGGAATTCGGCGACGGCGCGCAGGTGGGGGAGTTCGTGTTCGTGCCGTCCTCAGTGGACGCCGGCGAGGACGAGGGCGTGCTGATGGGTTTCGTCTACGATCCCGCGACACAGAAGAGCGATCTGACCATTCTGGACGCGGGGACGCTGGAGACCGTCGGGGCCGTGCACCTGCCGGACCGGGTGCCGAACGGCTTCCACGGCAACTGGGTGGGCACGGAGTAAGTGGTCCCGTGATCAGCGGTGCCGAACCGGTACTTTCGTGGGGTTGCCCCTTGGGGCCGGACATCTTGATTCCAGACAGGGGTCTGGAGGGAGGATGTCTTGGTGTCGCGTTCGTCGAAGTATCCGGAGCAGTTCCGTCGGGATGCGGTGGAGCTGGTGGAGT